>DASZPA010000338.1:0-24202 GCA_035550555.1 Fimbriimonas sp.
TAGATGTTCGGCGTGGCAAGCTCGACCGTGGCCGGTAGGTTAAGGATGATCTTGTCCTCGAGCGTCGGCTGCCAAACGTCCATGACGTCTTCGCAGATCCGCTTCGAGAACTCCAACTCGGTGCCGGTAAAGCTCTCGGGCGAGTACTCGAACCGGATCTGGGTGTCGCCGGTCTCCCATGCGAGCTTCTTGATCAGCTTGGCGCCAGAGACCGCCAATCCGGCGATCTCGTCTTGATCCATGCGAAAGACGACCCGCCGCTGCACGGTGGAGGTGGAGTTGTACAGGTGAACGATCGCTCGCTCGGCGCCTTGCAGCGACTCGAAGGTCCGCTCGATGAGGTGGTCGCGAGCTTGAGTGAGAACCTGAATCCAGACGTCGGATGGAATCAGCTTCTTTTCGATGAGGATGCGGATGAACTCGAACTCGACCTGCGCGGCGGACGGGAAGCCCACCTCGATCTCTTTGAAGCCGAGGGAGACTAGAAGCTGGAACATCTCCAGCTTCTCCATCACGTTCATCGGCTCGATCAGCGCCTGGTTCCCGTCGCGCAGGTCCACCGAGACCCACGTCGGCGCCGTCTCGATCCGCCGGTCCGGCCACTTGCGATGCGGCAGGTCCACCTGCGGAAACGGGCGATATTTGCGCGTGGGATCGTGCATCACGTTGTTATTGTGAAGCCTGCCTGTCACGTTCGGTCTCGGCCGCTTGTGATGGCTACCGAAAATGGGAGGTTTGGTGACTATCAGGGATTCTCCAACCGCGGCAGCGGTTCCATCACCCTAGCCCACGATAACATCGTGGGGCTGGCGGATACGGGGCGTTTTCCGTCATTGCGTCACGAAAGGACATCGTTAGGCGTTACATTGAGAACCAAGAGGAGCACCACCGGACCCAGACATTTCAGGAGGAGTTCCTCGACCTGCTCAAAGAGCACGAGATTGAATACGACGAGCGATATGTCTGGGAGTGAGAACGCGTGTTAGGGGCAGCGGCCGGACGGGGGAGACACAACCTCTTCGGGGGTTGACGCCGGCGGGCCACCCACGGTGGTGTTACCGTTGGCAATGGCGATGAACCGTTCCACGATGACCGGCCTTGAGGCGCGGGCATCAAGGCGGCACTTCTCACAGAATGTGAGGTGACACAACCTCTCCGAGGTTGGGCGGCCGTTGATTGGTACCCAACGGTGTTACCGTGGGCTATGGCGATCAGACCGCTCCGCGGTGACCGGCTGAGACGCTGACCTCAAGACGGCAGTTCTCATCCGAGCTTGGATTGCTGGCGGTGCTACCACGGTGTTACGTGGGCTATGGTGATGAAACCGCTTCGCGGTTAAATCGTGTCGTTTGTCGCTCATTTCTCCCTTGGCAGAGCATCGACGTTATAGGCCGAGTCTCGGCCATAGACTGTCGATCTTCCTTTTGATTTCGTCCGACATCGTGATCAACTTTGGGTACTGGCGGGTGAAGCCGTTTTCTCCGGGCCACTTGTGGGTGCAGTCGAATCCGAGCTTGCCGCCGAAGCCTTCTTCGACGCTGGCGTGGTCGAGTTGGTCGACTGGGCCTTTGTTTGCGAGGGTGTCGCGCATCGGGTCGCAGTTTGCGCCGAGGCGGAAAAGAGCTTCTTGGAGGTTCTGCACGTCGCACTCCTCGTCGAAGATGAAGACGAACTTCGTGAAAGACAGCCCGCCAAGCCCCCAAATCGCGTTCATCACCTTGTAGGCGTGGCCGGGGTACTTCTTCTTGATGCTGACGAATGCCGCGTTATGGAAGCAGGTCTCGACGGGAAGGTTCATGTCCACGATCTCCGGCACCGACAGCCTGATGAGGGGAAGAAAGATGCGCTCGACAGCTTTGCCCATCCATCCGTCTTCCATGGGTGGTTGGCCGACAATGGTTGCCGGATAGACGGGCTTCTCGCGCCTTGTGACCGCGGTCACATGCAGCACGGGGAACGGCTCGGCCAGCGAGTAGTAGCCGGTGTGGTCGCCGAACGGGCCTTCCAGCCGGCGCTCGGACGGCTCGACGTAGCCCTCGATCACGATCTCGGCGTCGGCCGGCACTTCCATATCGACGGTCTTCGCCTTGACCATGGCCACTCCCTCGCGGCGGAGAAACCCGGCGAACATCATCTCGTCGATTCCGGGAGGAAGGGGCGCGATGGCCGAAAAAATACAGGCGGGATCGGAACCGAGCACAATGCAAGCCTCCAGCCGCTTGCCTTTCTTGCCGGCGTCCTCCATTTGGCGCATGCCGGTCTTGTGCATCTGCCAGTGCATGCCGCAGGTTCGTTTGTCGTGGATCTGGATTCGGTACATCCCCACATTCCGTTTCCCGGTGTTGGGGTCATGAGTGAAGACGAGCGGGAGCGTAATGAACGGTCCACCGTCCTCGGGCCAGCAGGTGAGAACCGGAAGTTGCAGCAGGTCCACGTCGTCGCCAAGGGTCACTCGCTCTTGACACTTGCCCGAGGACACCTTACTTGGCCTGACACCTTTCAGCTCTCCGAACAGGTGGCCCAGCATTTTCAGAGCCTCGACAGGTCCCTTGGGAAGTTCCGGCTTGAGGAGCGCTTCGATTCGCTGGGCGTGCTCCTCGAAATCGTCGCAGCTCAGAGCCAGGGACATCCGCCTCCTCGTGCCCATTGTGTTGATAGCGACCGGCATGTCGTACCGGCGCGAACCCGCCGCCGGAACGGAAATCGGAGCATGGCCCATGACCGCGCTGTCGGGATCGGGAGTTCCGAGACGCGGTTCGCAGCCGACTACGTTTTCGAACAGCAGAGCCGGGCCCCCGGCCTTCATCACGCGATCCGAGATCTCCGTGATCTCTAATGAAGGGCTGACGGTTTCGCTGATCCGACGCAACTCGCCCTTTTGCTCGAGGGTTTCGAGGAAGTGCTGGAAATCCCGATAAGCCATGCGCCCATCAGTCTACGGTTTCGCCGCGACGACTGTCCTACTTCACCACGACTCGAACCAGCCCATCCACCCAGTCGTGAGGCGGCAATCCAGGAACGACCATCTGGAGGGAACCGGAGCTTTGGGTGACCAGGACTGCCCTTGAGCGGATCAACTGGGCGAGAGGCACGGTAACGGCGTGGTCGTCGCCGCCGACCAGCTCGACTTGCTTTCCTCGAGCACCGGTCGCCAGCGAGCTGAAGAGAACCCCGCGGTACTCATGAGGCCTCTTATCGGGGCCAATAGCCTTGACGGCGGTCATCCGCATATGGGAGATACCGATCGCGCTGATGTGACGCGGCTTCCCGTCAACGAGAAGCTCCAGGAACGCAACGGGCGCCAGGGGACTGACGAACCCACGTCGGGTCAGCTCTGCCTGTCCCGACGGGCCGAGAACCTCCTTGAGGAAGCTTCGCGCCAAGTTTCCGTTCGGCGAGGCCTTGAGGATGGCGATCGGATAGGCGATCCTAGGCTGGATCGCCTCGGGCACAGCGACGGTTCTGACACGGCGCCCGCCTTGGAGCGCGTCAGTGACATACACGATTCCAGCATCCGCCTC
Organism: Fimbriimonas sp.; assembly: GCA_035550555.1. Classification (GTDB taxonomy): domain Bacteria; phylum Armatimonadota; class Fimbriimonadia; order Fimbriimonadales; family Fimbriimonadaceae; genus Fimbriimonas. The sequence goes on from DASZPA010000338.1 coordinate 3,522, forward strand.
GCCAAGCTCGACTTTAGCCAGGACGGAGCGCACATCCTGCTCCTGCGACACGATGTGCGACATGACCGTTCCGACCCAGCCATCGCCAAAAGGACGGCCGGCCCGCGCAAGGGCAATCCGGGTGTATGCGCCGACGGGAACGGCGGGCGCCGCCACGACCAGATTTCGGGGCCGGGAGAGGTCTCCAAAGCTCGCAACGCTCCGGTCGTTGGAGGGAGTTACCACCACCAAACGATTAAGAGCGAACACCCGTCTGCTCTGGGGCATGTAGGCGATCCTCTCCAATGTCCGCTCATCCGCGCTGGCAAACACGTCGCATGGGGCTCCCTGATTGATCTGAGCTGCAAGCTGCTGCGATCCGGCGAAGCTCACCTCGACGTGCACGCCTGAGTGACGCTTTTCAAAGGAAGACGCCATCGCCTGAAACGATTCTCGAAGTGACGCGGCGGCAAAGACATGCAGCGTTGTCTGCGCACTGGCAATCTGAATCAGAATCAGCGCGAAGACAACGGCTACCGGCTTGACGCGGCTCATGAGTCAAGTTTGCCAGAAGATACGAGGCAAGGGCCTCCGCAATCCCCGTTGAGAAGGCAATGAAGGCAGCTCTATCTGTTCAGAAAGACCTCACTCCGCAACTTCAGGACCCCCTTGGCCGGAACCTTGAGCCGCCATTCCAGGGTGCTGGAGTCGGCCTTGTTCGGCTTCACGGACTGTTCTCCAAGCTGGACAGCCTCATAGAACGACTGTGTGACCTTCATGTCCACCTCTTTGCTCTTTTCGTTGTGAAGCTCGATCGTGTAAGTTCGCTCGGTCTTGTGCTTGCCCAACCGCCGGCTGGAATCGAGGTTGGCTCGGGTGAAGACGTCGAATGCGTTGGAGAGCGTCAGTGAGAGGCGCTGGCTTTTGGGGGTGTCTGCGATCTCGGACGCGCCGATGTAGGATCGAACGCCCTCGTCCGACTCGTAGGCTCGGAGTGTGCCCGAAGGCAAAGGGATTCCGAGGCCGCCCGACTGGCTGTTCAAGAAGGCGATGGTCGTTTGAGCGGGGATTCTTTGCTGGATGCCCGGAACGTCTTCGCTGAGGCTCACGTTATAAGTGCGCGTGATCGGGACCTGCTCCGCGGTCGCGATCCGTGCGCGGTTCATCTGCCCCTGCTCGATCGAGGCGGTGTCCGGCAGCTTGTAAGTGTAAAGGTCGCCCGCGACCTGCACCGGCGCCGGCATTTTCGCCATTACGCCTCCACTAAGCGCACCATCGGTAATTCTAGACTCGTTTACCTGCATCGGCATCTCCTGGTGCAGCGCAACCTGATTCTGCACGGCTCGGTTTGGCGAACCTGCAACGAGCCGGAGCGCCGCGTGGTCGAAGTTCGTTCCCGTCTGATTGTCAATGGTGCCCCAGCACTCCAGCCGCATCGTCTTTCCGTCCGGAGTGAGCAAGCCCACGTAGTCGGCGCTCCAAGAGAGGCCTCGCGTGAGATATGACAAACCCACCTGTCTTTGTCCGGCTGACTGGCTCTGGACCGAGGCAACCAGCTCCGGCATCGTTACGATCTGCTTGTCGGCCGGCGCGTGAATTTCGCCGGAGGGGTCGATGATGTACGAGTCCTTGGTGTGGAGGACCGTGCCTTGGTTCGCTTCCTCGAGTCTTCCCTCAGCCTTATCGCCCGGTTCGCCGTTCTGACCTCGATAAACGACCGTCACATCCTGCCCGACCATCCTCTTGAGAAGCTCTTGGCTCGAAGTGACGCCGACGTTGTACATGGTCGACACGACTTCCGGCTGGGGTCCCGAGCCGGGCCAGTCGAAGAGGACCGAGCTGGGATCGAGCTGTTTACTGACGCCCGGCAGCCGCAGCTCGCTCGCTCCATTTCCGACGTTCACCTGCCGCAGGTCATGAACCATGGCGAAGTCGTCTTTGTAGATCGTGAGGGTGTATTCGGACGCGGGAACCGTCTCAGGTGAGGCCGCGACCGCCCGACTGCAGCCAGAAGTCGCGCTGGTGGCCACCGCGGCGCCGACTGTCGCCAGCGCAATGTGATGAAGTTTGGGTCTAACGCAATTCGGTCGCATAACCGGTGGGTGTCGAAACACCGCCGATTTGTTCAACGAAAACGCAAAAACCGCCGTAAATTAGAGGTGTACGAAACGCTGTCGAGTGCCGTGTGCGAAGACCGGCCCTTGTGCGGGTTATCGCCACGGTTCCAACGACCGAGGAGGTAATTGATGAACGTACGTGACCGAGCATGGCGGCGCCGCAAGACTCGCAGGGTTCTTGCCAAGGTGAATTCGACCAAGGCCTGGTTGATACGCCAGTTCGAGGGCATCACGCCCAAGAGACCTCCCAAAGAGCTCAAGGCCCACCGCGTGGGCAAGCTCACGCACGCTCAAGCCCTGCGCCAACACTGGGCCCTTAACCAAGAGCTGCGCGACGGCATCGCCTAGCTAGACTGCGTGGCCTGGCGGCAGGAATTTGGTCTCGAATCGAAACAGACCAGCAGGCAGGCGCCTCTTAAATGAATAGCCGGGTCCCCCAAAAGAGGGACCCGGCTTTAGTTTGCTTAGTGGGTGAGCGGATCCGCGACAACCTTGAACTGGTCGATCGAGATGCTGGTCGTGCTGGCCAAGCCAGTCGCCTGCAGCTGGAGCTGAACGTTTCCGTTCGAGTCCATATAGTTGGCAAAGCTGCTCAGGCTTTGCAGCGTCGTCGACTTGGTCGTGGTCAAGGTTGGCGTGGCGACCGTATCCCAAGCGCTCGTGCTGTAATTCCACGCCTTGATCGACACCGGCGTCGAGGCGCTCGCGAGGGCGGTCAGCGACACGCGGATGGCCTGCGTTTGAGCCATCGTCTCCATGCCGTTGTACTTGATGACATACGTGGTCTGGATTCCCGCGTTTCCGCTCGGATTCCGCTTGATCACATAGTAGGACGAGTCGCTGTAGTACAGCTGGTAGAGCGCTCCGGAGGTTCGCACCGTGTCGCTCGGCATCAGGGTCACCGTCTTGGGGATGAACGACACGTTCGACAGCGTGGGGATCTGCCGGAGAGGCGTTCCCAATCCCGTGACGAGGTCATAGCCGGTCATGCAGTTGAACCGCACCGAACCGTTGTGGATGGACTGACCCGTGGTGATGTCTCTCATGTAGAGGGACGAGTACGAGGGCACGTTGTACTGCCTGATCAGCTCGTTGAAAGACGACGATGTCGGATAGCCGCGGGCGTTCGTGATCCCTGCAACCACCGGGCAGGCCAGACTGGTCCCACCATAGACGAGCCAACCCGTATCTCCGAACTCGTCGGGCGTGGTCGTATAGATCGCGCATCCGGTGTTCGGGTCCGCAACCGCTGAGATATCGGGCGTGCCACGATTGCCGCCAACGACGCTGGACACCGTGCTCTGGTACGACGGGATCGGCTCGTAAGCGCTGACTCCGCCGCCGGAACCCGACCATCCGGATTCGCTCTGCCACACGCCGCCGCTGATGATCACATGCGTTCCACCGACCGCGACGATGTTCGGGCTCTCGGCCGGATATTGCTGGATGCCCCCATCGTCGCCGGTGCTGGCAAAGAAGACGACGCCTGGGTGTACGAAGGTCGAGTCGAAGCTGGTCTCACCGGAGAACTCTCCTCCGCCCCAGCTCATGGATACCTGCTGTACGCCAGGGAGGCCCGCAGCGTAGGTGACCGCCGCAAAGAGATCGGTACCGGAAGAAGAGGCTGCCTCGACGAGGTAGATCTTCGCCGTCGTGGCCATCGCGTGCGCCCATTCGGTGTCGATCGCTTCCTCAGTGGCCCAGCCATTGTCCACCGGGGGCGCCGTCGTAGTCTTGTTTCCGTTGCTGTCGACGTAAACGACCTGGAAGACTGAGTTATTCGTGCCCGTCGGGTTCGTTCCACCTTGAGTTGGGAGGCCGAACTGGGTGGAGAAAGCGTTGAAGTCGTTGAGTGCCGTCGGCCAGTGCCAAGCGTCCACAATGGCGATCGCGTTCTTTCCGACGCCGCTCTTGATTTTGTAGGCGTCGTGGATGTCGACCGGGTGGTAACCCGGAGGATTGACCAGTCGCCTCCCGCCAGCAGCCGAAAGAATCGGCGCGACTTCGTCGCCGCTCACATGGTCCCATGGGCCGACGTACTTCAGACAGTTGGTGTGCATCCGCGTTCCCGGAATTTCACCCAACATGGTTTGCGATGAGCGAGGAACGAGGATGTTCGGATCGCCGTGATAGTAGGCTTGAGCCGGAGCTGTCGCCACACAGGCGAGGGCGGCGGCACCGGCCGCAAAAAGATTCAAATATTTCAACGGTTTACTTCTCCCTGGATCAAAAGCAAGGGCAATCAGGTTTCCCTAATCAAACTTCTACATTGTATCCGCAAAGCAGGCTGCCGCGAACCTGGCAATTCGCTGTCTGGGCTTAGCCTTAACCTACTTTAATCGTTGAAGACGCGCCGTTTGGGTGGACTATTCGTTTTGCAAGAGATTTTCGATATTTTCGCTTGTTCCAGGCGGTCTTCAGAGGGTCTTGCCTGGGCTGAAGGATCAGATGGGTCACGAAATACTCCCACATGCGCGTGGCGTTCATTTGCGTGTGACCCCGATCCGTGCCGACCGTCATGTCATAAGACTTGCCTGCGGTTTCCAGGGCGTGCGTGAGCTGGTAGGTGTTTGCGGGGTGCACGTTGTTGTCCGCACTGCCGAAGTAGAGCATCAACCTTCCCTTGAGGTCTCCCGCGTACTTCATGGCTGAGCCCTTGTCATAGCCGCCCTTGTTGTCCTCGTCCGTCGGCAGCCCCATGTACCTCTCGGTGTAGATCGAGTCGTAGTTCCGCCAGTCGGTCACGCTGGAGCTTGCGCAGCCGACCGAAAACGTCTCGGGATGGCGAAGCATCAGCATCACCGTCGAGTAGCCGCCGTACGAGGTCCCAAAGACGCCCACACGGGACACGTCGGCATACGGCCGCGAGGCGAGCGACTGGATCCCCGCGTTCTGATCGTCGATCTCCACCACGCCGAGCTTCTCATAGACTGCGTCGCGAAACTCCTTGCCGCGGCCGGTGGTTCCGCGTCCGGCCAGGTTCACGACCAAGAAGCCCAGCTCCGCAATCGGGTTCGGGGTCTGGAACCGAGTATTGATCGGCCCCGACTCAGGTCCGCCGTAGACGGTGAGAACGATGGGATATTTCTGCTTGGGATCGAAGTCGGATGGGAACTGGATGGTTCCGTAGCACAGCGTCTTGCCGTCGGCGGCCGTATAGGTGAACACTTCGGTCTTTTTGAGACCCAGCGACTCGAACTTCGAAGTGTCGCTGCGCAAGAAAGTGTCTTTCACATGGCCGCGGTCGTCCAGAAGCCTCGTTTCGGCAGGATGGTCGGGACTCTGGACGACATCGACGAAATGCTTTCCATCCGGTGAGATGGTTACTTCGTGATCCAGGTCCGGGCTAGTGATCAGGGTGTTGTGACGACCGTCCAAGCCGACTCGGTGAAGCTGGCGGAAGTAGGGGTTTTCCGGTCCGCTGCCGGTGTAGAAGAATCGGTCCGCATCCTCATCCACCCTGGCGATCCTTCCCACGTCCAGCTTCTCATTCGTGAGCGTCTTGAGCAGCTTGCCTTCCAGGTTGTAGAGGTAGTAGTTCTTGAACCCGTTCCGCTCGCTGGACCAGATGAACCGGTCACCGTCTTTGAGGAACGAGATTTCGGGATGATTCTCGGCCCAGCTCTGGGGCTGGCGCTCTTCGACGATCGAGTGCGCGGCGCCGGTTGCAGGGTCTGCCGAGCAGAACTGCATGACGTTCTGCTTGCGGTTGGTGCGGTTGAAGAAGAGATGCTTGCCGTCTTCCGACCACCGCACGTCATAGACGTATTCGTCCAGGCCCGCGTCTCCAAAGTCAACCTGTACACGGGTCGATTGCTTTGAATCCAAATCGTAGATGAACAGTGCCACCTTAGGGTTCGGCGCGCCTGCCTTCGGATAGGGCTCCGTGTCCAGGCGGTCCTGGATAGACCCCTCATCCAGCGTGATGAAGTAGTCCTTCACTTCGGCTTCATCGAATTTGTAGTAGGCCAGCTTCTTGCTGTCTGGGGACCACCACATCGCGTTTCGAACGCCGAGCTCTTCTCCATAGACCCAGCTCGCGATTCCATACTTGACGCGTTTTTCCACGCTGCCATCCGTGGTGACGGCGAGCTCATTCTTCCCGTCCGCATCGGCGATGTAGACGTTTCGGTCTCGGCTCGTCGCCTTGAGCTTCTCATCGGGCGAGGTTACGGTGGAGAACTGGCGGCCCCGCTCGGGACTGCCCTGCTGCCGGCCCCTTCGGCGTCCACGATTCTCTTCGGTCCTGCCGGGAAAAGGCTCGGTGGTCTCGTCGGCCTTCTTCTTCTCCAAGTCGTACTTGTAGTTCTTTCCATCAAAGCTGTAGAAGAAGCTTTTCGAGTCTTCCGACCACGTAATAGAGGCGCTGCCCGATTTGACGGAGCCTGAGATTTCGCGAGTGAGGCGGGTGTACCGATCGTATCTGGGCATGGTTTGAAGTCTGTCCTGGGCAACCGCCACGCCAAACAGCATGGCGACCAACAAAAAGGCCGCATGAAAACGCATGCGAAACTTTATCCCACTGAAGGAATTCCCGTTCGTCAGTCTTCCCTGTGAAACAGCTCGCCTGTGCCGACTTGCGCCAATTTGCCGCCGGCCTTGCACCAGGCCAGCTCCAGCCCGAGTCCTCCCGTCTTGTTGAAGTACTGGACCTCGATGCTGTGAAAGCCTTTGGCAAGCGCGATCGAAGCGGCCTTCGCCGTCAACGAATGAGTCCCGTCGTGATCGATCAGCGTCTTTCCGTCGAGGACCAGCTTCGATCCGTCGTCGGAGGAAAGCTGAAACTGGTAGACGGCATCCGTTGGCGCGTTCACGTATCCGGTGGCAACGATTCCGAAGTGCTCTTTGGATGGCCACTTCGAGATGTCGACCCCACTCATCGTTCCACTCTCTTGGGGAGTCAGACTCGAGAAGTCCGGCAGCGCGTCCCAATCGCCGGCGTACATCTTGAAAGACACACCCGGCTTGGGATCGGCGACCTCCGTCGCAGCTTGCGGCGTAGTCGTCGTGAACTCCTGACTGACAACCTGGCTCACAGCCCTTCCGTCGGCGAAGCTACGGGCTTTGAGAGTTTCCGCCCTGTCGATCTGGAGCGGCCCCGTGTAGAGCGTCGAAGAGGCGGTCGGATCGCTGCCGTCGAGGGTGTAGCGAACTTCGACGCCCTCCGCCTTCGAATCGAGGGTCACCGGGATCGACTGGACAACCATCGTCGTCGCCGCCTCGATGGCCGGGCTTTGGTAAACGACCGGCTTACCTTCGACCTCCAACGCGACCACCGAGCAGTTTTCATCGGGCGCGGCCGCAGGGACGTCGATCACCAGGTCGGTATCTTGCCGGCTGACACTGAGAGACTTATGGCCCGCCAGAAGGCTGGCACGGACGGGCTTGTTCCCAATGCCGGGAACAACCAGCTTCCCATTTGTTGGCCAATCAAAGACATCCAGGTAGAGCATCGTGTGGTTGCCCTTCGCCTTCTGAGTGCATCTGCCCCAGGAAAGGCTGGGGAAGGGGCTGGCGTTCGTGGCATAGATCGCGTCGCCATTCACCTTTGTCCAAGCGCCCAAGTCCTTTAGCCGCTCCTGCGCCAACGGCGGAAACTCGCCTTCAGGCGTGGGGCCGATATTGAGAAGGAAGTTGCCGCCCTTCGAAGCGATGTCGACCAGCTTCTGGATCAGGTCCTTCGACGATTTGTAATCGTGGTCGTTCTTGTTGTAGCCCCAATGGTCGTTCATGGTCATGCAGGTCTCCCAATAGCTGCCCGGGATTCCCTGGGCTGGGATCTCCTGCTCGGGAGTGCCGAAGTCGCCGGCGGTTCCTTCGGAGGTGCTCATGCCGGCCATTCCTCTTCGGCCCACGTCCACTCGGTTGTTGACGATCACGTTCGGCTGGAGCTTGCGGCAGAGGTCGTAAAGCGCCTGACCGTACTTGTGGTTCCAGGTGCTCTCCCACTCTCCGTCGAACCACATCACGCCGATGGGGCCGTAGTCGGTCAGCAGCTGGCTCACTTCATTGCGTAGGTATTCAACGTACCGATCCATGTCGGCGCCGGCCGCCGGTCGGTCTTCCCATCCCCGGCGAGGCAGATAGTCCGGGTGGTGCCAGTCCATGATGGAGTGGTACCAACACATCTTGAGGCCGTGCTTCTTGCACGCGGCGGCCAACTCCTTCATCACGTCGCGCTTGAACGGGGTGTTGGTGATCTTGTAGTTCGAATACTTCGAATCGAACATGTTGAACCCCTCGTGGTGCTTGGTGGTGATGCAGATGTACTTCATCCCGGCGTTCTTGGCCATGGTTACCCACTTGTCGGCATCGAACTTGACGGGATCGAACTGCTGCTCGAAGTGCTCGTAAGTCGAGACGGGAATGTGCGCCTCTTCCAGGATCCACTCGGCGTAATTCGTGTGCCCGTTCCACTCGCCGGAGGGCACCGCATAGAGGCCCCAGTGGAGGAACAGCCCAAACCGGGCCTCCTTCCACCACTTCATCCGAGCGTCCTTCTCCGCCTTCGTCTCCTGAGGCGCGGCCCATGCAAAGACCGCCAGCACCAAGAGCAACGCCATCGCTACCAATCGCATGTCCCATAGATTACAGGGCTTCGGTTGCCACTTGGTGGCCTCGCATACAATAGGTTGTTGGAACAGTTGCCACGGAGGACGGAGCGTCCCCTTGCGGCGTCGTGGCACCATCGCCGGGAGCCCACCCCAAGGCCGCATCCCTATCTCCCCAAGACCTGACTCCTCCGACCGCGAAATGGCATCACCGGTACGAGAAGTATTCAAAGCCCGGACGCCGGCTGGTGAAGATCGCCTCGGTTCTTTCGACGGCGTTCTTCACTATCGACGCCTTCTCTCACTTCTTGGGCTTTCTTGACAAACCTGCGAAGCTGGCCATAGGCGCCGCTCTGGTGGCGATGCTGCTCCTGATGGGAGTGTTGACCCTGGTTGCAAGATTCTGGATCACGGCCCCTCGAAAGAGGGCCACCCGGTCCGATTTTGCGTTGGTGGAGGACCCCGGAGAGCCGATTTGGGTCGTGGAGCTGTCGATTTGCAGCGGCAGGAAAACACTGGGGCAAGACCGCGGCGTTTTGGGATTCCATAACGGCGCGATGTTCTTCAACGGGCGATGCTGCTCTTTCCAAATCGGCTCGCAAGATCTTAAAGAGACCGCCACGCCCTACCGATTGACGCGCCGTTACGGCTTCTGGATCGCCCGCGCGCTTCATATCTCGACCCATTACGGGGAGAGGCAGCTCTGGTTCGAGTTGCTCAGGCATCCTGCCTGGAAAATGCGCGGCCAGCGAAAGGCTTTCGACGAAGCCATGGGGCTTTTCACGGAAGCCCCGCCCACCTCGGAGCTTCGATCGCTCCCTCCCTGTCACGCTCCGTCGCAACGTCTTCCGGAATGGCGCGTGTAACATTATTGATATGGCATCGAGCCAAGCAACAGTTGACGAGATTCTTGGTTGGTTGCAGAGCGCCGGCGACGTCTCGGCGAAGAAGATGTTTGGCGAGTACGGACTCTTCCTCGACGGGAAGATGTTCGCTGTGGTTGCGGACGACCAGCTCTTTATCAAAGATACTGAGGCCGCCAGCGAACTCGCTCCGGCGGCTCAGCGCGTTCCTCCCTACCCGGGTGCGAAAGCGTACGTCTTGATACCGCAGGAAAAGTACGAGCACGAGGACTGGCTTGCCAGGCTCATCCAAGAGACGGTGAAGCACATTCCCGAGCCGAAACCCAAGAAGAATTAGCCTCAGGATTCCGGACCGCCCTTCGTCCTGCATTGCAGCATTCCCGCGATACACTGAGGCTGGTGGATCACGACGAGTGGCCGTCGCTGGACGATTTAGGTCAGAAGCCGCCAAGGCTTGAATCAGAACCTGGCGAGCCGTCCCTTCCCAAGGCCACGCGGTGGCATCATGGTCCGGCCGGTTGGCTGATGAAGCCCGTCGAGTCAGGCTGGATCGCCGTCGCCGGATGTTGGACCTTCTTTGCGTTGATCGCCGGGATGGCCATTCTGTCGCTGTATGGGGATGCGTCCCTTATTGCCAAAACGGGCCCGTTGCTGCTTTTCGCTCCAGGGCCGATCTTCCTGCTCGGCGCGATTCTGAAAAACAGCTTCGCTTTAGACCGCAAGGCGAAGCCGGCGGATCTCGCCCTGCTCGAAGACGCCCAGACTACGGTCTATCTGGTGGAGCTGATGATCATTCGGGACACCGAGGTTGCCGGCAAAGACCGGGGCGTTCTGGGTCTTCTCAACGGCGCACTGTTCTTCAATGGACAGAAGTGCTCTTTCCAGATCGGCTCCCAGGACCTCGATTCGGAATCCCTCTCCAGCCGGGCAAAGAATCTGGACAGGGAGGCGTTCACGCCACAGCACATGATCCAGCTTCGCAATAAGATCAGCCGCCTGCGGCTGGCGTTCAACGTGCTCACGCATCCTTCGTGGAACCGAAAAGAGAAAAACGAAGGCTTGAAAACGATGCTGCGAGAGTTCGAAGCGGCTTCGCCAACCACCGAGCCAAGGTCCTACCCGCCCACTTGGTAGACCTATAATGAGGGCATGAAAGCCGCCGCATCGATCGCTTCGCTTGTTCTCTGCTCAGCCCTTGCCGTCGCATCGCCCAACTACCCCAAGAAGACTCTTTATGCGGGGATCGATCTGCGCGGACACAAGGCGCCGAAGATCCAGGTCGGCGAGTGGCTGAAGGGCGCGCATCCCGCCACCAAAGGTAAGGTGGTTCTGGTGGATATGTGGGCAACGTGGTGCCCCGGCTGCCGAGAGCTGATCCCGGAGTTGAATGCGTGGCAAAAGAAGTTCGGGAAGGACCTGGTGATCATCGGCGTGAGCGGCGAGAGCGCGGAAAAGGTGCGAGGCTTCATGCAGTCGCAGCCCATGAACTATCACGTAGCGGTCGACCCGAAGCAGCGCATGGAGCGGGCCGTTAAGGTCGAGGCGATCCCGCAGGTGCTGGTCATTTCTGCAGACGGAACTGTGCGTTGGCAAGGCTTTCCAGGCTCGCAAGAAGATCCGCTGACCGATGAGAAGCTGGCATCGATCATCGCGAAGAGCAAAAGGCGAGCAGGTTAGTCGCGAGTTCGGTTCAGGTTCCAGCCAGTTACGACAGGCCGCTCCCAGGTAAGTGGCACGGAATTCCATTCAGGGACTGGCTGCTCATTCCAGATCGGACCTCAGGACCTCCGGCATGCGCAAATGGGCCCGAGCAACTTTCCCTGGAGGCGACTCCTCGAAGAGCCTGTCAATCGCATCTTCATGCGCGTCGACCAGACGGAGATCTGCGCCGACATTCGGGTCTTGGAACGCCCACAGGTTCAGTTCGTTACCGAGGAGGTCGACTTGGCCCATGCGCTCTGGCAATTCGCCAAGTCGGGCCCCGTCAAAGCTCCGCGGTCGCTTCCACCTGTCGAGCGACCGCCCAAGAAGCTCACTGGCCTCAGCACCTAGAACGGCGCCACGGCTCCTGCAAACTCCAGAAACTTGGCAAATCACTAACTCGCGCGAAGCGCCTATCACTTTTCGCGAGTCGCTGCGCCTGATAGATCGGAGTGACGACAGGACAGTCCAATCGAATCGAAAAAGCCCGCTCGGGCGATAGGTCCGCGTTGTGGGACTTGCTCGCCGAGTGGCGTCCGACAGCCCTGCAGATGGCAATTCGCATCCTGGGCGACTCGGACGACGCGCAGGACGTCTGCCAAAACGCGCTGATCGAGCTGACCCACCGGCTGGCCGAGCTGCGCGAGGCGGCAGCGCTGCCGGGCTTTCTTCGGCAGATCGTTTTGCATCAAGCGTTCGACTTTCGACGCCGCCGCGCCACGAGACGGTCGCCGGGTTCCACATGGGACGAGGCGAACATCGCGGCCGAGGAAGACGAGGTCGAGCAACGGGTCGCCGTCTGGGACGCCTTGCAGAAGCTTCCCGAGAGCGAGCGAGAAACGATCCTGCTCGATTTGATGGACGGCTACCAGCACAGCGAGATCGCACGAGGTCTCGGTGTGTCGGTTCCCGCGGTCCGCGCAAGGCTTCAGTCGGCGAAACGCAGGCTGAGAGATGAGCTGAAGTCGCTCCACCAAGACTCACCCATGTCAGTAGAACCCATCGTACAACAGCTCGTCGACCGCGCCTTTCCCGGCGCCTTCATCGAATCCGCGCAGCCCGAGCCCGAAGCCTGGTTGCCTTATGCCTACCGCCTCAAGCTAAGGGGCCGAGCGGAGCCTCTTGTCGTGCGCAAAGACGTCGACGCAAAGATGGCCCCCTTGCTGCCCGCTCTGCTTGAAGCCGGTCTCCCCGCTCCAAGGCTGGTCGGAGCCCCTACATCCGTGCTGGGAACGCCCTGGAGCCTCTGGGAGGAGCCGCGTGGTGAGAACGTGACTCTCTGGACCATGGACGGGACATACCACCGGTTCAGAACGGCGGCGGACCTGGCTCTTGAGGCACAGGATCAGCTTCAGTCGTTCACGCATGCCGCTCGGGGTCTTGGCGTGGCTGAGGTCACGCTGAAGAACCGGTTCGAGGAGCTGTCGAGCTACGACGGCCCGTGGGCTCAAGACGCAACGTTCGCCGCTGCGCTGGCGCGGCTCCATCCGTTGGTCGAGAGGGCCGAGGCGCCCTTGGTCTATTCGCACTATCTCCACTTCTTCCCGAATTGGCTGCGCGTACAAGACGGCCGGCTCGGAGAGATCGTCTATCCGTTCGGAGAGCTCGCCGATCCGCTTCTCGGACTGGCCATGGTCTGGATCTACGACTGCTACCCGTTCGTCCACACGGGCTTCGTGGAGCAGTACCTGATCCGTCACAACGTCCCGCGCGGAGACTTCGCGATTCGCCTTGCCGTCCAGACGCTCGCAATCCTTTCGAAAGAGACGCAGGTCTCCCCGTCCAAGGAGGGTGAAACCTACCGGGACGCGCTCCTCGCTCTGCTGGATCGCGCCTGGTCGTGGCTGAGATAGTGCACTCCTGGTAAAACGGGAGTCGATGAGCGCTCCGGAAGCTTTGCGAGTTGCCGTTGTAGGGGCGGCTGGACGAATGGGTCGTGAGGTGCTTCGCGCCCTCACGCCCCAGTTGGGCTTCAACGTGTTGATCGCGGCAGACCGCTCCGAGGTCGGAAAGAGCTGCAGAGAGCTTGCCGGCCCCCTGGCGCCCGACATTCCGATCATCGACAAGCTGGGGGGCGCCTTGGACCGCGATCCCGTGGACGTGCTGGTGGATTTCTCCCACCACAGCGCGGCTCCTTCTCACGCCGAAAGCGCGCTTCGGCGAGGCATCAGCCCCGTCATCGGCTGCACGGGAATCTCAGAGGCCGATCTCAGCCAGATTCGATCACTGACCAAGGAGCACAAGGTTGCTGCCATGTATGTGCCGAATTTTGCGATCGGCGCCGTGCTGATGATGAAGTTTTCCCAGATGGCCGCCAAGTGGATGCCGGACGTGGAGGTCATCGAGCTGCATCACGACCGCAAAGAAGACGCTCCCAGCGGCACGGCGATGCTCACGGCGCAGATCATTTCCGATGCGAGGACTTCCGATCCCACGCGTTTGCCAAGGCCCACCATCAAGGCGGAGGGCGTCCGTGGAGGAAAGGTTGCCGAAATCCCTGTTCACAGCGTGCGGCTGCCCGGGCTGTTGGCGCACCAGGAGGTGCTGTTCGGCTCACCGGGCGAACTGCTTACCATCCGGCACGATTCGACCGACCGGTCGGGGTTCATGAACGGTGTCAGGCTGGCCGTTCGCGAGGTGCGATCCTTGGAAGGGTTCGTGATCGGTCTCGATAAGATCCTTTTCCGGTAAAGACCTCACCTTAAGGAGATTGCGGTTAAACGCAACAATTCCATAGTAGAGTTGTTTGTGGCGCAAACTTCGCGCGCCGGGAGCGTATACAGGCATGATGTTTTTGCAACCACTTTTGGTCTTTACCGTTGCAACGTCCTGGACGCCCGCAAAACTGGAACAGCTCAAGTACGTCGTTTACCAGCGAGAGAAGAAGGAAGACGACTTTGAGAAGGCCGGTACGATGACCGACGAAACCACGGGCGGAGACGATGACGGGTACGTCGAGGAGTACACCCTCAACTACGCCAAGTCAAAGAACACCAAGCATGTGATCCTCCACTACGACAAGAACGGGATCGAAAGCTCCAAGTCCATCGAGATCGAAGACGGCGAAACGACGGTCAAGTTCAAGGCGACGATGGACGACGACGGCGCCAAAGTGACCGCATGGGTCAATGACCAAAAAGTAGAAAAGACCTTTCCTCTTGCCACCAAAACCTCACGCGCCGATCCAACGGACTTCTGGTTCAAGAAGGTCAAGCCTGCGGTGGGCGACTCGGTCACGGTTCAGGAGTTCGACCCCGAAGAAGGCAAATGGAGCGATGCGACGCTCAAATTCGTCGGTCGCAAGAAGATCAAGATGGGCGACTCCGAGGTGGAGCTCAACGAGATCGACCGCCACGCCGCCGATGACGATATGGTGATCTTTGTGGATGATAAGGGCGATCTCGTAAGAATGGAGAACGTAGGTGGTACCTTCCGAATCGACCGGGAAAATCCGTAGTAGGAGGCAAGGGGAGTAAATTCGATATGCCAGGTGATCCACGTCCAGCGGCTGTTCTTCTGGTTGAAGACACATCTGACGATGAGCGGCTAACTGTTCGCGCCCTGAAGCGCGTGGGCCTCAATTTGGAGGTCCGCATCGCCCGCGATGGAGCCGAAGCTTTGGAGATGCTTTTCGGCAACGGCTCAAACGAGCCGCCTCCCGCGCTGCCGAACCTCATCCTGCTGGATTTGAAACTTCCAAAGGTGAACGGGCTCGAGGTTCTGCAGGCCATTCGGGACCATGAATCGACGGAGCTCTTGCCGGTCGTGGTTTTGACCAGCTCGGATGAGCAGCGGGATCTCGTCGCTTGCTACCACCGCCGATGCAACGCGTACGTCCGCAAAGCCGTGGACTACACGGAATACATGGACACGATGCAAAAGACGCTGGAATTCTGGCTCGGCGTAAACCGAACCCCCAGCCGACTGGCGGATTTAGCTCCGGTTTCTTAACAAAAAGGTTCAAGCAGCAGTCTTGAAATAGATTGCCTGTTCTTATTGCGGCAACACTCGCAAGGAACTGGGTTATGTAGGTCCCATGTTATCGTCCATTATATGAGTGGCTCAACGCTGCATTTGCTCTCCCCTTGGCGGCTGCGAGCCAATTCCCTTTTTGAACGACGGCTTTTGGTCATTTGCGCCCCGTTGGAGCGCGCAACGCCAGCCGTTGTCGTCGCGCATGGAGTTCGGGAACAGTGCGGGCTATGGGGATAGCCGTTCAGATAAGGGCCCGCTTGGGGGTGATGGGCCAGTGCTAGGCCCGCGGGCGCCAACCAGCTTGTCCCTGAACACCCCTTTGAGATTGCTTGGCAAGGCTCACACAACCTTCTCCCAAACCGCAGCGCGCACAAAATCGTCCCGCGGCTACGCGTGCTCCGGCCTCAACTAACGGCGATGGAGCGGACCGTTGGTCCTTTGTGCCGCGACGGCGTGGGCCCACACCTGCGGTGTGGGCTGGTATCGGTCGCGCCCTTGGCGCTATTTGCGTTCTTGGGGGATCGCATTCCGAGTGATCCAGTCATAGGCTTCGCGCGGGCACTAACTATCCCGCGGCTACCGATGTCTCGCGGGACCTTATTCCGAGGGGAGCTTGGGCAGACGCTTAGATCCTCGCGTCGACGATCTCGGCGATACATGAGAGGCCCATTTTAAGTGGCGCCGGTCCGGGTGTGACTTGGGCTCCGACCTGGACGAAGGGCAGCAACTCTCGGGAGTGGTCGGTGGAGGGGCTTGTGGGATCGTTGCCGTGGTCGGCAGTGATGAGGAGCATGTCTTCTCCGCCGAGCAGTCCGATCAGCTTTTCGAGGACCGGATCGAACGCTTCGAGGCATTTGGCAAAGCCGACAGGATCGTTTCGATGGCCGTACAGCATGTCGAAGTCCTCGAAATTGGCCCAAATGAAGCGGGCGTCGGTTCGAAGGGATTCCCAGAGCATCTCCGCGTGCTCGGCGTTGTTTTGGGTTCGGCGAACCTGCCGGAAGCCGCGCCCGGCGAACAGCTCCGGCACGACGCCTATTCCGAACACGTCGCCCACTCGGTCGCAAAGATTGGGCGGAGGCGGAACGGGAAAGTCCTTTCGATGTTCGGTGCGCTTAAAGCCCGTGTGGGCGTCCCCGACGAAGGGGCGCGCGATGACCCTCTGCACGGCGTTGGGAGCGACAAGCAGCTTTCGGGCAGTTCGGCAGATGTCGTAAAGCTCTGGAAGCGGCACGACCTCTTCGTGGCAAGCGATCTGAAATACGCTGTCGGCACTCGTGTAGACGATGGGCGACCCGGTCGCCACATGCTCCGCGCCCAACTCGGCGATGATCTGTGTGCCGCTCGCGGGCCGGTTGCCGAGGGTCTTACGGCCGATCTGCCTTTCGAACTCCTGGATCAAATCCAAGGGGAAACCTTGGGGATAGGTGGGGAAAGGCTGGTCCGTGACGATGCCCGCCATCTCCCAATGGCCGGTGACCGAATCCTTACCGCCCTTGCTCAGCTCCCGGATTCTTCCCCACCGAACCCCCAGGTTCACGCCAACGGTCGATGAAGCGGGGCGGTCGATGCCGCAGGCAGCCAGAAGCCCGCATGCCTCCAGAGTGGGCGCCTTGAATCCTCCAGCGGTCTCCCACACATGCTTGAGGGTCGCGGGATGATCGCCATCGCCAAATTCCGCCGAATCCGGTGCTTCTCCGGCTCCGCAGCCGTCCATGACAAGAAGGATTGTTCTTTGCATCCGCATTGCAAGACTATCTCGTATCGTAGAAGTGAAGCTGATGCCGTTTGTAACGATTGATGAGGCACTGGAGGATCTCAAAGCCGGCCGGCTGGTGATCGTCGTGGACGATCCGGACCGCGAGAATGAGGGCGACCTGGTTTGCGCCGGTGAGACCTGCACGCCGGAGCTGATGAACTTCATGCTGGTCCACGGTCGCGGCGTGCCGTTCATCCCCACCACGGCGGAGCGGCTGGCTCAGCTTCAGATCCCCATGATGACCAAGCAGAACACGGCGCGGATGGGGACGGCAATGGCCGAGATGGTCGATGCGCTGCATGGCACCACCACCGGAGTCTCGGCATTCGATCGAGCCAAAACGGTCGAGGTCTTCGTGAACGAGAACTCCAAGCCTGCCGATCTGGGGCGACCGGGCCATATCATTCCCCTTCGAGCCGAGCCGGGCGGCGTTTTGAAGCGGGCCGGCCATACCGAGGCGATCGTCGATCTCTGTCTCCTTGCCGGATTCAAGCCGGTGGGGGTTGGATGTGAGATTCTCAATCCGGACGGAACGATGATGCGGATGGACGGTCTGGAGGTGTTCGCCGACAAGCACGGCCTGAGCCTTATCACGATCGCAGATCTGATCGCCTATCGCCGCAAGAACGAGAAGCTTGTCACACGGGCGGCGGGCCCTATCGACTTCCCCACGCGCTTCGGCCATTTCTCTCTGTACGTCTATGAGACCTTTGTGGAGAAAGACCCGTATGTGGCGATCGTCAAAGGGGACGTCTGCACGGAGGAGCCCGTACTGGTGAGGATCCACTCCAGCTGCCTGACGGGCGACCTGCTTGGATCGCTGCGCTGCGATTGCGGGGATCAGCTCCAGATGGCTTTGGAGAAGATCGAGGAGGCCGGTCAGGGCGTCGTGCTTTACATCGCCCAAGAAGGCCGCGGCATCGGGCTTATCAACAAGCTCAAAGCGTACGAGCTTCAAGACAGGGGCTTGGACACGGTTGAGGCGAACGCGGCGCTTGGATTCAAGGCCGATCTGCGAGACTACGGACTGGGCGCGCAGGTCCTGGCAGATTTGGGTCTGCGGAAGCTAAGGCTGATGACCAACAACCCTAAGAAGGTGAGCGGATTGCAGGGCTACGGCTTGGAGATCGTGGAGCATGTGCCGCTTATCGCATCGCCGGTATCGGAGCGGGAGCACTATTTGCAGACCAAGCGCGAGAAGCTCGGCCACATGATTCCCTGATGATCTACGCCATCGGTGACATCCACGGGGAACTGCGGAAGCTTCACCGCCTCGTTCAGAAACTCGAAACCGCCGGCCTCAAGCCCGACGACCGGCTGGTTTTCATCGGCGACTACGTCGATCGCGGACCCGAATCTTCAGGCGTGATCGAACTCCTGATTCGGCTGCGGGATCAGCGGCCAAACACGGTCTTCCTGCGCGGAAACCATGACCAGGCGATGATGGACGCTCGGGACGTCTTCGATCCTACTCGGACGACGGAGAGGACGCTGGACGACGTCGCCTGGTGGTTCTCTTACGGCGCCAAGGAGACCATTGCCTCGTATCCCGACACCAATCCCTCCTGGCACCAACGCATTCCGCCGGCCCATTGGGAGTTTCTGGAGTCGACCCAGATGGAGTACCGCGAGTCCGGATATATCTTCGTCCACGCCGGGCTGGTGCCGCCGGATGAGAAGTGGTGCGAGCCAAATACCGACCCGCGCCTTTGGATTCGAGAGAAATTCATCGGCTCGAAGGCGGATTTCGGCGGGATCGTCGTTTTCGGCCACACTCCGCAAGACCTGTTCATGCCTTGCGTGATGGCAAACAAGGTCGGCATCGATACCGGCGCATGCTACGGAGGGCCTCTGACGGCGATCTCGATCGATCCGTCGAAGCCCTATCAGCGCGAAAAAGCCTCGTTTGTGAACGCGACCTGAAATGGACTAAAGTGAGGCTGTTCCATGCGACGCACCAGTCTCCTTCCGCTTCTCGCCCTCTCCCCATGCTTCTGCCTTGCCGGCGGCCCGCCCTTCGTCACTGACGATCCGCAGCCGGTCGATTTCAGGCACTGGGAAGTCTATATCGCATCGCAGAACTTCCACCAGTTCAACCTGTGGACCGGGACGCTGCCCCATGTGGAGGTGAACTACGGCGCCGTCCCGAATCTGCAGCTACACGTGATCGCGCCTATGGCCTACGCGTCGGGCCCCGGACAGCCCTTCATCGAAGGGTACGGCGATACGGAGCTCGGCTTCAAATACCGATTCATGCAAGAGACCTCCAAGCAGCCCATGGTGGGTATTTTCCCGCTGGTCGAGGTTCCCACCGGCTCGGTTTCGCGCGGTCTGGGCAGCGGAAAGACGTCCTTCTTTCTTCCGGTGTGGCTTCAGAAGACGGCGGGCTCATGGACCGTATATGGAGGCGGCGGCTACTGGCACGTTCCGGCCGAAGGAAGCCGCGACTTCTGGTTTGGCGGAGTAACCGTGAACTACCAGGCCAAGAAGAACCTCCTCGTCGGCTGTGAGCTTTACCACACGACGCCTCAGTTCGACGCAACGTCGGACGTGACCGGCTTCAACGTCGGCGGCGTTTACGATTTCGACGAGGGCCACCATTTGATGGCGTCCATCGGATCGGGCATTCAAGGCGTCAATCACGGGACCGCCTACGTGGCTTTCCAGTGGACCTTCGGATCGAAGGAGAAGGCGCAGTAAGATTAAGGAGCGGCGGCTCTGTCCCCGGCACGGCAGAGTTCCGATATAGAATGAGCATGTTGAAGAAAGTCGCTCTTGTTCTCATCTCCGTTCTTCCTCTGACCGCTGGATTCGCGGTCACGGCCCGGACCGTGAAGAAGCCGAAGGTAGCTTACAAGCAGGTTCAGGAACTGCTCAAATCCGAGTGCGTGAAGTGCCACAACAACAAAAGCCACGCGGAGAACGTCGATCTTCACAGCTACGGAGCCGTGATGGCCAGCAAGGTGGTCATCGTCGGCAATCCCGGCAAGAGCCGGCTGATCACCTACACCAACGGCGCCAAGGAGCCGCGCATGCCGATGGGAAAGAAGTCGCTGACGACGGCGCAGGAGAAGCTTCTGAGCGACTGGATTTCTCAGGGCGCAAAATCCAAATAGGCTAGAGAACGGCCACCGGGCTTTCGACGCAGCTGTTCTGCAGCTGGAAATAGACTGTGGTGCCTTGGCCGACAGCCGATTCGGCCCACATCTTTCCTCCGTGCCTCGTGACGATGCGCTTGGAGTTTGCGAGGCCGATGCCTGTGCCCGGATACTCGGTTTCCCGGTGCAGGCGTTCGAACGGCTCCCAAATCTTGTCGACGTACCGCATGTCGAATCCCACGCCGTGATCGCGGACGAAGAACTTGCGGTCGTGCGTCGAGCCCACTTCCACCTCGGGAGTCTTTTCGGGCGGCGTGTACTTCCACGCGTTCTCCATCAGATTGAACAAGACCATCCTGATCATCTCAGGGTCGCCGCGCGTGACCATCCCTTCCTGGACGATGACCGAGCCTTGTTTCATGGACTGCAGGTGCTTGGCAATCTCGTTCGCCATCGCTGTGAGGTCGATGTCGCGAACATGAAGCGCCACCTGCCCGATTCGCGCAAACTGCAGGAGATCCTCGATCAGCCTCGCCATGTTGAGCGCGCTCGTTTCCAGCCGCTTTAAGCGCTCGGAGTTTTCGCTGTCGAGTTTGTCCCTTGTGTCCTCGTACACCATGCGGCTGTTCGCCACGATG
>DASZPA010000339.1:0-9530 GCA_035550555.1 Fimbriimonas sp.
CGGCGCCATCGACATGATGTAGATGCCGTTCGGCTCCAACGAGACCGTGTTCGTCATTTCAGCCGAGGGGATTCCCTTCTGCGTGTACTCGAAGCTCGCCTTCCCATCGGCGATCGCTTTGAGCGTTGCCTGACAGGTTAGGGTCCCCTTGGGAATGCTTGCCGAGCCGCTCATGGTGTACTGAAGCGGCTTATCGTTGGAGAGGCCGAAATACTCGTAGGCGTCGTTCTTGAGATTCGGCGGCAGATCCGCCAATTTCGGGGCTGGCTTGGTGTCTGGTTGGTCGGTCGTGGCGGGCTTGTCGGCGGCAGGCGTCGCGGGCGCTGGCGAGGCCGGCGGGGCAGTGGCGCCGGTGGTGGCGACCGAGGCCGGCTTCTCTGTAGCTTGAGTTTGGTTCTTGCTGCAGCCGGCCGCGGCCGTCAGGGCAACGAGGCATCCGAGCAGCAAAGTTATTCTCATCGTTGGGCTAGTTTCGTTTTACTCTGTTTGAGGGCGGCTTCTAAGTCGTCGAGGAGGCTCTCATCCTCCATATGGGTGATCGTCACCTCGCCGTCGCTGAGTGGATGCATGATCCGCGCGACGGCGATGGCGACTCCGTTGGACGTCAAGAGGATCTGGTCGCCGACTCTTCGCCGCGAGTACTGCCAAAGGCGCCTGCGTCCCTCGTCGTTCAGGTCGATCTTCAGGTCGTAAATGGTCTTGCCGTTGGGTGTGGTGTACTGCGAATGGCTCGCGTCGTTGATGAAGCTGTCGTTGACGACGACGAACGCTGTCTTGAGAAGCCTTTCCGGAACGTCCACCAACTCCTGTTCTTTGCGAGCGGAAAGGAGGTCGTCCAGCTCCTGGCGCACGTTCTCACGCCGGGAAGGCTTCTTCACAAGGCCTTCGGCTTCCTGCTTGTAGTAGCCCGCAAGCATCGTCGCATCCGGATTGGACTTGGTGGCGACATCGTTTTCCACTGCCTTCATCAGCTGCGGCTTGAAAGGCGATAACACTTGACCAGTCACCGTGGTGGGCCTGTTGTTGAGATTGACCTGTACAGAAACGGGAATCTGGACCACGATACCGTCATGCAGCGCGCTCACACTGAGGCTGGAAAGGGGCGTTCCGTCAAGCTTGACGTTGAGATTCCTTTCGAGTTCAGCTTGCAGTTTCGGTTCCCCGTTAAGCGCCTTCTCTAGACGGTCCTTGCTCCACAGGACGCGAACGGCAGGCAGATCGTTCTCGTTGAGATCGTTCATCGCCATCACGAAGCTGCTCAAAGACTCGGAGTTCCCCTGGAGCACGCCCAGCATGTCCTTCACCGAAATCTTCTTCTTCACCGCGCCGCCGGAATCGTCGCCACCCTCTTCCGACTCGTTCGAGGACTGGTCGGTGCCCATGCCAGTGCTGTTGGAGATCACCAGTTGGGCCACGCGGTTGGCGGTGATCACGCGATAGCCGACCGGATTGATGCCGACGATGTTGATCACACCTGGAGCGATCGGGTCGAATTTCTGACCCATGATCATCGCATCTTCGATCTTGTTAAAGCCGATCCACCCGACCGAAACCGTGGCGCAAAAAATAAGGAAGATCTTGGTCGAGCTGCGCATCTTAAACATTGGTATGCAATCTCAACGCCGCAGGGGAGCGTGCGGTTCGCAGTGGGCTTACTTCCGGCAAATAGAGTGTACCGTTAGCCGGCTGTAATGGCCAGAAACACGTCTTCCAAGCTTTGGCCCTCGTGGCCGCTCATTCTCTGAAGATCTTGCAGCGTTCCTTCGGCTAGCTTCTTGCCTTTCTGAACGATCAAAACGCGGTCGCAAAGCCGCTCGGCCGTGTCCAGAAGGTGGGTGCTGATCAGGATCGACGCGCCCTCGCTCTTGGCCCGCAAAAGCTCGTCTTTCAGCTCGCGGGCGCCCTCTGGATCGATGCCGATGAGGGGTTCGTCCAAGAGAAAGACGTTGGCGTGATGGACCATGGCGCAGGCCACCGAGAGCTTCTGGCGCATTCCTTTGCTAAGAGTCGCCACAAGGTCGTTCCGCTTCTCGTAAAGCGCGTATCGCTTGAGAAGGACCTCACGCATCTCGTCGTAGACGTCCATGGTCTCGAAGCACATGGCGACGAATTTGAGATGCTCCTCCACCGTCAGGATTTCGTAGAGCGAGGGGACCTCGGGCACGAACGCAAGCCCGGCCTTTGCCTTCGCCTGATCGGTCACGATGTCGAAGCCATTGATGAGGATCTGTCCGGCCGTTGGCCTCAAGATCCCTGCAATGCAGCGCATCGCGGTGGTTTTGCCGGCGCCGTTGGGTCCCAGAAGCCCCACAATCTCGCCCTGTCCGATGGAGAAGCTCAATTGGTCGACTGCCTTGAAGCGCTTGTAGTCTTTGACCAGGGATTGAACTTCGAGCATGGTGGAGGGAACGCTGTGAACTTTACTGAGATCCGGCCCTAATTCAAGAGTTGGTTAAATTGGGCCGCTACTATACTAACCGTTGTGATGTGCAGTTCGATTCCGGCGTGCGATTTGGTTGGCGGTGAATCAAGATGATGGCAGTCATTCTGGTTGCGGTGTTGGCCCAGAGCCCCATCGGTGGACGCCATCTCGTCTTCTCAGACGACTTTTCCAAGGAGAAGAGGATCGATCCCAAGAAGTGGCTCTACGACGACGGACCCGTCTATAACAACGAGCTCGAGAAGTACACCGGTGCTTCGGGCGGCAATACCTACTTCAAGAACGGCAGCCTGATCATTGAGGCGCGCAAGGAGAACGGCAAGGTCACCTCTGCCCGGCTGGAATCGGTAAAGGCCTGGAAGTACGGCTATTTCGAATGCGTGGCAAAGGTCCCTTCGGGCAAGGGGACTTGGCCTGCCTTCTGGATGCTGAGCGATCGCCTCCGCCATCCCGGAAACCAAGAGAAGGTTGGCTGGCCCCAATGCGGCGAGATCGATATCATGGAAAACGTCGGCTACGATCCTCCCGGATTCCACTTCTCTCTCCATTCAGGAAAGTACAACTGGATGCGGAAGGAGCAGCGTACGTCCGTGACGCGGGTCTCCAATCCGACCGACTTCCATAAGTTCGGCCTCGATTGGCGGGAGGATTCGATCACCTTCTACTTGGACGACAAGCCGGTCTACAACGTGAAGAAGACGGAGCCCGATTTCGACAGCTGGCCGTTCCGAGATCCGTTCTACATGATCCTCAACCTGGCGATCGGCGGCAGTTGGGGCGGCGCCAAGGGAGTCGACGATTCGATCTTCCCCGCGCAGTACGTGATCAAGAGCGTGAAGATCTACCAGTAACGGCCCCGCCCTGCCGTTACGCGCAGAAGTGAATTGGTAACGCCCGCCACAGATGGAAGTCAAATCAGAGGAGGCGCCTCATGTCGATCACGTTCCTTCTCTTTGCCTTGGCCGCGATGGGACAGAACAGACACGTTCCCATGGAGCACTCCCTCGTAACACCTTTCCAAAAGGACAGTCCGGCGATAAGGGCCAGCTACGGCAGTAGAGGTTTCGCAATTGAGAACACCGGCCTGGATATCTTCACCTTCCGTGGCATCTCGTTTCCAAACGGTATTCGAATACCACAAGCAAGACCTACCACAATCGGTCCGCACAAACGTTACGTCATAACCAAAGCTACCTTTGACGGTCACGTTAAGCAATCGGTCGCAAGAGTGGGAACGTCGTTCCTCGTCCTCGTAGACATTACCGGCCGCAATCACAGGAGACTCGGTGTGCCTGTCGGAATACGAGTCCTTTCAAAGCCCAGGCACAAGATTTCGCTCCAGCTTTTCCAATATCCTGCAATCCGTTCTAGGCTCTACGAGAACCAAGCGCGACCATTCAGACAATCCAAGCTCGCGAAGGATTTGCGCGGAGCCTCGTCTTTGTGAAGCTCCCCAAATGAAGACGCTAAGAGACAAGCGGACTGACGATTTGGCGCCCTTCAGGAGATCGGTTATGAAGAAATGCGATCTCTCCTCGATGATTCCTGTCATTCGGAAGGCATTTGAAGTCGGTGAAGGATTCGAGTCCCTACCCTCCGAAGAGCTCTACCTCGAAATGTACAGGATGTTGAGCGTCGAGGGAGCGACTGCCTTTGGGGAGATACTGGCAAAGCTCTGTGAGATGGGTACCGCGTTGGATGGCGCCTTTGCGCGTCAAGTATCGATCCTTGAGCAAGAGATTTTCGGGCTCGCGATCCAATATCGCGAAAGCGCTCGCTCCCTCTATGGGCCCGACAAGGAGTCCGCAAGGTCAAAGACCCAATTCTTTGAATCGCTTTCGCAGAGGCAGCTTGCGGTTCTAGCCAGGTGGCAGGTGATTGTCTTGGATCTGGCGCGGAGTGATATGGCGGATGACTTCGAAGAAGATCAGGTGGCTCTCATGCAGAAAGTCCTTGACATGTTCCTCGCTATGGAACAGGAAAGCCGAGAAAGAGGCAAATGATTGTGGCGGACGCTTCCAGGAATAGACCCCATTATTTAGCCTGCATATGCCTGGCAGCTGTGGCCCCTGGCTGCGGGAATCCTAAAGACTGGCCCTTGCCGATTTCCCACGCCCGGGTAGTGGATCTCTCGAAGACCAACTTAAGCGATGCGTCTCTGGGCGGAAAACCTTCCCAGGTCCTTTGGCTCACGTCAACGCCCTCGGGAATTGCGCTATACGATCCGAGACAGACCAGGTTCCTGGTCTTTGGACTCTGCAAGAAAGGCTCGGATCCTGTCCTGCTATCGATGAAGCCGCCGAGGTGCCGCCCGCCTCGGATGCCTTTCAAAATAGCTTTCAGCCAGGCCAGAGTTATACAACCGTCCAGTCCGACTCCGGTGCAAAGATTTCGCTCCACATCTCCCGTTCGAATCCGCATACGGGCGACGTGAGGGTGGATTGTCAAGACCAGGGACTGGTCATAAACTTTGCCTCTCAGGACCAGCTCCTGTTCTGACCGCTAATTCTCGCTCTCTTACGCCTACATCCGCAACGTCTCGGTCATGAATCGGGACCCCTGCCTCCGAGGTGGGAAACACACTAGGGGCTCGTGCCCGAACGGAGCTCTTTGATCGCCACAATCGACTTTCGCTAGAGTTCCTCGCGGGCGCGAACCATCATTCCGCGGCTGCGAAGGACAGGAAGCTAGTTATCCCACGTGTCCCCAGAACCTCCCGGAATTCCCGTGAGATCGCAGGACATGTTGTAGGTGAGACACGGTGTTGTGCCGCCTTCGCATCCACTGGTCGAAGTCTGCGGCAAGGAGGCCCGTGCCGAAACGAACTTCGCATGTCCGTCGCCCCAAGCGACGTTGGTGCCGCCCATGACTGCCACATCGGCGGGGAAGTTGTTCGTCCCGAAAACCTCCGTAGGAGTCGAGGGCCAGTGCGTGAGACAGTACTGCGACGATGCCGGCGGAATCGGGTCGGCCATCGTCACGTACTTGCCCGTATAGAACGCCACCGTATCCGCGGGCTCACTGACCCCGCCCCCATTGAGAACTGGCGCGGTCACGGTCCCAAGCACGGACAGCTGAAGCGCAGGGTCCTCGAAGAGTGCAAAGTTCGGGGCGTACGACGCGTACTTGAAATTCCCCATGCCGAGCAGGCCGACGCGCGTCAGCACGGACGGATCGGGCGGCGCTCCCGCGAAGTCGATGCCCGGCAGGTTGACCGGAGATTGAAGCAGCGCGGCGCTCTTCATGTACGGAATGATCTCGTCGTACACGGTCGCAACCACATGCAGGCTGCCGGGTATCAGATACGGCGACTGTGTGTCGTAGACCGACATCGGATAGGTGTCGTCGTAGTCGTTGATATAAAGCATCGTGGCGATGCCGATTTGCTTGGCATTGGACAAGTCCGCGGATTTCTTCGCAGCCAACTTTGCCTGCGCGAAAACGGGGAAGAGGATCGCCGCGAGAATCGCGATGATGGCGATAACGACAAGAAGTTCAATGAGCGTAAAAGCGCGAGCCCGATTCATAATTCCCTCGCCTCGGCAACAGCGCCGATGGCATCGGAGGTTAGGACGGACGAGAGGCCCCGTTCGTTCTGCAACATTCCGACTCCAGCTTAAACCTTTTCCTACTTATTGATCTGACTGGCTTGAGTCGGCTCCGCGGGGGCTTTTGTGACCGGCTGCTGATCGGCTTCTCCGGCGCTCTGCGACTTCAGTCCGGCATCCGTATATTTGTTGCCGGCATTCCACAGAAGGAACCCATCGTATCCGGCCTCCCTGGCAGCCTTGATCTGGGCGCGGATCTCGTCGCCTCCGTAATGGACGCCTCCCAACGAGAACGCTTGCAGCCAGGGCCTGACGATCTTGTTCGGAATCCTCTTCTTATAGTCTCGCAGCGACTTCAGGACGATTTCATAGGGAGCTTTGTTGGGGTTCTTGATGCCGTATTCGCCAAGCGCGAAATGGGAGGGGTAGACCATCGGGGAGACGACGTCGAACGGTCCGGCAACCTTCTCCAGCTCCTGACCGATTCCCTGGTCGCTCTTGCTGGACGAGATGATGCCGAAGATGTCGGCCGAAAAGGCGCAGTGACGGTCTCGGACGCGCTTGCCGATGAAGTCGGCGAACGCCGCCACCACATCCTCCGGCTTGGCCTTCTTGTCGGGATAGGTGGCCTTGTTCGGATAGACCTGGGAGCTTGATTTGCCTTCGCTGGGGAACCTGACGTAATCGAGCTGGATCTCGGGGAAGCCGATGTCCATCGCGTAATCGACAATCTGCGCGATGTAGTTCCAATTGCGCTTATCGTAAGGGTCCAGCCAGTAGTGGCCGGAACGATCGTGCCAGGGCTTGCCGTCCGGATACTGGACTGCTTGGGCCGGAAAACGAACGGGCACGTAGCGGTCTCGGAAACATGCGATCCGCGCGATAGGCCAGACGTTGTGCTGCGCGAGCTTCTCCATCAACTTCTCGGGCTTTGGAACGGCCAAGTTCTTGTTGCCCTGGACTTTCTCAGCCAGCTTCACATGAGTTGGGAAATACACTTCGCCGTTGTCGCGCACGTCGATGACCATGGCGTTGAGCTCGGTGGCGTCTTCCAGCTTCAGAAAGCGGTCCAAGAGGTGCGGTGTGCCTGCCGACCATGCCGTCAGGTAGATTCCCTTTACAACGTCCGGGCGCTTGAAACTGACTTTAGGCGCTCCCGGCACGGTTGTCTGGGCCGGCGGCTTCACCGGCGTCTTCGAAACGGCAGGCTTAACGGGCGGCGCTTCGCTCTGAACGCCCTTTCCGCAGGAACTGACGGCCGCTCCCAAACAGCACGAGACAAGAATGAGAGGTAGAGCGTGAACGGCGCGTGCGCACGGCGAATTTTGCATGGAGTAGGTGTGAGTGTACTGGTTTGGGGAGCACTTGGCGGATGTGGGGCGCCGGGCCCTTCTGAGCAGCCTTCCGCGAGCGGTCAGCCGCAAGTCCAGCCCAAGAAGGAGGCTGCCTCGGCGCCTTCTCCCGCGGTATCGACCCAGAGGGTCTCCGACCGGCCAGGCAACACGAAGGGCAAGGTTTTCGTCGTGGAGTATCACCACATTGAGGACCGCAAGGGCGACATGTTTCGGACTCCGGACGACTTTCGCGCCGACCTGGAGCGGTACTACAAAGACGGCTTTCGGCCCGTCAACGTCAGCGACTATCTCGACGACAAAATGCCGGTGCCTCCCGGCGCCTCGCCGATGGTGTTCACGTTCGACGATTCGATCGAATCCCAGTACAAGATCCTTCCCGACGGCAAGGTCGATCCGAACTGTGCGATCGGCATTTGGCAGGAGTTTGCGGCCAAGCATCCAGACTTTCCGGTTCGCGCCACCTTCTTTGTGCTCCCCGACGTGATGTGGGGTCAGAAGAAGCTCGTGGCCCAGAAGGTCGAGACCCTGCACTCGCTCGGATGCGAGCTTGCCAACCATACGGTCACGCACCCCAAGCTCAAGAGGCTAAGCGACGAGAAGGTGGAATGGGAGTTTGGGAAGGCCGCGGAGGATCTGGAAAAGTTGGGCGAGAAGGGCCCGTACTCGCTGGCTTTCCCGTACGGCATCTCTCCGCGAAACAAGAGCCTGGTGCCCTCGTTCGACTTCGATGGGCGGCATTTCGAGAACAAGGCGGCGTTCCTGGTCGGCGCGGAGCCGGCACCCTCACCCGAGGATCCGAAGCTGAACAAGTACCGAATCCCGCGGATTCAGGCCGTTGCCGGACCCAGTGGCACCGAGGACTGGCTAAAACAGTTCGAAGCTGGAAAGATCAAGGTTTACGTTAAGCCATAAGGGTCTCCTAGAGCCTGAGTAAAAGGCTCCTGCAAAAAGCTAAAAATGGCCGTATCACCTCTCGAATTTCCGCGTCTTATGTCATTCGAGTCCTGCTGCGGCGGGCCATCTTAAGGCAAAACATGGATTGGAAAATGGCGCAACGGATTGCGCTGCTGCTCTTCTCGTCGACAGTGGCTCTTGGCTGCCGCCATAGCCCCACGACTCCTCCTTCGAGAACCTACCCCTCTCTTGGCCGAAAGGCTCTAAAACGGCCGGTCGCGCGAGTGAGCAGCCGCCCGCCCTTCCTCAAGGGCTACATCCCCATCGTGATGTATCACCACATCCGGAATGGGAAGGGCCCTATGTTTAGAACGCCCGTTGAGTTCGAGAAGGACCTTGAACGCTTCTATCGAGACGGGCTGCGGCCAGTGACGGTCAGCCAGTACCTTGCCAACCGCATGCCGATCGGTCCTGGGGCGTCGCCCGTGGCACTCACCTTCGACGACTCGAATCCTTCTCAACTTTGGATCGAAAAGAACGGGGCCGTCGATCCCAACTGCGCCGTGGGCATCTGGATGCGCTTTGCCAAGGTCCATCCGGACTTCCCGGTGCGCGGCACCTTCTATCTTCTGCCGGGGCCGTTTGGCCAGTATGAGTGGATCCACACCAAGATTCGGCTTCTGCGAAGCCTTGGATGCGAGCTGGGCAACCACACCTACACGCATCCAATCCTCAGAAAGCTGAGCAACGCTGGGGTCGAAAGGGAACTCGGGCGAGCCGAGCTGTTTCTGGAGAGGCTCGGTGTGAAGCCGCCGGTGACCATGGCCTATCCCTATGGCGAAATGCCGGGGAGTAAGGGGCCCATTCGGTTGGGATTCAATTACAAGGGGCGGTTCATCCGTTTCAAGGCCGCGCTTCTCGCCGGCTCTGAACCGGCGCCTCCCATTACAAGCAGGAAGTTCAACCGAATAAAGATTCCCCGAATCCTCGCCACCTCGGGCGAAGATGGGATCGACGATTGGATGGATCGGGTGGAGGCAGGGAAGGTCAAGCTGTACGTGGAGCCGTAATCTCACTCCTCCTCAACGCAAGAGATGCGCGCTCGCTACAAGGCACTCACCAACTCACAAACTCACAAACTCACAAACTCAAAGTCTCACACCCTGAGCGCCGCAGCCATTTCCAAGACCATTCTCTCGAGTGTGTCGACGGGAGAAAACGACGGGAGGCCTCCTTTCAACCTGGCGTCGGTGTCGCTCAGCACTTGAAGTGCCTTTGCGACGGCGGCAAGCG
>DASZPA010000340.1:0-18330 GCA_035550555.1 Fimbriimonas sp.
CGAGTACAAGAGCCTAACGCCTCAGCAGCAGATTGACCGAATTCAAAAGGGCCCCATGCCGGCTTCCGCCAAAGAAGCCATGATCAAGAAGATCAAAGATCAGAATCACATGAACTAGCTCATGGATCTCTGGAATAGGACTTTTGCAGTTTCGGATTCTCCCTCTCCCCCGGTTCGCTTCGCTCAGCGACCCCTGCCGCGGCGGGTGGCGTTTGGCCCTGGCCGTCACGCAGGCTGTTCAGCCACCTGTTGGATGGCCCATGCCACAGTCTCCGGAGGGAAGACGTGATGGCTTCATCGTTATCCTATCTATTCCGGCCTGACCATTCCCTTTCATTTCCGGAGTGCCGCGAAGCGGTTCCTTCAAACAGCCCAGGGTTAAGGCAGCCTAAGCGACCTATCCTGGTTCGAGCCCCTATGGAATCCTCCGGGCCAATCCTGAAATTGTGGGAGCCCTCCATACCGTGATGCATTGCAGGGCTCTCCTCGCGCTCGCATTCCTTTTTCTGTCTGGCTTCCAGCAACCCAAAGACTCATTCCGACTTAAGGCTGAAGAGCTCACCAGTACCGTCCAAGACCGGTTCTGGATTCCCAAGAAGCGACAGTACACAGGCTATCTGACGGAGGCAGGCTCGAAGAGCAAAGATCCTGCCTTTGCCTGGGATATGGCGGTTCAGCTTTCCGCACTCGCAGCGGCTTGCCGGATCGATCCGAAAACCTATCGTCCCCTTTACGATCAAGCTTTCGACTCGCTAAGAACCTATGGTTGCGACTACGAGGGCGTCTTTGGCTATCAAGTGTGGCCCTACGGCGGAGGAACGCCGGATCGCTACTACGACGACGACGAGTGGATCGTCCTCGCGCAACTCGATGCTTACGATGCCCTGCACGATCGCAAGTACCTGGACGAGGCCAAGAAGACGTTTCAGTTCGTCCTTAGCGGAAGCTCGGCTGACCTTGACGGCGGGATCTTTTGGCATGAGCAGGATCGGAAGTCGAAGAACACCTGCTCCAACGCTCCCGCCATGGCTGCCGCCGCCCGGCTGTACCTCGCAACGAAATCACCGGGTTATCTGGCCACTGCCAAGAGCATCCACGATTGGGTCCAGCGGCTCAAGGATAAAGACGACCTGATGTTCGACGGTATGAACCTGGACGGCAGCATCGGCAAAACCAAGTGGACATACAACACGGCGCTGATGATTCGAGGCGACCTGGCTCTGTACAAGGCCACCCGCGACAAGAGCTACTTGAAGGAGGCCGTGGCCATGGGCTCGGCGGCCCTGGCTCACTGGGTTGATCCGGCCACCGGGGCGATCCACGACGAGGGCCCGTTCGCCCATCACCTCGATGAAGCGTTCTTCGATCTGGCAAAGGTCGACCGCTCCAAGGATTGGGCGGCGATCGCCAAGCGTGCGATTCAGGCAGCGCTCCAACTCGGCGGAAAGAACGGACTCTACGGACTTCGGTGGGACAGGTATGAAACTCGCGAAGACAAGCTGATCCTTCTCTACCAAGCCAGCATGGAGCGAGCCCTGTGGCTCGCCGCCGCTAATTGAGCGCCGGCACGGCCTGCGCCCTCTCCAGCGCCTGCTCCAGCGACATGCCTGCGTAGTCCTGCGCGCTGAACCACCGTCCGCTGACGCCATCGTCCAGCAGGGCAGGCACCAAGGCGCCGGGGATCACGGTTGACACGTCGTTGGGCGCCATGCGGCCGCCCATATCCGTCCGAAGCCAACCCGGATCAAGCAGGTTCATCTGCACCCCAGTCCCTTCCAGAGTCGTCGCGAAGTCCCGCGTGAATTTGTCCACGGCGGCTTTGCTCACCGCATAGGGAGCTAGCTGGGGCTGGTCCCGAATTCCGGAGGTGACGTTGACGACTCGCCCAAACCGGCGGGTGATCATGCCCGGTATCACTCCATAGCAGATCGTGAAGACCGCGATGCAGTTGACCTCGAAAAGGCTGCGGTACTCGTCGGCCCCCGTCTCCCAGGGGCTGTGGTAGTAGTTCGACTGCATGGCGGCGTTGTTGTAGACGTAGTCGAGCTCTGGAAGCTCGGTCAGCATGCGTTCCACCTGATAGAGATCTGAAAGCTCGGCTCCAACAGAAAAGGCTTGCACGCCCTTCATCCGAATCGTTTCCGAAAGCGACCCTGTGTGAGTCCTTGATCGGCTGTGCAACACAACGTTGCAGCCCAGATCCGCCAATCCAATCGCGATCTCCCGCCCAACTCCGCGGCTCGCTCCCGTCACCAGCGCCCACTGCCCCTTCAATGACACCATTTTCCAAATTCGTTTTAGCCCACCGGCCCCAATCTCCGCAGGATAGTTGCGTCTTGCGTCAGGAACCTCGGCAAGAATGCGTAAGGCAGTTATGCATTATTGCGGGGAATCCGATAGTTCGAAACAACGTGGGTTCGACGCCGGGTACTTAGAAGAGGCTGAGCCGCACATTCTCCCAGATCGCTCGGCCACAATCCTCCCGGTCCAAAAGATGCGAACCTACGCCCCTCTTCTTTTCGCCGTTCTTCCCTGCCTGACGTTCGCGCAGGACGCCCCCAAAAACCTCACCTTCGCCACCAAGCTGAAGAGCGTGGCCGTCTTCCGCGACGGATTCGGCTACTACGTCCGCGAAGGGAAAGTGAAGCTGGAGGACGGATGGGCGACCACCGACATGACTCCAGCGGCGGTCCAAGGCTCTGTCTGGTTCTACTCTCTGGATCCGGGCGACACGATCGACACGGTAGTCATCACCAAAGACAACAAAGTCGCCTTCAAGGACCCGAAGGAGATCAAGGCCAAGCTGGCGGACAAGGTCGGCCTGAAGCTGATCGTGGCCACAAAGAGCGGTCAGAAGTTCGAGGGCGAACTGGCGCGAATCTTGGACGACATGCTACTGCTCAAAATCGGGGACGCCTTCAATGCGGTTCCGTACGATCAAATCCAGAGCATCTCGCTTTCGGGCTACCCGGTCAGAGTCAAGGTCAACACCAAGCAGCCCAACAAGGTGACCACCCTTGGCGTTGCCTACCTGCAGGACGGTATCAAGTGGGAGCCGAGCTACGTGCTGAACATCTCTCACGGCGTCGGCACCCTCGGCCTCCGTGCCTCCATCCAGAACACCACGGAGAAGCTGGACAACACGGAAGTCTTCTTTGTGGTCGGCAGCCCGTTCGTAGTGAACCGCGGCATCGACGACATGCTTTCCCACATCCCCGGCGCCGCGACGGCCATCGCGACCGGGACCAAAGCAGCCGGAGCTAAGACCGAACCGGAAGCCGACCGCGACGCGGATCAAGCGCCAGCCTCCGCGAGAGCCGCGATCAGCCGCGACGAAGCGGGCGAGCTTTTCTACTACAAGAAGCCGGAGCTGAGCCTCGACAGCGGCGACGTGGCGATGATCTCGATCTATCAGTCCCAAGTGCCCATCACACCGCGCTTCGAGTGGAACGCCGACGGCGAAGAGGTGAACTACCTGCTCAGCCTGAAGAACAAAACGGGCGAGCCTCTCACCACGGGGCCCGTGATGGTTCTCGAGGACGGAAAGGCACTGGGCCAAGAGACCGTCAAATACACGGCAGCCGGCGCTACTACCGAGATCAAGATCGCTCAAGGAATCGGTATCAAGGTCGACAAGACGGAGGCGGAGACGCACCGGGGCGCGCCGACGAAGATCGGCAACACGGAGTACATCCCGGTCACCCTGCACGGCACGCTCACGATCTCCAATTTCCGGTCGGATCCCGCGACCATGAAGGTGACCCGCACGCTCCGCGGCAAGGTCGACGAGCTTTCCGACAAAGGCTTCACGAAGCAGACGCAGATCATCAACGGCGAACCGAACCCGATCAACGACGTGGTCTGGAACATCGTCGTCGCTCCCGGCGCGACCAAGACGCTCAGCTACACGTACGAGATCTACATGTCCGCCGACCGAGCCGGAGCGCCGCCCGTCCCGGTCTCCGATCCTGACAAGGATTGATCGGGGTGAGCAACTCCAGGACCAGGTCTTGCGCTGAGGCTGGAATAGGCTGCATCGCCAACGATTGCGACGAAGCCAGACCTCTCCCCCGGAGGAGGGAGGTATGGCCTTTGCGTCTGCCGCACGGTTCGCAGGAAGGGCGCAATGCTGCAAATGCGGAGTACCGCGAAAGGATTCCATCTGCCAGCGCGGGGTTAAAGGAGCGTACGAGACCTACCCTGGGACAGAGCACCCGCAAGCTCGGGACATACCCCGAGAAGGCCTGCGAGAGCCTCGCTCTCCGCCTCCTGACCACCCTTCTCCTAGTCGCCCTCGCAACCCTCGCATTCTCCCAACAGGACGAATCCAAGGAGATCCGCGCCCGGATGAAGTACGAGCGCGTGAAAATCGGCGGGTCATCCGTCGAGGCGGCGCGCGCCCATCTGACCGCATTCTATGAGGCCCGTCGATATCCGCAATGGCTGGATGACCGCGGCGGATCTCCAAAATGGGAGGAGATCGGCCCGACCGTCATCGAGCACGGCTGGGGCGACATGGAGAACGCAGGGCGCATCTGCTCTCTCGCCGTGAGCTCCAGCGATCCGCGCGTCCTGTACGCTGCTGCCGCCTCCGGGGGCATCTGGAAAAGCGAGGACCAGGGCAAGAACTGGAATCCGATCGCGGACCACATCCCGACGATGTCGGTTGGAACCGTGTGCGTCGACCCTTTCGACCCGGACACGATCTACGCCGGCACCGGCGAGCCCAACTACAGTCTCGACAGCTTTGACGGTACCGGCTTCCTGCGCTCGACCGACAGCGGCAAAACCTGGGACTTGCTGGGCGGCGAGGTGTTTATGGGGTACCGGTTTGTTCGGATCGTGCCAAACCCGTCGCGCCCCGGCTTTCTCTATGCGGCGACCACTCGCGGAGTCCTGCGGACCACCGATTACGGCGCCACTTGGGTTGAAATCTTGGGCGGACCGGCCTCCGATCTGGTCATCGATCCCAAGGACCCCGACACGCTGATCGCCGCGATAGGACTTCCTTGGGGAAGCAAGACCAACGGGCTCTACAAGACGCACGACGCGGGCCAGACTTGGACGCATCTGCAACAAGGCCTCCCCACCAATCCCTTGGTGCTCGGCCGCCTGCAGCTCGACAACTGCAAGGCGTATCCGAACGTCGTCTATGCCGCGATGTACGGCAACGGAGACCGGCTGGTCGGGCTGTACAAATCGACCGACTTCGGCGAGAGCTGGATTCTGGAGCCCAACTGCCCCAACTATGCCGGTGGGCAAGCGTGGTACGACAACTGCCTTGCCGTCTCACCGACCAACCCAAATGTGCTCTTCGTTGGCGGGACCTCCACCTATCGATCTCTCGACGGCGGCGAAACCTGGGAGGACAACACCCGGTCCTACGCGGGCGGACCGATCCATCCGGACCATCACTGGCTGACGTTCAGCCCGTTCGATTCTAAGACGCTCTACCTCACTACGGACGGCGGCATCTTCTGCACCAAAGACCTTGGCGCGACTTGGGAGGCGATCAACAACGGCCTCGCGACCGTTCAGTTCCAGAGCGTGGACGTCGACCCGAACGATCCCAACGTCGCCTATGGCGGAACGCAGGACAACGGCACCAACAAATTCAGCGGCAACAAGAAGTGGACGAACACCTTTCTTGGGGATGGCGGGGTCACGCGGGTTAACTGGAAGGACCCCAAGGTCGTCTACACCGAATACGTCGGCCTCGCGATCTTGAAGTCGGTGGACAGTGGGCAGAGCTGGTCTTGGGATGCGACCCGAGGGATCGATCCCCACGAGCATAAGCTGTTCTACGCGCCGTTCAATCTAGACCCGAGCGATCCCGACACTCTCGTGGCGGGAGCCGAGAAGGTCTATCGCAGCACCAACGCCGCTGAGTCTTGGACGGCGATCAGTCCCAAGCTCGGCGGAGAGGTTTCGGCCGTGACCGTAGCCAAAAGCTCTCGAAAGGTCATCTACGCTGGCACGTCGATCGGAAAGGTTTGGGTCACGAGCGATACGGGCGAGCACTGGTACGACATCACAAAGGGCTTGCCGCGCGCCTACGTTGAAGACATCGCCGTCGACCCGGACAATGCTCGGATCGTCTACGTTGCTCTGGGAGGGTGGGCGCACAACCGCATCTGGAAGAGCACCGACGCCGGCTTCACTTGGACCTGCCTCGGGCTGGACCTTCCCGCATTGCCCGTT
Organism: Fimbriimonas sp.; assembly: GCA_035550555.1. Taxonomy (GTDB): domain Bacteria; phylum Armatimonadota; class Fimbriimonadia; order Fimbriimonadales; family Fimbriimonadaceae; genus Fimbriimonas. Next base: position 6,202 of record DASZPA010000340.1, read on the forward strand.
ACCGGCATCGCTCTCCATCCGCGGCACCCCAAGACGATCTACATTGCCACTTCGATCGGGGTGTTCGTGTCCGAGCGTGGAGACGGCCGCTGGAAACGCATGGGTTCCAGCCTTCCGAACGTCCCCGTCTTCTCAATCGTGGCGAACCCGAGGACCAACTACATCACCATAGGAACTCACGGCCGCGGAGCTTGGCGAATACGGCTGCCGATCTAGCCTTAGCTAGATTTGGGTGAGGACGAGCCGGAAGAGGAGCCGCTCGACGATCCGGCCGTGCTGCTAAGTCCGCTGATCAGGCTCAAGCTTTGGCCCTGCGATTGAAGCTGGCGGACCGCCGTTTCCATGTTGTTGAACTCCTGGGTCAGCATCGCCTGCTCTTGCGCGAGTTGCACGTTCTGGTTGTCGATGTCGGTCTGCAGCGCGTTGTACTCGCTGGTCAGCGACTGGTTCATGCTGGAAATCAGGCCGCTCACCGGGTCCGTGAACTGCTTGACCAGGGTGTTGAACTGGTTCGCCACGCCGCTGCTGTAGCTCATCGTTCCCACGTCGCCCGTTGAAGAGCCCGTGTACATGATCTGCAGGCCTGCGGTGTTCGCGTTGTCCGCGTTGCCCGTCAAGAACTGGCCGTTGCCAGTGGCCGGCTCGCCATTGATTGTGCCCTGGAGATCCAATCCGATGGTCGTCGGTCCGAGGGCGGTCGTTCCAATCCCGGTGTTGTCGGACGCGGCTGCTTCGTTGCTCTGAACCGTGAAGCCGCCCAATGCGCCGTACTTCTTGCTGTCGAACTGGATCGCGCCGTTCGAATTGATACTTGCCGTGAGGACCGCGCTCAGGGTCGGGTCGGCGTTAATCTTGTCGACCGTATCTTGGAGGCTCGCACCGATGTTCAAGATGATCGAATAGGGATTCGAGTTGAACAGCCCGCCGCTGAATGTAAGAGTCTCGGCGTTGCCTGCCGGCTGAGTCTGAGCCATGCTGCCCACAAACTGGGCTTTGGATGCAAGCTGGGTGATGTTGACGTCGTAGGGTGCGCTCGCGGTCGGCTTCGTGGACGACGTGGACCCAATGTAGCTGAGTTCGGGGTTCGAGCCTTGGCCGGTGGCTTCGAAAAGCTTTTCGACGTCCGCGGGGTCGCTGGTCAACGCCTGGTTCAGCACGTCCTGGTTCAGTTGAAGGTCGCCGCTTTGGTCCAGCGTAAAGCCAAGGCTGGCCAGATTCTTGTAAGGTCCTGTAAGACCCGGAACCGCTTGGAACAGCATGCCGGAGAGCTGGTTCGATACCTGCTCTGAAAGCGAGTCGCCGAACAGCAGACCCGTAGCGAACGTTTTCGTATTGATCTGGCTGTTCTGGCTGATGAAATCCGCAACTCCGTTGTAGGCACTCGCGAAATTCTGCAGATTGCTCACGATGGCGGAAGTGTTCTGGGTGAACGAAATCGTCGTGGCGCCGGGCGTGCCTGTCGAGCCCTTGAGCAGCGTGATGGTGGCGCCGGGGATCGCGTCGGTCAGCGTGTTCGTGGCGCTGGTGATCTGCACGTTGTCCAAGGTCGCCTTCGCGTCCTTGGCCTGGACCAGCTCGTTGGAGACTCCCTGCTGCAGGACTCCGATGTCTTGCAGAATGCCGCCTGCGTCGCCGAACGTGGGAGTGCCGCTCGTGCCTGTGACCTGGAGCTGGTAGGAAGTGGTTCCGTTGCTCGTGACCGCTTGCACCGAGGCGTGGGCGTCGCTCACGTTCTGATTGATCTTGTCAGCGATGCTTTGCAGGGAATCAGTCGAGAGATCCACCGAGACATCGGTCCCGTTGATCGAAAACGTTCCGGTTCCGCCGCCCCCAATCAGGTTTTTGAGGTTGGTCGTTTGACTGGAGAAGGCCATCGACTGAGCACCGTTGGTGATTGCGCTCCGAACCCCCTCAGTTCCATTTGTCAGACCGAGCGATTGGAGAACCCCTCCGCTCATGTCCCCAAGCTGGATCGCGTTGGTGGTGCCGGTCTGCTTGCTTGTCAGGGTCAAGAACGTGTTGCCGCTTCCACCGTTGACGACACTTGCGGTCACCCCGGCGTTCGCGCCGTTGATCGCTCCCGCAATGCTGTTCAGCGTGTCGGTTGAACCGATCTGGACGGATTTGCCGTTCACGACGATCGTCCCGCTCAGATTCAGAGCGGACGTCGCGTCCGTCTGAGCGGCTGAGGAGATCTTTTGCGCCTGCGCAAGAGACGTTACGGTCAAGTTGAACGTACCCGGCAGAACCGTTCCGGAGCCGGTGGTCACGGTTGCTACGGTGGTATCGGAAGAGGCCCCGGATACCGCTCGAAACGACAGTGGGTTGTTGAGTGTCTGGGCGCTGTTCTGAAAAGCCTGAAGCAGGTTTCCTAGCTGCGCATAGACTTGCTGCTGCGTCTGGATGCTCGCCTGCTGGTTTTGCATGGCGGTAACCGGCGCTTGGTCGATCGCCATGAGTTTGCTGATAATGCTCGCCGTATCCAGGCCCGTGGAGAGTCCCGTAAACGTAATCGGGCCCTGGGTGGCGCTGGAAATGCTGTTTGCGACGCTCATGGAATCCTCTGTTTAGGCGGCCAACTGCTTGAACATGCCCGACGCCTCCTCGGTCTTCGCCGCGACTTCTTCGCGCAGCTCGTCGAACTCTTCGGCGGTCAGGTTTAACCACTCCTCGGCGACCGGATCGATCTGTAGGGCAACTTTGCTGTCGCCGTTGTAGTACACATGCTTCGAGATGGCGTCCGCGACATGGACGCAGTAGATTACAGGAGACTCGGAGCCGTCGAAAGGCCCCTCGTGCTTGCCGATGATCTCGCCAAGCGCTTCGGGCAGCTTCCAGAAGTCCGCCATCCGTTGGCCCACTTCCGCGTGGCCGATGCCAAGCAGGCTCCATTCGGCCAGCTCAACCGGCATGTTGTTTGCCATGGCCCTTCGAATCAGCTGATCGTAGGCGGCCGTGAAGTTGGCAAACAGGAAAAGCCTTCCCACGTCGTGGAGGAGACCGCCTACGAACATCTGATCCATGGCGCCGCGGTCGAACTTACGCGTTTTTCCGATCGCCTGCGTCGCGATGGCCGACGAGAACGAGTGGAGCCAAAATCGCCGAAGGGTCTCTTGCTGCTGAGGCCCTTTGACCTCGAATAGGGAGATCGCACCAACGCTCAGGACCAAATTGCGAACCTGCTGGATGCCCAGGATCATCACCGACTGACCCAAGCTGGAAACCTGTCCCGAAAGGCCGTAGTAGGCTGAGTTCACGACCCGCAAGACCTTGGATGCAAGGGCTTGGTCGGTCGATACGTATTTCTCGATCTTTGCCACGGAAGGCTCCGCCTTGTTCGTCTCCTCTACCACCCGCATGACGGCGTCCGGTAAAGCGGGAAGCTCTCGCAGCGACTTTTCGATGCTGCGCTGGATGAACTGTGCGGTGGCCAAGGGAGCGGTTTTTACCATCGTTGATTCCAAAGCCTCGAGAAGAGCTGTCTCCGAGGCCCTTCGATGCATATGAAAGTTATCGGGTTTACAACCTGGCTTCTTTACAGACTGCTGCAACAATCGCCACCAAGCCAAGTCCGACTGGAAGGGATCGTTCGCCATGCAGCCGCAACTGGGAGAGTGTTGGCTTGGAACGGCCAAAAGGCTGCCACAACCCTTTCAGGGCTGGCCCAAAGGAATTGGCACTCCCCGCGGTAGGTCGCTTAGGCCCCTAATTTGAAGGGGCTATGAGGCTGACCCCGGTCCTTTACGCCTGCGGCGTCCGATCCTACACCTTCAGTGCGGGCTGGGACGGGTCGCGCCGTTGGCGCTGATGAACCTGTTGGGCGTCGACTGTTCGCAAGATGTGGATAGAGGGCACACCTTTGGAATGTGGAAGCGGCCACATCGTGGGAGGCAAACTGCGAAGTAGGCATTCCCGACTCAGCGCCTACTTGAACTGCGGGAGCCACTGGGCTTCGGCCTTGAACATCTCGTCCACCATCTTTCGGCAGGTTGGCAGGTCCACGAGGGCGCTTGTGAGCTTGTCGAGGGCCACCGCCGCGTGTACCAGTTCGCGATCGCCGGTCTGGCTGGCCTTCACCGCGCAGCTTTGGACGGCGATGCTTCCCTGGTTCACGCCTGCGCAGGCCGGAGGCAGATCGCCGTAGAACGTCGGCTGGACGCCCTGCTTATCGACCAGGCACGCGACCTCCACACAGCAGCCCTCCGGAAGGTTGGTGATCAGGCCTGTGTTCTTGACATTTCCGTAGACGACGCGAGGGATCCCGGTGAGCTTGGAATGAATGATGTAGGCTCCATACTCGTGGCTGGCCGCTAGAGGCTTGGTCGTCAGCTCTTCGACGTATTTGCGCTGCCCCTCGAAGTCGTGCCCCACGCAGATCTCGTAATAGTCCCACCGCTCCGGCACCCAACGCGTCACTTCCGCCACCGACCGCCTGAAGTAGGGGAGGTATTCGCTCGCGTGATGGCTCGACTCCGTTTGAAAGTAGCCGGTTAGGTTCATGATCGCCGTCCTCACCTGTTCCCTGCCTCCTCCGTAAAGGTCGTCGCTCTCGTTGGAGGCTCCGCTGTAGCTGTTAACCTTTTCGCGAAGCTCTTGCAGAACGTCTCTCCCTTCGTGGGTGAACTCGGTGAACCAGGCCTGATGGTTGATGCCTGCGCATTTGAAGGACCAGCTTCCGGGCTCAAATCCCATGATCTTCTCGGCAAGCATCTGGCTGGTCCCCTGCACCGAATGACAGAGGCCGATCGTTTTGATCCCGGCGTCCGAAGTGAGCCAGCAGTTCATGGACATCGGATTCGCGTACTGAATCAGGGTCGCATCCGGACACAGTTCCCGCATGTCCCTGGCGATTCCTTCGAGCACGGCCATCGAGCGAAGCCCTCGAAACACTCCGCCCGGCCCAAGGGTGTCGCCCACGCACTGGTCGATCCCGTACTTCCGCGGGATCTCCACGTCGTGCCGGTAAGCTTCCACGCCGCCGACCTGAAAGGTGACGATGACGAAATCGGCGCCCTCGAACGCCTGGCGTCTGTCGGTCGTAGCTTCGACGCGGGTGGGCAGACCGTGAGACTCGATCAGCTTGAGCGCGTAGCCTTTGGTTCGCTCCAAACCAACGGGATCGATGTCCATGAGGGCGAACGTACAGTCTTGCAGCTCGGCAAATGCCAGGACGTCGCGAATCATCGTCAGCGGAAACACAAATCCGCCCGCACCCACTATCGCAATCTTCACATCGTAAGCCTAGCCCGAATGACTCCGCCGTTTCCGGGCCGTGACTAGATCTCCCACGCCGCTGGCCGTCACATCCGTTCGCCACCCAGGAACTTGGCACGACCTTGGTCGCATCAGCGCCAGAAAACGATGAGTTGCAGCTCATCAACGTAAAATGGCGGTTGCACATGTACACGAATCCCCAGCTTCGGATGGTCCACCGGCTTGCTTCCGTGCCGGCTCCCCGAGACCTGCCCGACGGATACTCCCTTCGGCGGGCAGCGGACTCCGACACTCCGGCTCTAGCCAGGCTCCTTTCGACCGCGTTTGACGAGGAGTGGAGCGAGGCTCGGGTTCGAGAGGTCCTTCTCGATAACCCCGAGGTACCGTTAACCTTTGTGGTCGACCGCGAGGGAGAGCCCGTTGCCGTGGCCTCCTACCAGCTCAAACCAGCCGAATTCCCGGAGAGCGGCTACGTACATTACGTTGGGGTCGCTCCCGAACACGGAGGCAGATCTCTCGGCTATATCGTGAGCTATCAAGTCGTGCTGGAAGCGATTGCACGGGGCAACAAGGATGTGATGCTGACCACCGACGACTTTCGTCTTCCGGCCATTCGCACCTACCTCAATCTCGGCTTTGAGCCAGACATCTGGCATGAATCGCACGGCGACCGCTGGAAGGCGATCTACGACAAACTGGAGTCATGTCGCTGAAAGTCGGAATCGCCGGCCGCCGTGGAACCTGCTTCGCGCCGGCACTGCACACGCATGCCGACGCTGAGCTCGTCGCCCTGTGCGACATCGACGCCGGCCGGCTTCAAGAAGACGCTGACAAGTACGAAGTCCCGCTCCGTTTCACCGACTTCTCCGAGATGCTCGAGGCGGTCGACGCCGTCGTCGTGGCCACGCCTATGCAGATTCATGCCGCCCAGTCAATCGAGGCGCTGAACGCGGGAAAGCATGTGTTGAGCGAGGTAACGGCCTGCGTCTCGCTCGACGAGTGCGAGCGACTCGTCCACGCTGCGCGAGAAAGCTCCGGGATGTACATGATGTCGGAGAACTACTGCTATTTAAAAGATAACGTGCTTGTGCGCGAGATGGCCCGGCGCGGCATGTTCGGCGATCCTTACTACGGCGAGGGCGAATACGTCCACGACGTCAAGTTCCTTCACCACAATCCTGACGGAAGCCCGACGTGGCGCTACTACTGGCAAGTCGGGCAGAACGGCAACACCTATCCGACTCACAGCCTCGGTCCGGTCATGCAGTGGATCCAAGCCGTCGATCCGGCCGACAGGGTCCATTCGGTCAGCTGCATGGGCTCCGGACGCCACACGGACCCGGAGCATCCGCACGACGACACAACCATCACCCTGGTCAAGCTGCGCAGCGGGAGACTGATCCGGCTGCGGTTGGACATGATGAGCAACCGGCCGCATCTGGCCGACTTCTACTCGCTGCAAGGGACACACGGCGTGTACGAGGCGTCGCGCATTCCCGGCCAGCCGGGAATGGTCTGGGTCGGCGAGAACCCTCCGCCGGGCCCGACCCCCGACGTGCACCGCGAGTGGCGGCCCCTCTCCGATTTCGAAGACCTTCTTCCCGGCGAGTGGAGGAATCCTCCGAAGGAAGCCCTGGAGGCAGGGCACGGAGGAGGCGACTACTTCGTGATTCGCGACTTCATCGAAGCGGCCCTCGGGCGCCGTCCGAACCCGATCGACGTACACACCGCCGTCGAATGGACCGCCGTCGGCCTGTGCTCCCAGGTCTCTATCCAGAACGGCGGCGCTCCGGTTGCGATGCCCAGCTTCCACTGAAGCATTCCAGGCACGAAGGTTCTAGAAGGCCGCACTGGTCGCCAGCCGGCTTTGCGCCCTGGGCCTCCGCCATCCGTCTCCTTTGAGCTAGTTGAAAACTAAGCAAACCTTTCACCCGCCGATGCTAGACTAAAAGTCCGATGAGAACTCTTGCGATCCTCGCCACTGGCGCCGTCCTCGTAACAGCTTTTGGCCGGACTGCCTTCCAAAGCAACCTTCCCGAACCGCTCGCGTCCGACTTCTCAAAGCTCTCATCAGCGAAGAGTCTCAAGCTGGACTACACGAATCGTGTGGTGGGTGAGGCGCCGGTCCACTATACGCTGGACATGACCAAGGACAAGGAGTTCAAGCTCACCTGGGACGGCGGATTCGTGCAATCCGACGGAACGAACCTGTACACCTACAACAAGGCCAAGAACACGTACACGAAGGAGGCGATCACCGACGACGTGCTCGCCAAGTTTGAAAAGCGGCCTGAGGTGGTGGGCTGGGCGGCGTTTCTCCAGAAGGACCCCTCCAAAGATATCGAAGGCGCTTCGCAGGCAGACTCCAAGAGCATGAAGGGCAACCCGGTTCAGGGAGTAAACGTGAGCTGGAAGGGCGGCAAAACCAGTGCCGTGATCTATGTGGACACGGCAAATGGCGTGACACGCGGCTACACGTTCAAGACCGGGGGCAAGGAGTACCTGGCGATCGCCGACAAGGTGGACCTCAGCTCCGATCCCATTCCCGACTCCGAGTTCGCTTTCACGGCGCCGGATGGCGCGACTCTGGTGGAGGTCCAGTCCGACGGCGCCACCTTCGCCGACGTGCAGTCGATCCTTAACGACAACTGCATGCCGTGCCACAACTCGACCAACAAGCGAGCGTCGATCGATCTCAGCAACTATTCGGGCGTTTCGGCCGTGGTGACGGCGAACAATCCCAGCGACAGCCTTTTGATCAAGTCGGTCAAAGGCGACGGAGTGGACAAGATGCCCAAGGGCCGCCCTGCGCTCTCCTCCGACCAGATCAAGAAAATGTCGGACTGGATCAGCGCGGGCGCGAAGAACGAATAGCTGTGGCGACGTGTTGAGCCTTTTGGACTCACAAAAGGCTCTCGCGGATGCCATACTTGAAACCGATGCCTCGAAGGCCTTCCCTATCCGCCTTCCGTGCCGCCCTCTTTGACGTCGACGGCACGCTGGTGGATAGCCTGGCAGCCATCGTTCTGGGCCTGGGCGACACCTTTGAGACTTTTGGCGGGCGCCGTCCGGGCGATTCCGAGATCCGCGCGATGATCGGCCTTCCGCTCACCAAGCAGATGGGCCGTTATGGCGCAAGCGATGACGTGGTCGCCGAGATGATTCCCCACGCCGTCGAGCGGATGGAGCACCACTTCCACATGGAGACTCTGTTTGAGCCCGCCGTGGAATGCCTCCACGTATGCCGCCGGAACGGCATCAAAACCGCCCTTGTGACCAGCAAGAACACGCAAGAGCTGGCCGCGTTCATGAAACGATTTACAGGAGGATCGGCCGTCGATGTGGTCGTCTGCTCCTCCGATGTCCCTCACCCGAAGCCGGCGCCGGACAGCGCTCTGCTCGCTTGCGAACGCCTTGGCGTCTCGCCCAGCGAGTGCGTTTTCATCGGCGATTCGGTCTTCGATCTGCGCTGTGGCCGCGCTGCGGGCATGGCGAGCGTCGCTGTTTCCTACGGCGCAGGTAACCGGGAAGCCCTGTTGGAAGAGAGCCCTGACCTTCTCTTCGACTCGCCCGAAGACCTGCTCGCGTGGGCCCAAGAAGCCTTTCTACTGTCATCATGCCCCGAAAAAAGCTAGATCAGAACGTCGTCACTGTCCAAGAAGAAACCACCCCGCTGCCGACAGCCCCCGAAACGCCACCCGCCAAACCCAAGCGAACCACCCAAAAGAAGAAGGCCGAGCCCGTGGCCGAGCCTGAGCCGCCGGTGAGTGAAGCATCGGCTTCCGAGGCGCAGGTCCCTGAACCGAAGAAGCGTTCCTCGCGAAAGAAAGCTCCCGAGGCGACTTTCTTTGAACCGCCTGCCGAAGCAGGCCCTGTAACGACTGCCGAGCCCAAAAAGAAGGCTTCGCGAGGCAAAAAGAAAGAAACGGCTCAGCCCGAGATCATCGATCCGGACGGAATCGTCACCATCACTTTTCGTCCAAGGTCGGCCGCACCGCCAACGGTCGCCCTGAATGCGGACGTTCAAGCGGAACCCAGCGTTGAACCCGAAGCGATCGTCGCCGCCGCCATGGAAACCGCAGTCCACGAAGAGTTCGGCGACCTTACCGTCATCGCCTGGCGCACCAAGGGACGCGAGACGGCTCCGACGGCCGCGAAGACGGTTGAAAGCCATCCGGTCGAAGAGGCCGAGCAGCCGACGGAGCGCCGTTCGAAACGAGGAAGAAATCGCGGGGATCGAAAGCAGAAGCCGGCCCCCGAGGCGCCCGTGGTCGCGGAAGCGGCGCCGCAACCTGAGCCTGAACCGCCGGCGCCGGAGATTCCCAAGAAACTTTCGATTCCGATCCCGGAAGACGCGCCTCAGGTAGTGGTGCGAAACGGGATTCCCACGCTGGTGACGGGCGGCAAGGTACTGCCGCCGCTGATCTTCTTCGGCAATCCCGGCGACGAGCGGCGGGCGGATACAGTCTTCGACGAGCTTCGAATGGCCGCAGAGGCTGGGGTCCACGTCCACTCCTTCCTCGTCCAGCTTGCGGTCGACCCCGACGCCGTCGATCACAGCGCAGGCTTCGCGGGCTACCTGCTTGGCAAAGCCGTCGAGATCGATCCGGAGGCGCAAGTTCTTTTCCGCTTGGAGTTTCAGGCTCCCAAGTCCTGGGAATCGAAGTTTCCTCAAGCGGTTTATCGGGACGCCAGGGGCGAGATAGCTGAGCCGAGCGTCTGCGACGACGAGTTCTGGGGCGTGGCGCAGGAATGCTTGGAGCTGTTCGTTCGCAAGATACGGCTGCTGGACAAGGCCTCGCACATCCTGGGTCTCCAGCTTGAGCGAGGCGAGTGGTTCCTTTCGGAGGGCCACGGCTTCGATACGTCGAAAGCGGCGACCAAGCAGTTCCGAGATTGGGCCCGGCGCCGCTACCTGAACGACGAGGTCACGCTCCGCGCATCCTGGTTTGACGGACAGGTGAACTTCGACATGATCCAGGTGCCGGACTTCGACCCTGTCGGCCAGGATGGCGAGCGGTTCATCCGCTCTTCGCGCAAGCAGCGCCGATACGTCGACTATCATCTGTTCCTCTCAGACGCGACCTGCCACCGCATCACCGAGCTGGCCTACCAAGCCAAGGCGGCAGGCGAAGGAAGAATTCTGGTAGGCGTCAGCTACGGATACACCTTCGAATGGACGCACCCGGCCAGCGGGCATTTGGCCCTCGGCAAGCTGCTCCGAACGGAAGAGATCGACTTCATCGCCGGTCCCCCCAGCTACCGCAACCGCCAACCCGGCGGCTCGGCTCCCTTCCCTTGCCCGATCGATTCGTTCGCTCTGAACGGCAAGCTCTACATCAGCGAGGAGGACTTCAAGACCTCGCTCAGCCGAGGTCACGAGCCAGACGACTTCAATCCGGCGCTAAAGACTCCTCAGGCCCTCGAAAGCGTCCATTGGCGCGGCGCCGGCGCGGCTCTGGCCCACGGAAGCGGCGTGGAGTGGATGGATCTGTGGGGCAACGGCTGGCTGCGGACTCACAGCGTGTGGGAACGAGCCTCGCGAGTGCGTCAAGCGCTGATCGACCGGATGGAGTCGCCCCTTGGCGATCCCGACGTCGCTGTCTTCATCGATGAGCGGGCCCTCGCATATCTGGTCGATTCGAACGCTTTCGATCTGCTCGTTCAGAACGTGCGGGAGTCCGTCTTGCGCGCGGGAGTCAGCGCGGCGTTCTATCTGCTCAGCGATCTGGCGCACCGAGAGAAGTTTCCGGAGAGCCGTCTCTACCTGTTCCTCAACGCGTGGGACATCCGGCCGGAGCTTCGAGCCTCGATCAAATCGCGCCTTCAGCGCGACAACAAGGTTCTCTTCTGGCTTTACTCGGCAGGACTGTTCGATGCCGGAAGGGACTCTCTTGAACGGGCGCGCGAAGTAACCGGCATCGCGCTGAAGCCGCAGCCGTTTTACAGTAAGGCGGGCACCACCATCCTCAACCGCCATCCGCTCTCCGAGGCCTTTCCAGACCGAAGCCTCATCGGCGGAATGAAGTTGGAGCCCAGCTACTTCGCGATCCCAGAAGACGGGCTCGTCTTGGGCGAGTACACCCAAACCGGCCTTCCCAGCTTTGTGGTGAAAGAGTTCCGGGAGGATCCAAACGCCTGCTGGACCAGCGTGTTCCTCGGCGAGCCCGTGGTCAATCCGGCGCTCATCCGAGCCTTGGCCCAAATGGCCGGAGCGCATGTGTGGAACTTCCAGGAGGATCTCGTCCACGTTCGCGGTCCGTTCTGTACCGTCCACTGCTCCGGCACCGGTCCCCGCACCATTACGCTGCCCAGCAAGGCGTGCGCTTACAATCTGTTAACAGGCGACTGGGCGGCAATGGATTCGACGAGCCTCAAGTTCATCGCTATCGACGGCGCCACCTACGTGTTTCTCGTGGGCTCCAAGTCGGAAATCGAGCATTTTCTGAACACGAACCCCGACGAGCTGCTCAAGATGGACCACATTCCGCCCCGCGAACAAAACGTCCGCCTCGACACGGCCAACTTCGACGTGCCGATTATGAAGCTGGACGAGTGGATCGAAGGCGGGGATCAGGACGAAGTGGCGGACGAATGGTTCTTGCGTCCGCAGGCACTCCTGGACGAATCGGATGCGGATACCGGGCAAGCCGAGGAGAGTCCCGAACAGGTTGGCAGGAGGAGGCGTCGACGACGCCGCGGAGGACGGGGTGGCCAGGACGTTCGGGCGACCGGAGAGGAGCAAGTCGTCTGTGCCGGGTCCGATGCCGGCGAAGACGCGTTCTCGATGAACGTGGTCTTCCGAAAGCGCGAGTAATCCGCCGTTTTAGTGTTGGACGGGCTGGTTTACCCCTTCGCTTACGCTAGCGAAGCCAGCGGCTGATTTGCGGCTCGGTGATCTTTTGGGCCAGGTCA
>DASZPA010000341.1:0-6962 GCA_035550555.1 Fimbriimonas sp.
GCTTGCTGCCCTCTCCGCCCTTCTCCGCCTCGTCGATCAAGGCCCATAGCTGCTCGTTTCGGATCGCGTCGCGAGCGCTCTTTCCGATGGCGTCGGAAGACTGGCCAAAGATAGCCCGCGCCGTGGCGTTCATCTGGCTCAACCGGCCTTCGGCAGTAACGAGGATGAGCCCTGCGCTGAGCGACTCGAACGTCTGAGCAAGCTCCTCCCGCTCTTCGACGACCTCGCGATAGAGCTGAAGGTTGGCGATGATCGAGCCAACATTCCGAGCCATGCGCTCCAGAAGCCGCACGTCCTCGTCGTTGAAATCCTCACCGTGCCGCTTGTTGAACGCGTGGAGCACGCCGATGGTGTTGCGCTCGATGACGCGGTTCTCTTCGTCCCGCTTTTCGATTACCAGCGGAACGGTCACGCCGTTCTGGGCGTGCAGCAGACCAAAGGGGTCCTTTTGGGTGCGGGGATCGTTGTTGCCGTCGTGGAAGATGATCGGCTCGCCGTCCCGGAAGACCTGGCCGCTCACGCCTGAGTTCGCTCGAACCCTGAAAACCTTTAGGCGCTCTTCGTCCACGCCGTAGCTGGGAGGAATGCCGATCAGCTCACCCTGCTCGCGGTCGTAAAACATGATCACGATCTTCTCGGCCTGGAGAATCATCGCGATGCGCTGCACCAACCTGCGAAGGGTGACATCCGCCTCGTTGATCGGCGCGATGTCCAGGGACGCCTCGGCAACGCCCTTGCCAGCCTGACCGGATCGCGAAAGATCGCCCTCCAGCTTCCGAATGTGAGCCTCAAGCTCACCCACTTTCCTTTCCGAGGCAGCTAATTGCTGCTTTAGCTGCTCGAGATCATCGCCAAAGGACACGCTTGCCAATCTACCTGTAACTCCCAATTTAACGCCGCCAATTGTTAACCCGAATGGGGCGCCCTTGTTTAGACGTCATAAATACCTCTAGACATTCATTTCCGCACGATATACTTGGAGATTGGGATGCCCCCACAACTCGAAGAGTTGCCTCTGTTCCCCCTGCATACGGTCCTTTTTCCACATGCGAACCTGCGTTTGCATATTTACGAGGAGCGCTATCGCGAAATGATTCGCATGTGCCTCCGCGAAAGCCGTCCCTTCGGCGTTGTGCTCATTCGATCGGGATCGGAATCCGGCCCGCTCGCGGATCCGTATCTGGTTGGAACGGCGGCGAGGATCGTTCAGGCCGAGACATACGAGGATGGCCGCATGGACATCCACGTCATGGGAGAGCGCCGCTTTCGCATTCGCGAGCTGGACGACCGCAGCAACTCTTTCCTGGTCGGAAGGGTTGAGCCTGTCGTGGAAGAGGCGATCAGTTCGTCGCCAGAGATCGAGGCGCTCATCGCCCATGCGCGCGAGGATTTCGAGGTGCTCATCCGCCGATTCTTCGAGCGGGAGAGGATCGCGGTCGATCGCGTGAAGTTTCCTGACGATCCCGTCGAGCTTTCCTTTTCGATCGCCAACCATCTGGCCATCGAGAACCTCGAGAAGCAGCGGTTGCTGGAGACGACGGATACGGTGGAGCGGTTGGCGGACCTGGCCCCGATCCTCGAGGTTCACATTCGGGAGATAAGTCCGCACACTGAGTGTTACAGAATGACGTCTCAAGACCTACGCGAATGGATTTCGCCAAATTGAAGGCGGCGGCCCGCGCGTCTGCCAAACAACCAACCGTGAAGCTACTTCGAATCCTGCTGCTGGCCACCCTCAGCATCTTCCTTTGCTCGTGCCATCCCAAGGACTCTCGAGACGATGAAACCCCTGCGCCCGGCGGCACGGAAGTCTCCGCTGGCTCACCGCCGACAAGCACTGCCACGGACCAGATCGGCCTTGCGTCGCTCGCTCAACGCACGCCCGTGATCATGTATCACGACATCACGGAGCGGAGAGACCGGCACTCCGTTTGGTTCGACTGCACCGCGAGCGAATTCCGCGACCAAATGGACTTGATCAGACAGCGCGGCTACCAGCCCGTGTCGATGGACGACCTGTACCACCATCTTACGGAGGGCAAGGCGCTGCCGCCTAAAGCAATCGTCCTCACGTTCGACGACAACTACCAGGGCTTCTACGACATCGCGTGGCCGATTCTAAAGGCGGACAACTATCCTGCAACCGTGTTCGTCCACACCGGGTTTGTCGGAAAGACCACCGGAAGGGCTCACATGTCGTGGACGACGCTCAAGGAGCTTGTGAAAAGTCCCTTGATCACGATTGCGAGCCATACCGTCAACCACCCCGATCTGACTCAGATCGATTCCGGCCTGGTCGATCACGAGTTGACCGAATCAAAGGCCGAGTTGGAAAGGCAGCTTGGCAAGCGGGTCGATTATTTTGCCTATCCGGACGGGAAGAACAGCCCCAACAACCAGATCGCGGCCCAATCTGCCGGTTACCTCATGTCCTTCTCCATCGAGAACGGTCCGGCCGAAGAATCTCCAAACATCCAGTGCGTCAATCGGTACATTCAGACCCGGCTCAATCGCGCTCTCGATCAGTGCGAGCAGGCAATCGATGGCGCCGTGGGCGTTTACGAAGGTCCTGTAAAGGATGGCCCGGTCGCTTACAAAGAGGAGAGCGTCGACGGGAAGACGTTGGCGCTGGTGACCGGCGGACGCCCGGTCACGGTCGTGTCCAACACTCGGGAGGGCGTGTTGGACTTCATTCGGCGAACCGACGCGGTTGCCGGAATCAACGGCACGTTCTTCGATATGGCGGCTATCTCGGCAACGGACAACAAGCTGGTCGGTCCTTGCAAAACTGCCGAGTCCACGTCGGTCATTCCAGACCCCGAGTCGTTTCGATGGCCCAAGATTCGCAACCGGCCGGTGATCATGTGGGGACTGACGAAGGCGGCCATCGTTCCATACAGTCCTCCGCTGATGAACGAGGACGAGCCCTACAAGCAGTTCATGCCGGACGTCACCGACGTCTTTCTGGGTGGCGCCTGGCTGGTCCATAACGGAGTCCCCCGAACGTTGGAACAGATGCGGCTGCGTTCGAGCAGCGACATCGAAGATCCTCGCCGGCGCGCGGCGTTCGGGTTCATGACCGACGGCACGGCCGTTGCGGCCGCATCCAAGGACTCGGTCGGATCATCCGAGTTCGCCTCCATGCTGGCCAAAGTGGGAGTGCAGGAGGCCGTCCTCTTGGACTCGGGATTCAGCACCTCTCTTGTTTACGGCGAGAAAGTGATGGCCAGCGGGCACAGCACGCAGACCGAGCCGTCGCGGCCCGTGCCTCACGCGATCGTGTTTCAGGGCACGCTGGATCCGGACTCTCAGGCCGTAGCCAACGCGGCGATTCCGGCGACCGATCCCGTGGTGGTCGCAAAGACGACCCATCGGCGTCGGCGCCACCGAAGGCGCAAGTCGGATGATTCGGCAACGGCTCCAACCAGCGCCCCCGCGCCGGACTCTGCCGCAACACCCGACGCCTCTGCGACGGCCGGTTCGCCCTAAGTTCGGCACGTTCCGGAAGCTTTGTCGTATAGTAGACACATGACTGCTATTTTGCAGGCATCGCTATTCGGCGGGCCCGAGATCAAAGTGCCGAAGACGATCGGCAAGGCGGCCGTGGCTTCGATCGAGTCACTTCATCTGCTGAACCCCGGCAAAGGGCAGGTGAGCGGCTTTGACTACACGCTAAATCCTTACCGCGGCTGCTCGTTCGACTGTAGCTACTGCTACGCGCCTTCGTTTGTGGCCGAAGAGGACAAGCGGGCCAATTGGGGCCGGTGGGTCGAAGTGAAGAAGAACGCCTTGATGGCTTTGGACCGGGCGGACCTTGGGGACAAGTCGGTGCTCATGTCCTCGGTGACGGATCCTTACCAGCCGCTGGAAGCGAAGACGGAGCTTACGCGGGCCATCGTGGAGCGGCTGTTGGAGATGCAGCCTCGGCTGGTCGTTCAGACGCGAAGCCCGATCGTGGAACGGGATATCGATCTCTTCAAGCGCTTCCGGTCGATCCGCGTGAATGTATCCATTCCAACCGATTCGGAAGAGGTTAGGCGAGCTTACGAGCCCTCCTGCGCCTCTATTGAGCGGCGTCTGAGGACCGTCGAGACTCTGGCGAGGAACGGTTTGAAGACGACCGTGTGTATCAGCCCGATGCTTCCCATGGACGATCCTGGGCTGTTCGGCAAGAGACTGGACGAGATCGGCGCCAGTCGGGTGGTCACGAGCTGGTTTCACGAGTCAAACCGAGCGTTTGCGTCAAACACGAGGAAGATGGCGTTGGGGCTGAACAGCCGCTATGGTTGGACGGAGGACGGCTTTCGAGACTGTTATGAGGCGTTGAAAGGATCTTGCCGGGCGTTCTCGGGCAGCTACAAATAGGCTAGACTCCTCGTTCGATGAAGACGCGGACGGGTGGCTTTGAGATTGGCTTTCGGCGTGGGTGGTCAGAGTGGCAGAAGGACTTGGACGGCCTGCTCAGTTGGGCAAAAGAACAGGATTTGGGCGTGATCGATCTGGGTGGGGACACCGATCAGATCGGCGGCCAAGTGGGTGACGCCGGCTTGAAGATCGGTACGGCCGACCTGAAAAGCTTCGGCGACGTGATCGGTGAGGACAAGGCCCGGCAAAAAGACGCCGTCGACCTGAACGCTTCTTACATCGAAGAGTGCGTGAAGCATGGCGTAAAGAACTTCTTCACGGTTTTGATCCCGCAGGACAAAGGCAAGTCTCGCCGGGAGAACTTCGCGATCGTCGCCGAGGGGCTCCAGTTGATCGCGCCGGTCTTGGACAAGCATGGGGCGCATCTCGTCATCGAGGGTTGGCCGGGTCCCGGAGCTTTGGCCTGCACTCCGGAAGGGTATCGAGCTGTTTTCAAGGAGGTTCCCTCGCCTTCGATGGCCGTGAACTTCGACCCCTCGCATCTGCTCCGAATGGGCATCGACCCGCTTCGGTTCTTGGAAGAGTTCGCGCCCAGGGTGAAGCATGTGCATGGAAAAGACACGGAGCTGTTGAGCGAGGGGCTCTACGAATACGGCCACGAGCAGCCTCCCACGTTCGGCAAGGAGCGCGGGTTCGGCTCCATGTCGTGGCGATACACGATTCCCGGCCACGGCGCCTTCCGATGGGTCCGTGGCTTTCAGATTCTAAAGGACGCCGGCTACAGCGGGGCCGTCTGCATCGAACTGGAAGACGAGAACTTCAATACGGATGAAGCCGGGGAGAAACAGGGTCTCCTCGCCGGAGCGCTCTTCCTGGAATCCTGCTAGCGTGCACGACGGTGCGCACAAGGCGAATCTTTGCCTTGTGCGCGCTGAAACCCGTACTGAACTTTCTCACGAAAGGAGTCGCTCACAGGTCGTCCAGCGGGTAGATCGGCCTTACCACCGACCGGTATGGCAGCGATTTGAGGCGCAGGTCGGTGAAGCCCGGCGTCAGTGCCATGAACGTCGTCGAGCACCTTTCGCGCAGCTCCGGCGCAAGATAGCCCTGTTTCACGACGACGATTTTCTGTGTCAGCGGATCGATGCCGGAAGGCTCAAAAGCCGCTAGCGTGTGAAAGGGGCGGCGACCGTCGGTAATCAGTGCGGTCAAGCTCCCAATCTGGACCGTTGCCGTGCCTTTCTCTACCCGCAGGACCCGCGCACCGACTTGGAGAGGCGTGCCGTTCACCGTATCGAGCTTCCCACCCAAGCTTAGCTTGACCGTTTGACCGACCGATCCCGAGCATGCCTCGACCGCCGCGGCGTCCGTCAGTCCCGCGTAGAGCACTCCCTCGAGACCAGACTTCAGCAGCTTCTCCAGCATGAAGGGCACGTCTCCAGCCCCGCCGGCGGTTACGTTGTCTCCAGATTCGGAGATGAAGACCGGGCCGGTGGGAAAGTCCGCAGCCTTTTGGATGGCTTCGTCCGCGGAGATCGTCTCGACTTCGGGCCCAAACGCCCGCCTCCGCTCCCACACCATGTCGGCGTATGACTGGGCGAGCTGCTCCGTCTTCGATCGATCTTCACCCACGACGAGCGTCGAAACGGACGTGTAGGGCGAGTCGGTCCAAGCGCAGCCGATCATCAGCGAAGCGTCCCAGATCCCGCCCTCTTTCTCAAGCTCCAATAGATGCGCGTACAGGTTCTTGCAAGGCTCGATGGCCGTGACGGCATCTTCTCCGGCTAGGATCAACGGCAGCTTGACCATGGAGGTTACGGGCCTCTTGCCTTCCCGAAGAGCGCGAACGAGCCTCACGAGTCCCCTCTTGCGAGTCTCTGGCCCGTCGATATGGGGCGCGGTCCTCAAGGCGGTGAGAATATTCACCGATGCCACGAACTCCGGCGACAGGTTGCCATGGAGGTCAAGGCTGGAGGCGATGACCATTTCCGGGCCCACCAGCTCTCGGATCGCGCGCAGAAGGTCCGTCTCCCCGTCGCCAACACCCTCCACATGCATGGCTCCATGCAGCGACAGGTAAAGACCGTCTATGGGTAGCTGAGCTTCCAGTCTTTCCAGCAGCTCCCGCTTCAGAGTCGTGTATGCGTGCTCTGAAACAAGCCCATTGGGCATGGCCCCCGCAATGAGGCATGGAGCGAACTCGACCTCAGGCCGGAACGAATCCCAGGGCTCGCCCTGCACGCACTCTTCGCCTCTTCTCACAAAGAAGTCCGCAAGGTTCGTTCGAAGTGTGGAGAACGTGTTCGTCTCGTGGCCAATCCCGGCAACCCCGATGCGCATGGACACAGTCTATACGCGAAGGGCCAAGGCTCGATCGGACGCTATAATTTCTGTTAAGTGAACACCCTGAACCTCTCCACGAGAGCAGAAATGCTCAAACCCTCGCCAACCTTGGGGATCACGGGAAAAGCCAACGCGATGAAGGCGAGCGGATTGGACGTGGTCTCGTTCGCCGCAGGAGAGCCCGATTTCAACACTCCCGAGCCGATCTGCAAGGCCGCTATCGAGGCGATCCAAGCCGGCTTCACCAAGTACAC
>DASZPA010000342.1:0-3928 GCA_035550555.1 Fimbriimonas sp.
GGACATCCTCGCCCGGCTTCACGTTATCGGGGCAACGTCTACCACTGTTGCCGTCATTGCCCTACTTCCATTTGATCTCGTTGGCGTGGCAGGGGGCATCAGCGTAGGAGTCACCATTGCGGCGATCTACGGGATGGCAAAAGCCCAAAAGCTGATTGGACTGACGCCGCGCGATACCACGGCGGCGATCGTCGAGCCTGCCCTGGCCTCCATTTGCATGGTCGCCGTCCTGACCCCCCTCGAGTTCCTCGTGATTGATGCAACTTCACACGGTGAGGTGGTAGATCTCCTGCTGCTCGCAGGGGAGGTCGGCTTTGGCTTGGCGGTCTACACTGCGACGCTGGCCTTCGTTGCCCGCCAGACCGTCCGCGACATCTTCTCGCTCATCCGTCGGCTACTTGCAAAAAATGGGGCTCCCGCCTCTGCGCCAGACCAGGTACTCGACGCCACCAAATGACGACTCCCCGCCCAGACTCACCGACCTTCAGTCTCATAGTTACTGCTTTCAATGAGGAGCGCTACATCGGGGCAGCCATCGAGTCGGCTCTGGCTCAGACAAGAGTCGACTTTGAGCTCATCGTGGTCGATGACGGCTCCACGGATGGGACAGTGGCGGCAGTTCGACCATATGAATCGGACCCCAGGTTGCACCTCACACAGCAGAAAAACCAAGGCCTTTCGGCAGCGCGCAACACCGGGATCGCTCTCGCACAAGGAGAGCTCATTGCATTTCTAGACAGCGACGACCTGCTCTTCCCCGAATACCTAGAGCTCATGGCCGAGGCCCTCGTAGATCGGCCCGATGCCGGCTTCGCCTATACCGACGCTTGGATCCTGGACGACGCGACCAACCGCTTCAGGCGCACGAGCGCAATGTCAGGCAACAATCCTCCAAAGGCTCCGCCCACAGAACCCAAACGCTTCCTCGCACACCTCATCGAGTCAAACTTTATTTTTGTTTCCACCATGGTGCGTCGCAAGGCACTGGAAGAGGTCGGCAATTTCGATGTGAGCCTGACGGCATGCGAGGACTACGACCTCTGGCTACGGATTCTCGCCGCCGGGTTTGGCGCCGTAAGCACAGGTGGTCGCCTAGCGATCAAGCGGGAGCGTCCAAGCGGCATGACCGCCCAGCACCTCAACATGCTTGAAAACCTCCGCAAGGTCTATAAGAAGGCCGCCTCGAACCCCGCGATCCCCGAAGACATCCGTACGACGGCGCTTCAGAAGGTCGCCCAGACGACAAAGAGCGGCGGGCTCCTCTCCGGAAACGCCGGCCCGATTGAAATGACGAAGTCTCGCCTCGTCGCATTTGCCCGGACGGTTCGCAACCGCCTAGTCAAGCAACGCGCGTGGCACTCCGAAACCCCCGTTGTAATCTCCGCCGCGTTCCCTGGCGAAATGTGGCGAGCATCAAGCCACGTCAGTTAGGTCAGCTCACATAAATCATTAGGCAATCAGGTGCTCATGCCGTGGCGCCACGATCATGCCCAAGAGACTTCGCAAGCTTGCGTGCTGCATGGTAGGGCCGCAGCATCTCTAAATGCGGTGCATAGCGCCTCCATCCAGCTCGCCTCGATGCTTCGCACTCAAGTTCCATGCACCACTCGACCGTCCTATGAAAGGCCGCTTGCGGTGAGAACCAACCGACCCAAGCCTCTCGCGCCGCCTCTCCCATGGCTTTGGCCTCCCCGGCCCTTTCGAGAAGTAATCGAGGGATCGAATTGATCTCATCCTCCGCGACGCGGATGCTGAAGCTTCCCCAGTCGGGACCCAGCGGCGCGACCCACTGATCGGAAATGACCACTGGGGCCCTCCCTAACATCATGGCCTCGAAGAGTCGAAAGGTAGATGAGCCCCCACCTCGTGGACAGAGCACGAAGGCACTATCTCTCATTGCGGTGGAATACACCTCACGCTCTACAGGCTCCGTATCGCTGTTGAGTAAGAGGGTTGGAGCACCGTCGAGTCCCAATAGTCCGACCCGCACAGGATGTGCACGCGCGGAGCCGACGAAGGAAAAGAGATATCGGTCGATAGATCCACCAGATTGATATGAGAGACCGTGCTCTTCCCTCACACCTGGATAAAACCCCGACCGAGTCCATGCCGATCGAAACGAGCGCTTCTCGATAGAGGCATACACGCCAGGCAAAAAAGGCACAACCCGATCCATCGCGGAGAAAAGAAAGCACTTATCTCGGAACTGCCGATAAATGGGGTGAGACCTCACCGACTCGAAATAGTGCCCTGCCGCCCAGGAGGTCTCAACAAAAAGAATCAGATCTGCCTCACTGGGATCA
This sequence comes from Fimbriimonas sp., assembly GCA_035550555.1. GTDB lineage: Bacteria > Armatimonadota > Fimbriimonadia > Fimbriimonadales > Fimbriimonadaceae > Fimbriimonas. The sequence goes on from DASZPA010000342.1 coordinate 2,304, forward strand.
TCAACGAGCTCGTGGACCCCGAACCGATCTGCCCTCGCCGATTCTTTCAGCTGATCTAGGTCAAGATGCGCCTTCTGCTGTACCCGGGGGGCGGCAGAAAGCAGATGAACGCGAGACACCCGCGTGATCCTACTGCCTACGAGAGCCGCCTAATCTCCAATGACCTGAACGTTGTCCAGCTCAGTCGAACAGCCCACTGGCGGAGGGCACGAGTACCTCGTTGAGTGGTAAATACCGGCTCGCAAGTGCGACGGGATCGAGCCGCCGGGCGGGATCTCATAGCCCGGTTCCGTCTGAGTGGACAGAGTAGTCGCCGGAAGCTTAGGGCTTCGCTCATTGGCATCTTCGAAGTCGCCGTCGCCGTTTAGGTCAACGCTGACCTGGATCGATCCCTTGTGTGGATCCTGTGAGTAGACGACGTCGAAAGCAAAGCGCGTCCAAAAGTTCTTCTGCGCCGGAACGCTCCAGATGATTTCCCAGTCGTTGAGGAGAATCCATTCCCCTCGAGTTGCCTGTAGCTCGATCATCGGGCCGCCGCCATTGTCGACAGACGGCTGGGCCTGCTTCATCTGGAAAACGGTCTGCCAGTCTTCTCCGTCGAGTTCAAAGTTTTCCGGCAGCCGCTCCGAAAAATAGGTGACGCGCCGCATCCCCGCGCGGAAGAACGTTGTAGGGCCGCGGTCCATATTGTTGAAGCCGAGCTCGCATCGCTCGCCAAAAAATTCGTCACCGTCGAAGACGGTCATGCGTCGATAAGCCTCATTTTCTTGCGGTGCGCCAGTTGCCGTCGCGTCTGAATCGCCACCGGCGGTCGGATGGGTCACACGACGGGGTTCCACTCCGTTCGGATAGTCACCACAGTCTGTACTTCCCCAGAAGGGGATCGGGTCTGGGTTCGAAGCCGTGTCCGATGCGATGAGCTTGCAGTCGTGGATCGTCGGATCCACTACGTAGTTGGGGTCGTTAAGGGGACAGCCGTCGTAGCCCTGAGGGGTGTCGGTAGCGACCTTGAGTGGAACCTGTGGAGAGTGCACGGCCGACGCAACCACCTGAATGCTCGTGTGCACTCTGCCCGGCGGGACAGAGACCCGGACACGCCGGGAGAATCGCCCCGTGGAGCGCGGACGAGCGATACCGACTTGGCGCCACCCGTGCCTGGTATGAAGCTTGATCCTCACGAAGCGGGGGCCATGATCACGGCGGTCACAGGTGCTGCCCTTTACCCAAACCGTCTGACCCGGTTTGACGGTTCGCTTCGAGACGCCCGCGTGGATGCGCTTGCACTTCGAGGAGTTCGCTGAGGAGGAGGCGACTCCGGCGAACGCGAAGAGTCCGAGGAGGACCACGACAGCAACGGCGAGGCGAATGGATTGCGCGAATTTCCTTGGGTGCGTCATTGCACCGGGGAAATCGGCTCCATGGAGCGATCGGGCCAACGATCGCCGGTTGACTCATACGAATGTCTAGACGGACATCAGACCCGCACGAAGCAGCTAAGGCGGGCTCAGCCCACGTAGCGGTCGTGCCAGAGCGAGAGGCAGATCAGGCCCCAGATATTGCGGCTGAGATCCTCGCTGCCCGAGACATGTAGATCTATCGCCTCGGTCACCGCATCTGGATTGAGC
>DASZPA010000343.1:0-2532 GCA_035550555.1 Fimbriimonas sp.
GGTTCCATGCTGTTGGTTCGCGAGGCAAATACAATAAAACTGATTTAAGCGACTTGATGAAGGGCTCTTAATCATTGTGCCTCAGAGAAAGCCAGAATGGCAGGGTTACGGCACAGATTCAGGAGACGTATCGTCTGCTACAAACGGATATGCGATTCGATGCGATCGTCGTTGGTTCGGGGCAGTCCGGAAATCCTCTTGCCGTCAAGTTGGCGGAGAAGGGGTGGCAGGTCGCGCTTGTCGAACGAGGCGAGCTGGGGGGAACGTGCGTCAACCGCGGATGCACTCCGACGAAAACCATGGTCCACCGGGCACAGGTGGCCCATTACGCGAGGCGGGCCTCTCGGTGGGGCGTGCATGCTTCCAGCGTCCGGGTGGACCTCGAGGAAGTGGTCCGTCAGAAGAACGCAGTGGTAAAGAGCTGGCGAGAGAGCGTTGAGGAGGAGATCGCCGGCCAAAAGAGCCTGAAGCTGTTTCGAGCGGAAGCTCGATTCGTGGCGCCGCACAAGCTCGAGGTTGGAGGTGAGGTGCTGGAGTCCGACAAGATCTTCATCGACACTGGCGGCCGTCCTGCCGTGCCTTCGATCGAGGGTCTCGACGAGGTTCCTTATCTGACGAGCGACACGATCCTAGATTTGGAGGTGATGCCCGACCATCTGCTGGTGATCGGCGGAGGCTACATCGGATTGGAGTTTGGGCAGATGTTCCGCCGCTTCGGCAGCAAGGTGACGATCATCCAAGACGGCGGACAGATCGTTCCGAGAGAAGACCCTGAGATCGCGGAAACGCTCCAGAGGGCCCTGGAAGAGGAGGAAATCGAGTTCCGTCTTGACACGAAGATTGAGAGACTGGCGCACAACAAGCGCTTCTCGGTTCACGTCAACGGGAAAACTGTATCGGGGTCGCACCTGTTGGTCGCCACGGGCCGCAAGGCTAACAGCGAAGACCTCTGCCTGGAGACCGCCGGCGTGAAGTGCGACTCCAGGGGCGCGATCCTCGTGAACGACCGCCTGGAAACCAACGTTCCGGGGATCTGGGCGATGGGAGACGTGAACGGCGGACCCGCTTTCACACACATTTCCTATAACGACTATCAGATCGTTTACTCGAACGTGGCAGAGGGCAAGTCCCGCTCCACCAAGGGCCGGGTCGTACCTTACTGCGTCTTCACGGATCCTCAGCTGGGCGGCGTCGGTATCACCGAAAAGCAGGCTCGGAAGCAGGGATACAGGCTCAAGATCGGCTCGCTTCCGATGTCGTCGGTGGCAAGGGCGGTCGAGCGCGACGAGAGCGCCGGCATGATGAAGCTCGTTGTGGACGCTTCGAACGATATGATTCTCGGAGCCACGGTCCTGGGCGTGGAAGGAGGCGAGACGGTTCAGATTCTCAGCGTCCTCATGCAACTGCGTCAACCTTACACGGCCATGAAGGAGGCGATTTACACACACCCGACGCTGGCAGAGGGCTTATTTCGGCTCTTTGAGAGCGTTAAGCCCGCATAGCGCCATATACCTGCATTTTTACCTCAGATTTGCGGCAGAAACAGCTCTTAGCCGTATAGGATCGCCGTTCGGGATTCCAATGATAAAGACGTGGATTCCGGCCTTCCAACTCAGCTCGAGCTTAGTGAGACCGAACAGAGAATCCTTGTTGGCGCGCTCGCCGGCAGCTCGAGGGCCGAAATCTCAAAGAATCTGAGCCTTGGCAGGGGCGATTGGGAGGCTGCCTGGCAGCACATCTGCTTCCTTTTGGGTGTGCCCGATAGAAAGTGCGCCCTCCGTTTGGTGGCGGCATACGCCGTGCAGAGCCTTGGAGCGTCTTCAACCTCCCAGACACGGTTGAACGCGGAGACGCAGAAGAGAAGCCTTGCGGAAAAGCGGCTCAACCAAATGAGCGTCCATACCAAGACCGGCGGCTGGCAGCTCGACGTTGCCACAGGCGAAGTGAGCTGGACGGAAGGGTGCTATCTGGTGATCGGACGGGACGCCAAGCTTCCGCCTCTGTCCGCGCAGGAGTATGCCGCGTTGGTCCACCCGGAGGATCAAGCCCGACACCGAGTGGCCCTGGACCGGCTCTTTGCCAGCTGCGAGCCGCTGGACATCACGTACCGATTGCTCTTGCCGACGGGCGAGATCTACGTGCATTCGGCCGCCCATGCGGAGAGAGATGAGAACGGCGAGATCGTGCGATTCATCGGAACGGTGCAAGACATCACCGAGCTGCAGCTAAGCCGTGAGAAGGACGAGGAGTCCAAACGGCTTTTCGAGAGCATCGCGTCTTCGGTTCCCGACCTCCTGTACGTCCTGGATGTGCGAACCCAGAAGGTGACCTACGCCAATCGAAGCATGGGCGCCATGCTGGGTTACGACGTGGACGAGACGGCGGTGATGGGCGCCTCATTTTTCGAGAGACTGACGCACTCGGAAGACAAGAACATCTGGAGCGGGCATCGCGAGACGGTGATGGCGCTTTCCGACGGGGAGTTTCACCGCGTCGAGTATCGGATGTGGCACAACGACGGGAGCTGGGTGA
>DASZPA010000344.1:0-3247 GCA_035550555.1 Fimbriimonas sp.
ATCTGCTTCGAGCACGGGTGTCCCAACAACAGCCTTCCAGTGCTCTGGAAGGAAGTCGGAGACTGGAAACCCCTCTTCCCGCGTCACTAGGCCCGTCGCGCTCGTCCGTCCGACCGCCGTGAAACGCGATCGGTGTCTGCAGTTCGTGAGCTAGCCCTTGCGCTCGAGGATGGCGTGGTTGTATCGAATCCAAGCTGACGGGAAGCCGTCTAAGCGAAAGTTTAGTGTTGCTCTTTCGGTCTAGAGAAATTTCGCATATCGTGCGCCCGTGAGCAGAACAGGGAGCCTCCCCCTAAAAGACATGCCAGCCATATGGCATGAGGCTCCGCGACGGTGGGGCCACCCGCTGCACAGCGTCTGCTCGTACCTGGCTATGTTCCCCCCTCAGATGGCGAGCGTGTTCATACGTTGGCTCACTGATGAGGGCGACGGCGTCTATGACCCGTTTTCAGGACGCGGCACGGTTGCCCTTGAGGCGCTACTCCAGGGACGGACCGGCTTTGGGTCGGACGCCAACCCGTTGGCGCACGCCCTGACCAAGGCAAAGGTCAAGGTTCCTTCTATATCGGCCCTGGAAAGGCGTCTTAATGAGCTTGAGCAGCAGTTTCGACGCGCTCCCGACGTATGCCTCGCTCAGGTCCCAGACGACATCTCAATGCTGTATTCGGCAGACACGCTCCGGCAAATCGTGTTTTTGCGAAACGAACTAAGTCCCCTTGGATTCGTCGACCCATTTATCACGGCCCTAGTACTGGGCATGCTCCATGCCAATCACTCGCAAGGCGGAGCAACCCGGGGATTCTCGATCAGCATGCCCAACACGTTCGCAATGGCTCCAGGGTACGTTCGTCGCTACATCAAGGAACACGGCCTCGTTGCTCCCAACGTTGACGTATTTCAAATGCTTCGGGTAAGGGCCCAGCGGTACGAACTCCCGTCAATGACAACCAAGGCTGGGCGATCTTGGCTTGGGGATGCTGAAAAGGCGGTTCCGGCCGAGGTTGCACAGGCCAAACCAAAGCTCATATTCACCTCGCCCCCGTACCTGCAGGTAATCAAGTACGGCAAGTACAACTGGGTCAGGCTCTGGTTTCTCAATTACCAAGGTAACGAGGTGGACCAAGGCTTGATGGCGAGCAGCAGCCTATCTCGCTATCTAGCCTTCATGAAGAAGGTTCTAGATCAGATGAAAACTGCAGTCGATCCGGAGGGATACATCTGCCTGGTTATCGGTGATGTTCGCCGCGACAAAAAGCAGCTAAATCTTGCGGATGTCGTCTGGACGCATGCGGCCGAGCCCGCCGGCTGGCATCAGCACGCCACGCTTGTCGACGATCTTCCTGAAGGGCGGAAGGTGAGTCGAATCTGGAAAGAGAACTCGGGTCGAGCCACGAAAACAGATCGACTTTTACTAATGAGTCCGCACTCGGGAGTCTCTCTGCCAGATCTCCCAGAGATCGATTGGAGCATCACACCAGACTTCAGCAGCTTGGCAATGGAGGAATAGTCGATGGCGACCGTCGTTCAGGAGCTCAAGGAGCTCGCAAGCGTTGACCTCTTCAAGGAGATCAGGAGGGACGAGCTATTCGTTGGCCGCCCATTCTCCCTCGACTTTGAACGCCTAAAGCTGATGTCGAACGACAGCTGGAAGCATCGCGTTGGCGGCATTCCCGCCGGGGCATTCCTCCTCGCCCTATATACCGGCGAGACCGACATCGATGAGGCAATCTTACTTCGGGTGCTTAAACCGACAAAGCTACCAACCGATGACGAGGTCGTAGGTGCCATGGTGGAGCACTACAAGGAGACCCCACCAAAAGAGAGCAAACCGCTCGACTCTTTCACCCGAGCAGAGTTTCAGTTTTCGGGGCTTGAGTGTCGGGTCATCGGCTCTTTCTATCGGGACCCGGATGGTGCGGTTCGATTCGCCGGAGATTTAGACAACTTCTACTCAGCGAACAACTACCAGGTCGCCAAGCCAACAGGAAAAGTTCTTGAGTACATCGTCAACTTCCGCGAGAACGGTATTCCGGGCGGAATCGGGGATCAGCGAATAGGCGCGGTTCGCTACAGCTCAAGCCTCCGTCATGTGAGCGGAGAGGACGTCCCTGTGTTTGTGACCCCTCTCGACTTTCTGGGCAAGCGCACCGCTCTATTCGGAATGACACGCACTGGAAAGTCGAACACCGTCAAGAAGATGATCCAAGCGACGGTCGATATCGCGCAGTCAGAGGCAAAGTTGAACGGCACCACAATAGAGCCGGTTGGACAAATCATTTTTGACGTCAACGGCGAGTATTCGAACGAGAACCAACAGGACGCAGGTACTGCAATCTTTACGCAATACCCAAACGACGTAACACGTTACAGCGTCCTCGATAAGCCCGGCTTCAAAGTTATGCGTCTCAACTTCTACAAGGCAATCCGTGAGGGATTTGAGCTCATTTCTTCTCAGCTGGCGGATGATGGCGCGAACTACGTGAAGGGTTTTTTGAGCATCGATTGGACCCCGCCAGATCCCGGCGAAGTCAGTGCCGTCACTCGATACGCCCGAAGAGTTGCCTGCTACCAGGCCTGCCTGCACAGAGCTGGATTCACTGCTGATGATCTGAAAGTTAAATTTTCGGGCTCGCAGGCAATTAAAGAAACCGATATCCCAGGCCTCAGCGGAGTCGACCCCAAAAAGGGCCTCTCACTAGAGGACGCTGCTAATTGGTTCACAGCGGCTTGGAGCCATTACAACGACACAGGTGGCCCCTTCGAGCAATACAAGATCGACAAGGGGCGGGATTGGGCGGACGAGGATCTTCAGGCGTTGATGCGCTTTCTGACAAGAAAGGCAAAGCCGAGCTCAAGTCCCCACGAGGCGGGGTATCGCAAACTTATTCCGACACGCGGTCTTCATACCTCATCGGTTGACAAACCCTTTGAGGAGGAGATCGTCGAGCTGTTACGCGAGGGCAAGATTGTCTTGATCGATTTATCGCAAGGGGATCCAACCATTCAACGGACCTACTCAGATCGCCTTTGTCGGCGGATTTTCGGCGATGCAATGAAGCGGTTTATTGAGAACAAGGCAGCCAACTTCATCCAGATGTACTTCGAGGAGGCCCACAACCTGTTCCCCCGCAAGGAAGAGAAAGACCTCACGGTCATCTATAACCGACTCGCGAAGGAGGGACAGAAGCTCGGGCTCGGCCTTGCATACGCGACTCAAGAGGTCAGCTCAATCTCCTCGAGCATTCTC
>DASZPA010000345.1:0-30825 GCA_035550555.1 Fimbriimonas sp.
CAAAAGGTCAAGGGGAGGCGTTAAACCCTTCCGGCAAGCCCCGTAACCAACAGGAGCAGGCCGTGGCCCAAGGCCAGATGGAAGCCGGCGAAAAGTCGAATGCGGAAATGGCCGCTGCCGCCGCCGCGATGCGAAAAGCTCGAGGCGGTGGCTCCGGAAATTGAACGAGGAAACTATTTGCGGTAGAGTGCGTTTACATACACAGGAGCCAGGAAATCGCATCAACCGCGACTGGTTTCGGGCGAGCGCCTTCAAAGGGGTGGTCGTACTTGCGGCCACCTTGCTCGTCTTAGGGTGCAAGCCTCCCGAGCAGGACGATGGCCCTGCCAAGCCCCCGGTGGTCGCCTTTCAGGGGCAAATCGATTCCACGCTCGTGGGTGGCTGGAAGACCCAAGACAAGCGCTCCGGCCTCGACCTTGGCAAAGACGGCACTGCCAAGATTCTTGCCACGGCCACTTCTCCAAGCGGACCTGTGATCTCAAATCTTAAAGGCTCCTGGCTGGTCTCCCCCGGCCGAAAGCTCTTGCTCAAGTATTCGGTCAAAGGCCAGCCGGAAACGGTGATCCAATACCGGTACATCCTTGCGGCCAACAAGCTGACCCTTTCAGATGAGAGCGGTCGAATGAAGACCGTGTACAGCCGGAAATAGCTTTGGATAACATGAAGGCACGATGATCATCGCCGTTGCCCTTGTTGTTGCCTTTCCCGGCTCGGATGCCAAGGTGCGAGCCGTTCTGATGCGGCACTATCAGCAAGTTACGGTCGCGTTGCAGAAGCGCGATGTGAGGATTCTCCGAATGATCATGGCGCCCGACTTTCTGGTGGCGACGCCGGCCGGCAAGGCCAATCGTGACGAAGTCATTCGCGGCTTTGATCAGCAGTCGAAGGCGATGAAGGATCTCAAGTGGGACCGAAAAATCATGTCCCTGCATGTGAAAGGCGGGACGGCCGTGGCTGTCGTCAAGGGTCATCTCACGGCCAAGCTCACCGGTCCAACTCCCCACACTTTCCAGCTCGATGCGACGACGACCGACACTTGGAAAAAGGCCGGTTCGGATTGGAAGCTGAAAAGCTCGAGCGTCAGCTCCAGCACAGCTTTGGTCGACGGCAAACCCATGCGACGTCCACGGCCGAAGTAGAAGCGGCCGGGGAGCCGGTTGTAGTGGCATAGGTCGCCGGTTGAAAGGCTGCCACAACCCTTGCGCTCCCACGGTAGCCCGGGAGCGTAACCATGGGCTCAGCAGACATAACCGCTCGGCGGCACTCCAAATAGGCTCGCGTGTCCGGAGCACGGCAAGGCGTACGGATCAGGTCGTAGGGTCAGCCGCCATACAGCACCGGGTTCTTCTTCCAATCTTTGTCTCTATCGAACCCATACTCGGCCACCCGGGGGCGACGTTCTCGCAGGCGAGCCGATTCGAGCCCAAGGTAGTAGCCGCGGCTGGCCGGATTCCGGCCAACGCACTCCAGCCGGAGCTTGTGCATCCCAGGCACAGGCCAGAAGTCGAGCAGAGGAAACTCTTGGTTGGCGACCTCCGCGCTGTAGAAGTCGATCGGATCGCCGATCTTCGCACCATCAAGATACGCCTGGTACGTTCCGAAATCGTAGCTGGTTGTCGCGTTCAGAAGAAGGCGGAGCGGCTCCTTCTTTGCGACTGTGAAAGGAACTTCCAGCCAAGCTCCCTCTTGCTTCTTCGGTAGGTATAGAAGCTGGGCGCCGTCGTAGAACTCGAGGTTCTGCTGCTGCACGTCGCCGTCGCCGTGCGTTGCGGCGTCTCTGGCATAGACGGTGAGCCGCTCGAGGCTTGGCAGGTGACGCTCCTCAGCGGAGGGGGCTCTTGCCGCGAAGGTCGGCATGCCGGTTTGGTACCAGAATGCGACGCTGGCGAAGTCGTCTTCGCGCTCCACCCAACCCTGCGTCTTGTTGTCGGGAGTCTCGTCCGGCGACATCCAGCCGAAGTGCTCGATCGTCACCTTGATCCCCTTGTTGAACACCAAGGGATCGTTGAGATGCCATCGGTAGGCGCTCGCATGTTGCCCCACCGTCCCCCACTGATCGAAGTAGGGGCATCCGCTGTAGGGGCCCTTCGTCTCCTTCAGCCCCCACGCCATCATGAAATAGTCCTCGGTTCCGGTCCCCCAGATAGAAGCGTCCTTCTCGCCGTCGACGTACACCTTCTCATCGCCCTCGCCGAACCACATGGGGCTGCGTGTCCGAACGGCCAGAACCGTTCCGACGTAGTGTCCCTTGCCCTGGGTATCCAGGATCACATAGTCTTTCCCGTGCTGAACCGGGTATTCCTGCCGGTACTGTGCATAGAAGTAGGGAGTGTCGCGAGGCAGAGTGTCCTTCTTGATCCAGTCGATGTTGTAGTAGAGCAGGCTGATCGGCTTTGTGCCCTGATTGACGATCTCGATCCGTGCCGACTTCTGGAAGGGCATCCGCCAGAAGCAGTTGTACGAGTTGCCGTGGTCCACCACGACGGGGATGCTGATCACTTCACGGCGCTTGCCAAAGCAGTTCGCGAAGAAGTCGCCCACGGGCGCCTCGACGCCCGGGCGCGAATCGCCGTCCCAGTAGATTCGCAGCAGCATGTCCTGATGGGTCGCCGAGCCGTTCTTCGCCCAGTCTTGAACCTCCGGACCCAAGAATGTGAGCCACATATGGGTGATCACCCCAGGGCCTTTCACGTCCATCAGAACGTGCGTCTTTCCCGGCGCCACATTGAAGTTGTCCCAGTTGCTCTTCCCGTTGAAGTCTCCCTTCGGCTTGGCGTCTGGGTCGTAGCGGCCATCCTTTCCCTCGCGAAAGGTGGATGAAACCCGCATGCTGCGGCCTTCGATCGGCTTGGCGAGGTTGCCTAGCAAGCCGGAATCGTCCTGCGCGACAGACATCGCCACGAGACTCAATAGGCCAAAAAAGAAAGCGAAGGGCTTGAAGGGAAGGCACGTCACTCCCACAAAATACAGGAAACTTCCGGAGGGCGTGTAGTGAAACCAAGAATCATGTATGTCGAGTGCAAGGCCGAGAATCTCAACGGTCCCGCGAGAATTGGCCGAGTCAGCTTTTCAAAGACCGATAAGACGCTCTATTACGGCGGCCGGTCTTTTCAAAGCATCAAAGGCGGATACAAGGCAAACTACTTCGACCTTGAAACGGGCGACGAGTATTGGATCTCCGGTTGCCGTAAGGACGGGGCCGACCGCTTGTACAAGAGCTCGCTTCCCATCGAAATCGATGACGACGTGCGCGAAGAGTATTGGGTGACGATCCGAAACTTACCGAAGCAAAAACATCGTAAGTCAGTCTAGGGCGCGGACTCCACGCCTGAGCTTTTTGCTATCCTATTACAAATTCAGTTCGCCGCAACAGGCGTCATTCTCTGCAAAGGAGCGAGATTGAAACCAGGGAGGTATCCATGCATCCGGATATCGAAAAGCGATGGAATGGCGTCGAAGAGCGCCGAGTCGCGCTTGTGAAGCGCGTTGAAGGGCTTTCCGGCCCCGATCAGATCACGCGCCCCAAGGCGGGAAGCTTCTCGCCGGCGGAAATGATCATGCACATGGCGCTGGCGGAACGCTGGAACGTCGGTATGATGAAGAAGAGCCCTCCGCCTTCGCTGAAGGGACGAAAAGTGAAGCACGGCATCTTCTGGGACAAGACGCTGGAGACCATGCGCCATCCAAGCGGCGAAGTTCGAACGATGCCACAGATGACGCCGAAAGGTCAGGTTCACCTCAAGGATGCCGAGAAGGCCTGGGAGGATGTTCGAAAGGAGATGCGCGTCTACTTCGCGCAATGTGAAACGCCCGACTCACCCATGCTGAAACACATGTTTCTCATCGGAACACTCTCCGCTTCGGACTACCTGGACCTGTTGGAAGCGCACTTGCACTACCACGAAGTGCGATTTCCCTCGAGCGGGATCTAGCTTTCAGGCGCCTCGGGAACAGATTACTCGCTTCAGTTTCGCCAAGCGCAGAGGCACTTGGAATCGAGGAGGGTAGCTCACCTGCCCGTGGCCGGCTGCAATTGGCTAACGTCCGCCCTGACGAAGCACGCGCGAGTGGCGCGGAACGAACTGGGCGAAGTTGAACAGCACCAGGTAGGTGCCGACCAAGAGCAAGGGAAGCACGATAGCGGTAGTCAGAACGGCCAAGCCCAATCGAGAATCGCGGAGTATGGCGAGCGCCGCAATCAACGCGAGAAGGCAGAACACCAACACCCGCGTGCCCATAGCCAGCAATCGGATGTGGGGCATGTGAGCTTCCAGCACGGTGGAGCAGCTCGGGCACCGCGCGACGCGCGGATTGGGAGCCTTAATGCACTGCGCTAAGGTCACATGCTGCTTGCAGTTCGGGCAAACGATCGCTGTTTTCACTTCGGACAGCCTAAATTATCCCTCCATTTTAGGGGTCGAAAAACACTCGATAGAAAGTTGCGTTTTTTATGCTCAGAGCACCCGTCTGGCCCACCCCGCGCTGGGACCTTTGATACTCGCAATGGGAATCCAAGACGACGCCGTCACAAAGTGTCACATCTGACGGCTCTGGGGCCCATCCACCGATATAATGGGCGCAAGCTTTTGGCATTAATGCACTTTTTAAGCCTGAAGGATTCTGGAGTGGAATGAAAAAGAATCAGCCATTGGGAGCGAGGCTGGCCCTTTCGGCGGTCCCGTTTCAGCCCTCGCGCCGGGAGTTCGTCGTCGGAATTGGAGCGCTCGCCGCATCGGCTTATCTGGCCGGATGTGGCGGAGGCGGAGGTGGCAGAGGATCTTCGCACCAACCGGTTAACGTAGACCGTCCGCCGCTCGCGCCTGCGTTCTCCGATCGGGTGGAGCAGTACTCCAAGATGACGGACAATCTGGGCTCGATCTGGGACGGCTCCTCGGCCTCGATCGCAAACCTCGCCGACTTCTCGTCTAAGCTTTCCCACGGCATGGTCCGTTCCATCGATCCCAACACGGCCCTGATGCTGGAGGCCACTTGGTACGCCCTTTCAGGCCTTAAAGTCGGCTATGAAAGGCTTGCCAACGGGTTGCTGGCTCAGGACGACCAAGGCTACGTCGCGGGATCGGTCGACTCCGACTACGATCTCCAAACGAACGAGGGGCTGGCGAACCCTCAGTTCTTGGCCGCGATCATGCTGCAGACTTACGCCGCGTTCAGGGTGACGGGAGGCGTCGCCCGGATGCTGCAAATTGCCGGCGCAGAGACGATGCAGGCATGGATAGCGGCCCAGAACAGCGACGCCGCCAAGCTGATCGCCTACGGAATCTTTGCGGACGTCTATAACAGTTGGCTGGATACGATTCAGTCAACGCTTGGGACCCCCTCGCTGGCAAGCGGCAAGCTCGATCTAAGCGCCGGCGTGACCGCCGCGAAGGCTGTGACGAATTCCGCGGCCGTGACGGCTCACGTCGAGCTGCTGCCACTCGGCTTCGGCTATCGAACGGGCGCGGCCGCTGGTCCCCCGAAGGATGCCGATGCCGTCGGCAGTCCGGCCGGCAACTTCGCGATGTCGTTCCTGGGCAGCTTGAGCAAGGTCCTGCTCACGGCCAATGGCTCGTTGAGCAAGGATTTTCCCACGCTTGTAGCGGGCCTCACTCCCAAATACGATCTTAAGTCACGGCTGGGGTCGACCGGCTTGTTCGCAACGATCAACTCGGCCGCGGGCAGCGCCGCCGCAGCTCAAACCTTGGCCAATACGCTGGTGGCGAACTTGTTCTCCGCGGGCCTTCCCGCAGCCGATAAGTCCGTTGCGAAGTACACGACGAACTTGGCTGCGGGTGGATATGGCCTGATCGTCTCCTTTGCAAACGTGATTCTGAGCGACCATTCCCTGGTCGGGACGGCAATTGCCGGCGATCAAGCACTGGCGCTGCTCAACAACGAGATCGATCTGATCGAAGCCTCCGGAACAAGGGCTCAAAAGGCCATCCTGGCCGGGCTCGAATGCGATATCGAGACGCTGCAGGCCACCCATCTCTACAGCGGGTCTTCCGTTCTGGTCCGAAGTATTCCGATCACGAATCCGGGAACGGCCGAGACCGACCTTATTCGTTCCCAAACCCTTCGAACGGATTCGTGCCTCATGTATCCGCAGGCTGACGCCGGCTGGAGCGGCAAGCCATCGGATGGCACGATCAGCCTGTTCCGAAAGATTCTGGCCGGGCTCGAAATGACTGCTGTTCCCCGGACCTTCAACAACGCGGAAGTGTCTGGCGCCGGCCTGATCTACGATCTCATCTTCCGGTATGCCGACCTGCTCAAGCCGGACGTGCTGACGAGCGGGCAGTTCATCTTCATCGTGAGCGACTTCGCCCGCATCCTGAGGCGCAGCCCCGGCATCACCAATGCCCAGCTGCCGGCCGTCAGCGGAGCTGTCCTGATGTGTTCGGCTCCGGGACTGGCCCCCAACCGTTGGCCGCCGGTCGACCTCAAGACGGCGACCGGCCTCGAGCCGCTCCTTCCTCTGTCCACGTTGGTTCCTGGAGTTCCGATTCATGTCAGCTAAGCATCTCCGGCAAGGGTCTCTTTTGGCCCTTTTTTCCATCTTGGCAATTCATCTGCTGGGTTGCGGCGGATCGGCCGGCCAGGCCGCCGGCGGCAAGGGGCAGGTTCAGCTCAGCATCGCCTGGCCTGCGCGGAAGACCAACGCCATCACTCCCAAATACATTCCCGGATATGCCGGCAGCCTCTTCTTCGAGCTGTATCCGAAAGGGTATGAGAGCCAGGTCGCCACGCTCATCGTCAACCGCCCATCCTCTTCGGCCTCGACCCAGGACGTGCAGTTCGACGGTCTCTTCAACGCGGGAACGTACGAGCTGATCGGTGCGGCGAGAGCTCAGTCGGATGCCCAGGGAGCCACGGTCGCGGCTGGGGCCACCGAAATCACGGTGAAGCCCGGAATGAATCCCGTGAAGCTCGTGCTTTCGAGCACAGTCAAGTCGCTGAAGATCCTCGGAACGCCGATTTCGGTCGGCGTCGGGCAGAAGGTCACTCTCCAGTCGGGAGCCTTCGACCCGGATGGTGCGAGCCTTCTCCTCCCTGACGGCGCCCTGACTTGGTCGGTCGTCTCGGGCGGCAGCTTCGGCACACTCACGGCGGGCGGCTCCTTGACGGGCAAGGCCATCGGCACAATGACGGTCAAGGTGATGGAGCCGGTCACCAAGGTGAGTGCCACGGCCACCGTGTCGATCACGTCGACGACGGTTTCATCCGAGCTCGCAAAGACCGGTTACTCGCGGCCCTCCGGGAACCTCTCCGGAACGGGCGCAGGTGGAGGTTCGGGGGCGACGGGCAAAATCGACTGGACCTACTCCATGGGCAGTCGTGGGGTGGGAACGCCCGTGCTCGGCAACGGAAACGTCCTGTTTGCGATCAGTCAAGACGGAAAGGTCCACGCGCTCTCCACGTCCAGCGGGTCGGTGGTCTGGGAGCAGTCGCTCCCCAGCTTCAGTGGCCAGCTGGCCTTCGGATCTCTGGCGGTTTCCGACGACAACGTTCTTTACGTGGGCTGCGACGCGGGAACCTACGCGTTCGATGCCAATACCGGAATCGTCAAGTGGTCGGACGTCGATTTTGGCGTGGTTGGCAATATCAACCTCTACCATGGCGTTCTGTATGTTCCGAGCGTCGGCTTTGGCATGGGCGTCATCGACGCTCACTCGGGCACGACGATCAAGGAGTTCCCCGGTCTCCAGTACACCTACGACGCCACCATCGCGAACGGCAAGCTCTACTACGCGACGGAGCAGGTTGGCGCCGGTAGGACCGCCGCCCTTTACGCGATCGACCTGACTTCCGGCGCAACCTTATGGACCGATCCCATCACGATTCCGCCGGGCGGAGGCTATGAAGGGGGGCCTCCAGTGGTCGAATCCGATGGAACGATGCTGATTAACCTGGGAGACGGCAATCTCTCCGCGATCAGCGGAACAACGGGCGCGATCATCAAGAGCGTGCCGTCCTTCTCCTCCGCTGCGATCAACCCGCCGGCGATTGCTCCCGACGGAAGCATCATCTTCAGTCAGCGGCCATCCACTTCGTTCGGAACGGCTTCCTACACGAGCACTCTGGGAACCAAGAAGTGGTTCAGCGGAACATTGCTTAGGGCGCCCACCATCGCTTCAGACGGGACGGTCTACGGAACGTTCATGGACAACACCGACGGGCTGACGTACATGTACGCCTTGGGTCCGACCGATGGGAAGCTCAAGTGGCGCCTTGCACTCGACAAGGGCCAGCCGGCTGCTCCGCCCGGCTGGGGACTCGTTCCCGGCTATACGGCCATCGACAAAGACGGCCACCTCTACGTGGTCTCCATCGACCAACTGGTCTACGCCGTCAAATAAGGTCATTCCCGCCAGCCGAATCGGGGCTGGCGGGCAGTCTTGTCGTGGGGATACTCGCGCACAATGCTTTATGCCTGAAGCCAATTGGGACGTGCCGCGAACGGAAGACGGCCTTCAGACAGTGTTGAAGCGCCTGAAGGATTGCCGCGATGCAGGCGATCTGGTCGAGACCGGCAACGGGCTGCTCGAACTGTCCTACCTCGTGAAGTGGGTTCGCTCGGATACGCCGACTTCACCCTTTGAGAGGTCCCGGGAGTTAGCTCTGGAGGCCCTGCAGACGTTTCGCCGATCGGGAGAGGCTGGAGGACAGATCCGAGCTTTGGTCGCGGCGTCGGCAATGGCAGACCCTGGTTCTCGAGAGGCTATGTTGTCTGAAGCGGAGAGTCTTTCAGAGGGATTCGACGACGCCAACGTCCGCGCGTCGGTTCTGTCTGCCAGAGGAAGAGCTCTGGCGCTTTCCGATCGGGAGAAGGCAACCGACTTGCACCGGGAGGTTCTGGAGATCTACCGGCGAACCGGGAATCGAAGCGGACAAGCGCGCAGCCTCTTTAGCCTGTCCATCGGGTCGGGAACCACGGCCGAGAAAAGGGATTTCGCGTTAGAGGCCGCTAGCCTGTACCGCGAGCTTGGCGATTCCGCCATGGCCGCCCAATCGATGATGACCGTCCTCCGATGCGCGTCGGAGACGGAGCCGCTTGGCATTCAGGAAGAACTGGCGCGGACAGGTCTGGACGACGCCCTGGCGGCAGGGAAGCGAATCCTAGAAAAGCACTTTTACGAACGCCTGGCACTGATCCTGACGGAGAAAGGAGAGCACGAGCAGGCCGATCAGTATCGCCACTGGGCAGCCGACCTCGAAGACGCCGACGGTCTGACGCCCCGAGAGCGGTGGAAGAACCAAATCGAAATGACAAAGTCGATGATCGCCATGGCAAAGGCCCAGGGTAGCAAGGAAGCCGCAAAGAGCTTCCAGGAGGAACTGAAGCGGCTGAAGGCTGACAAGCCGAAGAATTGATCGGGATCCCTTCGACCTTGAGGTTGGGTTTGACGGCTCCATGATGCCGCCTAATCTCCAGCAACATGCAACAGGCTGGATTGCGCCGGCGCGGCGACCAGTGGAACTCCCCCGACGTGAATGGTTTCCAGCATTTCTGCGCTAGAGCGTTGCAGTTCTCTGGCCAGTCGCTGGGCACCAAAGAACGGATCAGAGGAAATCCCTTAGAGATCGCCAGCGTTGAGCCGCATGAGCAACCCTCAAAACCGCCCCGGCTTGCCTTCAAAGTTGTTGATGAAGTGGCACAGGCAAAGAGGCAACCCAAGAAACGAAGACATTGACCAATCTCGACGCCACGCAGGACTCCTTAGAACTGATCCGTCATGAACATCTGCGGAACGCCGGGCACGTTCCGCGCCATTAGGAACAGCTCTGACTGCGAGGTATCGCCTGTCAGCGGTATCTGGAGCTGGTTCGCCATGCTCGTCAGCCCGAACCACTCCGTTCCCGGCGTGAGAGGCAGCGCGTCCACTGGGTCCGGATAGAGGGCCTCCCTGAGCAGGCCGGGCTCCGTGCACAGGTAGCCGCTCTGAAACGGGCTGCAGATGCGGTAGTGCCAGTTCCAGTAACGCCACCTTTGCTCCCCGCGACGAAGTCGATCCGGGTGCTCAGACGCCCAAGCATCGTAGATCCGCCGAATGGAATCGCTCTCAAGGCTGGACGCTTCTCCTTCCCCGATCGCCTCCACCGGGCAGCGGACAACCTGGTCGACAGGCTCAAAGCCGTTCCTTTCATACAGAGCGGGATCTCGGGCGAACAGCAGCGCAGCCGGCTCGCCCAGATGAACCCCTTCGGCCATGACGCGGTTGAGCAGCTTGGAGGCGTGGCCCTCTCCTCGGCGGTTTGACTGAGTGGCCACCCCGGCAATCCCAAAGGCATGGCCCCAGCCGAACTCCAAAGGCGTTGTCGTCAGAATCGAAATCATTTCTCGACCCTCGAACAAGGCCCACTTTCGGCTGAGATCGAACAGTGGCTCCGTAAAGAAGATTCCCCGTGCGCGCGTCGAGTCAAGGCCAAAGACTTCGCAGAGAAGATCGAGAAAAGCGTCGGCCTCGCTGTTGTGAATTGGCCGAATCTCGGTCACGGATTGCCGCCGGTGGTCGAAGTGGTTGTCGCTGGCGGCGTCCCCCCAGTCGGGGAGTTGGGGTCCGGACCTTTGGAGGTCCTGTCGAAGCTCGGGTCTGGCTTGATCTCGTACCGAACTTTGACGAACTTGGTCTTGGACTCTGTGCCGACGGGAAGCATCAGCGCCGCCTTGAACTCATGAGATGCGGTGAGCTTCGAGACGTCGATCTTCACGGTCTTAACCTGCGTCGTCATCCGGAGGGTGTATGGCGATCCGCTCAGCATGATCTCAGACGGGGTGACCTTCACGCTGCCTGGCGCGAAGCCGGCAGGCGGATAGCCTTCGATCGAAGCGACCACAAGCACCGGCTGCTCCACGGGCGCTGCCGTGAGAATCGGAGTGATCATGACGGATTCGGGGTTCGCCGTCACGTCGTCTGTCGTTACATCGCTCGAGAACGCCCGGCCATCCTTGCCGACCACCGTCAGATTCGCTTTTTGCGGTTCCGGATTCGTTGTATCCACTTGGCTCAGGTCAAGAAAGGCGCGCGCAGCCGTAATCGATTTGAGCCGGCTCACCGGCGCCGTCACGGTCACCGTCTTCACCGAGGTCGGATACTGGTCGAGGGTGAACCTCTGGTCTTGAAGCTGACCTTGGAGAACGACGTCGATCGGGACGTCCTTCTGGCCCTTGCGCTCAACAATTACGCCGACCCGGGGCGAGTTGGTCACATAGGAGCTAAGGGGCATGCTGATGTCGAGGGGATACAGATTTTCGCCCGGCTTGATGCCTCTCAGGTTGATGGAAACCTCGCGGTCGAGTCTCGGATCGGCATAGGCTGCTTCCACATCTTTCGCTTGGCCCGAAAGCGACAGCTTGACCGGCTGGATCTGGTCGATATGCCACTGGGTGGAATCGTAACTTTCGACCGATGAAGGGGTCAGGTAAAGAATGCGATCCTTTCCCACGGTGAGCGATTGCCCATAGACGGCAAACCAAAGCATCATGGAAAGCACCAACGAGGTGAGCATGATCGGGACGTTTACTGTACGCCTCACCGGCGGGCCTCGACCTGAACCTTTGCCGACTTGCGCTCTCTCGGCTTCTTGGGCTTCTCCTCGGTCTTCTTATCGTTTCGAAGCTGCTTGTTGAGGAACTCTCGGAGCTCAGAATGGCTCTGCATGGAGAACAGCCGCCCGTCGGAGGCGACGCTGATGGAGCCCCGCTCCTCGCTCACAATGATGCAAAAGCAGTCGCTCACTTCCGTGATGCCGACTCCCGCCCTATGACGCATGTGGACCTGCGAGCTCAACCGGGTCGACTCGCTCAGAGGCAGCCGGCATGCAGCCGAAACGATCGTGTCTCCGCGGATGATCACCGCCCCGTCGTGAAGCGGGTTCTCCTCGTAGAAGATCGTGACCAGCAGCGGCGTGCTGATCCTGGCGTTCAGCACCACACCGTTGCTGGCAAAGTCTCCCAGAGACGCTTCCCGTTCGACGGCGATCAAAGCGCCCACGCGGCCCGCAGCCATTTCGGCAACCGCCGCGACGATTTCCTCCACGGTCTGGGCCTCGGCCCGAGGCTTTTCGCTGGCGCCCAGATTGCTTGTCCAGCGGTCCAGCTTGCCAAGGCCTTCGATCGTCTGCCTAAGCTCTGGGAGGAACAGGATAACCAGGGCCACAGGCCCGCCAAGCATCGCCTTGTCCAGAAGCCAGTGCAGCGCGGCAAGGTGCAGCTTGTCGCTGGCGCTCCAGAGAAAGATGAAGATCGCGATGCCGATGACGATTCGCCAGGCGCCGCGACCACGGGCGAGCATGAGAAGGCGGTAGATGAGGAAGGCAACCAGGAGGATGTCGACGGCGTCGATGATGCCGTCTGAAAGTTTGATGAGCCGCAGCCCGGTGATCGTCCTGGCTAGTTCTTCCAATTCACCCTTTCATCTACTGGGATTGTCGGCGCTCCCCCGCTGACACTTAGTTGAAGTTTATCCGCGATAGACTCGGGAAAGGTCTGCCGGTTCCCAGGAACTTCGCGATCCGGGACTTCCGTTCCATAATCGTTCCCATGTCTGAGCCAGGGCGCCCTCTCGAACAGATCCGAGTCGATATCGATGCCATCGACGAGCAGCTCGTCAGCCTCCTCAGCCGCCGAGTCGAGCTGGCTCAAGAGGTGGGACGTGTCAAAGGGAAAGACAAACGCCCCTACTTCACACCCGAGCGCGAGCGACAGATTTACGAAAAGCTGGATCGCACGAACCCCGGCCCCTTGCAGACTCGCCAGCTCAGCGCAATCTTTCGAGAAATCATCAGCGCCGCTCGCGCCGCTGAGAAGCAACTCGTTGCGGCCTATTGGGGTCCTCCAGGCACCTACACCCACTTGGCCGCGCTGCAGACCTTCGGCTCCAGCGCGACCTTCGAAGCGCAGGACTCGATTCCGGACGTCTTCCAAGCGGTCGAGCACAACACCGCCGATTACGGAGTGCTCCCCATCGAAAACAGCGTTGCCGGCATCGTCCCCGAAACGCTCGACATGTTCCCGCAAACCAACGTCAAGATCTGCGCCGAAATCTACATCCCGATTCAGCACCACCTAGTTTCTACGGCAAGTTCGCTGGATCAGATCAAGCGCATCTACGCCTTTGTTCAACCCTTGCAGCAATGTAAACGTTGGCTGCGCAGCCATCTGCCGAACGTCGAGGTCGTGGAGACCGCTCCAACGGCGAAGGCCGCCCAGCGTGCCGCCGAAGATCCCGAAGGCGCCGCGATCTGCAACCGCCTCGCCGCGGAGCTGATCGGGATTCCGATCCTCGTCGAGCACATAGGCGACAACCCCTCCAATCGAACCCGTTTCATTGTGGTCGGCTATAACGAGCCGGCCAAGACTGGCCGCGACAAAACCAGCTTCATGTTCAACGTCCGTAACAAGCCCGGAACGCTCGTTGCGGCGCTCAAGGCGTTCGAAGAAAACGGTGTCAATTTGATGATGATCGAGTCGCGACCGGCCCAACGCGCGACCTTCGAGTACATCTTCTACTGCGACTGCAACGGACACAGGAACGACCCGGAGGTCCAGAGAGCGATCGACGATCTGCGCAAGGTAGCTATGGAAGTGGTGATCCTGGGTAGCTATCCCTACCGCGATCCGCTCGACGTTTAAACTGATCCGACGATGTCCAGCACCACGCGAACCGATATCGGTCTGCTGATCCTCCGGATCGCAATCGGCCTCACAGCCACCTACTACGGCTGTCAGAAGCTGCTGGGCGTCTTCGGCGGTCCCGGCGTCAAAGGAACGATGGACTACATGCAGCACTCGTACGGGATTCCGCCGATCATGGCCATCCTGGCGATGTTCGCCGAGTTCTTCGGCGGGCTCGGCATGATCGTCGGGCTGCTCACTCCTGTGGCCGCTTTCGGCTTCGCCTGCGTGATGGCGGTGGCGACCTTCGAGAACTGGAAAACGCCCGACCTCTTCCAGCACGTCTTCACGAAGGCCGACGCGGGCGATCCCGTCAAGGTCTTCTATACGTTCTCCCTTCTCGGCGCCGCACTCTGTCTGGTGCTGCTCGGAGGCGGAAACTATTCTCTCGACGCGAAGGTCTTCGGCCGAAAGAAGAAGGCGACCAAGTGATCCGACCCGCCGAACGGCGGGATGTCCCGCAGATCTGGAATCTGATCCTTGGACTCGCCGAATACGAGCGCCTCTCTCATGCCGTCAGCGGAACGCAGCAAGATTGGAGCGGTGGGTCTTCGATGAGCCTGTGGTAGAGTGCCTCGTCGCGGAGCTGGATCACGTGATTGTCGCCTACTCCCTCTTCTTCACCTCGTTCTCCACATTCAAGGTGAAGCCCGGGATATGGCTGGAAGATCTCTACGTTCTTCCCGAGATGCGCGGCCAAGGCATAGGCAAGACCCTCCTTTCGACAGTGGTCGAAAGTGCCAAAGAGCGGGGTTATGGGCGAGTCGAGTGGTCGGTTCTCGATTGGAATGAGTCGGCGATCACGTTTTACGAGAGACTCGGAGCGACGGTTATGCCGGATTGGCGGATCTGCCGCGTGAGTTTGTAAGTTGGCAGTTGGTAAGGACAAAGCTTTTCCGACTCACCAACTGACAAGCTTGCCAACTCACAAACTCACCGTCGTATAACAAAGAATGCCAGTCCTTCATTGGCTATTCGAGAATCGCCGGGCGGCCGGCGAAAAACTGGCGAGGTGTCTCACTCGCTTCGACAGTGAATCTCCTTTTATCTTTGGGCTTGCTCGAGGAGGGCTCGATGTGGCTCTTCCCATCGCCCAGGCTCTTAATGCTCCTCTCGAGCCGATGATCGTTCGAAAGATCGGCCATCCACTGCAACCTGAGCTTGGCGTTGGAGCTCTCACGCCAGACGGTCAGGTGAAGCTTGATCGCGACATGATCGACAGGATTCGTATTACCGAAGAACAGTTGCAGGCGGTGATCGGACGCGAAAGGATGGAGCTTCAACGCCGGCAGCGGGAATACGGGAGCCGCGATCTGCCGCTCGCAGGCAAGACGGTGCTGGTCGTGGACGACGGCCTCGCAACCGGCGTCACAGCGCAAGCTGCAGGCGAGTACCTCAAGCGGAAAGGCGTGGCCAAAACCGTCCTAGCGATCCCCGTCTGCGCGCCGGAGGCAGCGGATCGGATGAAATCGACTTACGACGAAGTCATCTGCCCTCATATCCAACCCAACCTCTCCAGCGTCGGCCAATGGTACGCCGACTTCCGCCAGCTCACGGATCGAGACGTGCTGGCGATCTTGGCAGAAAGCCGTTCCTCGTAGCCGCAAGGTGATTCGTGCCGGCGAGGAGAGTGTCGATGGTGAAGGTCTCCGATGTATCGTCAGCCTTCCCGAGAGATCCTGCGGCGGCACGAGCAAACCGGCATTCCAATAAGGTGCCAAGTGAAGAACTGAATTCCGGGCAGATTCTCTCTCCATTCAAGTGTGCAGCGCAATGACATGGTATCCAGGTGCGCGAAGACATGGTGTCCACCCTTCCCCGGTTCGTCCAACGATACAACTGGGTCAGACCCCACGAGGCCCTCGGAGGTCTAACCCCGGGTTCTCGGTACCAGCCTTTCCCACGCAAAAGGCCCGATACCCTTCCCGAACATCAGATCCCCGAAAACTCAGTGACTCGCAAAGTCGGAATCGAAGGATCCAAGTTGGTTTTGGCAAGCCTTTTGCCGCCCAAGGGACCCCTAAATAACGAGTCCAACTTTGTCAGAACGCAATTATAGTCCACCCCCTCTCTGACTCTCCGCCGCCTTGGCGGGAGAGAGAACCGACGTATGTCCGAGCCTGTTCAATGGAGAGGCTACATACTGTCAAGAGCGTGGGTGAGACAGCTGCTGCTACGGGGATCGTGCCCATAACCGTGCGGTGTGGTTGCCGCCGGACCTCCATTCCTCTGAGAAATGAAGGATCTCCAAGTCGCCTGCCAATTCGCGAAGCTCGCCTAGCTTCAAAGCGAAAGCCTCGCGGCGGGGCTTCCCGCGCTCCGCGCGGTTGACCTCCGAAAAGGTCTCCACCACCAGGCTCCCGCCGGGACGAAGCCACTGCCTTGCCGCAAGCAAGCACGGGCGATCGAGAAAGAAGAACGTCGTGACCAGATCTACAGGTGGGGAGATCAAGTTGGCCACATCTTCACAAAGCCATGAGATTCTGTCCCTTACCCCGTGAGCTTCCCCCAACTGTCGCCCCATCAGGAGCGCGTCGGGAAGATGATCGAGAGCAGTGACATTCCAGCCAAGCATCGCCAAGGTAACGGCCTCGCGTCCAGCGCCGCAGGCGATGTCGAGCGCTTCGCCGGGCGACAGTGAAGGCAACATTTCGGCGAGGAACTCGTTCGGCTCCCAAAGCCTGAGCAGGCGTTGTTCGTCTCCGAGTTCGACCGACCTAGCCAGTTCCGCGCGCCGGCAGCCGGAGTTCAGGAACTCAACGGCTTCCTCGGCGCCCTCCCCGGCTACCTGGAACGGTTCGTCCTTTGTTGGCAACTCCGATAGCCGCCTTGGCAGCTCGTTAAGAGGGATCCAAGCTGCTCCAATCACTCGACGGCGTTTTCCGACGTCGAGCAAGTCGGTCTTGAGAGCTTGGAACTCAGAGAAGGTCAAGTCGTTCCAAAGAGCTTCGCCGCTTCGCCGGCCAGAGCATCCATAACGAGCAGGTCGTTGTTGATCGTCTCGGCGCGGCGGAAGTTGAGACCGAGCTCTTGGCACTTGTCGCGCGCCTCGATGCCAAGGTCGTACAGCACCTCCAGGTGATCCGAGACGAACCCAACCGTGCAGGCGACGATGTTCCGGATTCCCTTCGCAGGCTGCTCGGCGATCACTTCAAGAATGTCCGGCCCAAGCCAAGGCTCACCCGTGTTGCTGGCGCTCTGGTAGGCAAACGTCCAGTGCGGAATCCCAAGCTTCTCGGCGACCAAATGGCTCGTTTCCAAGAGCTCGTCCTGGTACGGATCGCCCTCGGCGAGCGCTCGGACTGGCAGGCTGTGCGCTGAGAAGATCACCAGGGTTTCGGCCGGATCCCACTGGTACAGGCACACCTGGACACGCTCGGCCAAGGCTTGGATCAATGCCGGTAACGTGCCCCATCGCTCAAGGATCGAGAGACTCATGCCCGGCGCGAACTGGTTGCGGGCGTCGTCGGCGTATTTGCGGTACTGGGCGACGCTGAAGGTCGAATAGTGCGGCGCTAACACGACTCCTACCGCCTGCGTCACGTTGTCAGCCGCCATCTGCTCCACTGCGTCGGCAACGAATGGGCTGGCGTGTTTGGAACCCACATAGACTCCAACAGGAATGCCTCTGTGCGTCAGTCCGTCGCCGATCGTCTGAGCCTGCTGTGCTGAGATCGCCGTGAGTGGGGAAGGACCACCGATCGCCTGGTAGCGGTCGATCAGGTCCTGCAGCGCGGCAGGTTCAGGGGGCCGGCCTCGACGGATGTGAGTGTAGTACGCAGCGACGTCCGCGATGGTGGCGGGCGTGCCGTAATGCATGACCAGCAAACCTTTTCGAGTTTCTCTCATCAATGGAAGGAGGCAAACACGTCGCCCATCACTATTGTGCCCGCTGCACGCAAGCCTTGGGCGACGCAGTCAGGAATCCCAACCCCGCGATAGGATTGGCCCGCCAAATGGACTCCCGGCGGCAGCGCTGCCTCGATAGCCTGGACCTTCTCCAGATGCCCCACTTCATAGAGGGGCAACGCCTTCTGCCATCGCTGAACACGTATGTAGCTCGGTGCGGGCAATGAAAGTGCATTCCTGGCGGTCTCGATCAGCTCTTCGTCGGTCAGCGTCTCAATGTCGCGCTTGATGAAGACTCGAAGGAGCGTCTGCCCCTCAGGAGCTCGCTCGACCCACTTGTTTGAGCTCCAAGTAGCGCCAGTGATTTTTGCCTCCTCAGAGTAAGGAACCAGGAATCCCGATCCCTGCAGATCGAGCGCTGCCTCGAATCCGAACGTGACAATTGCTGAAGAAGCCATCGGGATCGAAGCGAGAAGCCGCGACGCTTCGGGCGAGGTACTCGCCAGGAGGGTAGAAGCGTGGGGCGCCGGGATCGCCAGGACGGTGTGGCTGAAGCTGGAGTCCAGCGCCGAGACGTCCTCATGCACGACACGGGTCTTCTTAAGGCTCCCCTTAAGCGCTTCGACCAGCGTTCCGAGTCCTCGACGGAACGAGATAAAGGTGGGCCGTTCTGCCGGCGCTCCCAAGCGCCTCATGCCGGCCGCAAGGCTTCCAAACTTCTGCTCTAGCTGGACGTAGTTGGGATAGAGCGCCATCATGCTGAGCTGCTCGGGCGCCCCACCGTGCGTCCCCGCAAGAAGCGGCTCAGCAATCTTTTGAGAGTATTCCTCCCCATATCGTCGGCAGAAGAACGACGCAATGGACTCGTCCTCGCCAGTCCCGGCTGGGACCCTCTCTTCCTCAAGAACCCGCATCTTGGCTTGGGCCGATAGAAAGTCGGCTTGCGCCAAAGCTTCCTGATCGATTGCTCCAAAACGAAGCAGGCCGCTTGAAACCGGGCACAGCCTGCCATGTTGCAGGATTGAGAACTGTGACGTGCTCGGCTGAATAATCTCGTCTTCCAGGCCTAGGTCTTGGATCAGGCCCAGGATGACCGGCTTCCGGGTGAAAATCGCGTCGGCGCCGATCTCGACGGTGAAGCCTTGTTCGCAAACCGTTTGAACCTTTCCGCCGAGACGATCGGCCGCTTCAGATAGGACGATCTCGTGAATACCGGCTTTCTCCAGCGTAAGGGCACAGGCCAAACCGGTGATCCCGCCGCCAACGATCGCGACCCTCATGCGGAGCCCTGGACGGTCTCCACGAGGGCCTGCACGTTCTCCAGCGGAGTCCCGGGAAAGATCCCGTGACCCAAGTTGAAGATGTGTCCTGGCAGCTTTCGGCCCTCCTCGACGATTCGCAAGGCCGCCTCCCGGATGATCTCCGGCGATGTGAGGAGCAACGCTGGATCGAGATTTCCCTGTAGTGGAACCGGCCTCAGTGACTTGGCCGCCGATGTTAGCGAGATCCGCCAGTCGACCCCAATGACATCGCCGCCCGCTTCCTGCATTGCGGGAAGCAAGGAAGGGTTTCCGGTTCCAAAGTGGATCGTCGGAACCCCCAGAGACGCAAGCCGTGAGAAGATGAAACGTACGTGCGGTAGCACGAAATCGCGATAGGAAGCTTCATCCAGGTAGCCGACCCAGGAGTCGAAAAGCTGAACCGCATCGGCCCCGGCCTTGACCTGCGCCGTCAAGAACCGCGAAACATTCTCGCTCAGTAACTCCATCAGCCGATGCCAAACCTCCGGCTCGGACCGCATAAACGAGCGGACCAAGCGATGGTCCTTCGAAGGTCCACCCTCGATGAGATAGGCAGCGAGCGTAAACGGCGCACCGGTGAAGCCGATCAGCGGCACGGGCAGCTCGGGCTTCAGCAGTCGTATCGTCTCCATCACGAACGGCAGGTCCGCCTCCGGCTCAATCACCCGTAATCTCTCCAAATCACATGCCGATCTGACGGGATCGAAAATGACAGGCCCGACTCCCTCCTGGATCTCGAACGGCGCACCCATTGGGGTGAAGGCAACTGTAAGGTCCGAGAAAAGGATCGCCGCGTCGAAGCCAAATCGTCGAATAGGTTGGAGCGTTATCTCCGCGGCGACTGAAGGCGTGGAGACCGCCTCGAGCATCGTCATGCCCTTCCGCGCTTCGCGATACTCGGGCAGATAGCGACCCGCCTGCCGCATCAGCCAAAGAGGCGGACGGTCCACCGCCACGCCGCGGCAGGCGTTGAGGAATCGGGAGTCGACTACGAAGCCTCCCGCAAGCTCGCGCCGAACGCCTCGACTGTTGCGTCGATCGCGTCCTCGCCGTGCGCAAGCGTGAAGAACCACGCCTCCAGTGCGCTCGGAGGAAGATAGAAGCCTTTGTCAAGCATGGAATGGAATAAGCGTCCGAAAAGTTTCCGATCGGTCTCTCCACCCTCGCTCATATTCGTGACCGGCTCGGGAGTGAAGAACACCGATATCATCGATCCGACTCGCTGAATTTGTGCCGGCACACTTGCGACCTGCTTTAATCCATTCTCAAGTCGAACTCCGATCGCTTCCAAGCGTTCATAGCTCTCATTGTCGAGCCGCGAGACGGCTGCATAGCCTGCAGCCATCGCCAGAGGATTCCCGGAAAGCGTTCCCGCCTGATACATCGGACCCAGCGGAGCGACCAGCTCCATCAGGTCGCGTCGTCCGCCATAGGCGCCTACCGGCAACCCGCCACCGATGACCTTTCCGTAGCAGAGCAGGTCGGGTTGGATCGAATACAACTCCGCCGCGCCCCCTCTCGCCACCCGAAAGCCCGTCATCACCTCGTCGAAGACCAGCAGCGCACCTTGCTTGTCGCACAGCTCGCGAAGACCTGGGAGAAATCCGGGCGCGGGAGGAATGAGTCCCATGTTGCCCGCGACCGGCTCGACGATCACAGCGGCGACTTCGTCGGAAAGCGCCTCGGCAACGGCCGCCAAATCGTTGTAAGGAACCACCAGCGTGTCGGCCGTGCTTCCTGCCGGAACGCCCGCGCTGTCTGGCAGCGAAAAGGTTGCGACCCCCGACCCAGCCTTCGCCAACAGGCAGTCGGCGGCGCCGTGATAGTTGCCCTCGAATTTGAGGATCTTGGCCCGGCCCGTTGCGGCCCGCGCCAGTCGGATCGCCGCAACGGTCGCCTCCGTGCCCGAGTTGACGAACCGGATCATCTCGGCGGGCACGCGCCCCAGAATCTCGCGTGCCAACCGAACCTCACCCTCATGCGGTGCGCCAAAGCTGGTGCCGTTCTCAGCGGCTTCCTTGATCGCCTGAACCGTCACGGGGTCGGCATGGCCATGAATGATCGCGCCCCACGACGAGACGTAGTCGACGTACTTCCGGCCGTCGGCGTCGATGAGGTGGCAGCCGGAGGCCCGTTGAAAGAAGATTGGGGTGCCTCCCACCGCTCGAAAGGCGCGGACCGGACTGTTCACGCCGCCCGGCATGAACTCGCACGCCTCGGAGTAAAGCCGCTCCGAAGTGACGTACTGGTCCGCCTCGATGATCAACGCACGAACTCCTCGGGCGTCCGATGAACGGCCGTGATGATCGGCGTGTCGTTCAAGGTGTAGCGTCGGCCCTCGGTGTTGCGAAGATCGTTTACGAGCGTCGAAAACCGCGTCAGGTCCTCCACTTCGTACGAGACCACGAACTCGTGATCCTGGAGGCCGAACGAATAGACCAGGAGCTGCTTCACGTCGAAGAACTGCTTTCCGATCTTGATGTGCTCGTTCATCATGCCTTGTCGCGCGTCCATGCTCATCAAGTACCACTCCTTGGTCTTGCTGAACGGATAGACGACCAGATACGAGGTGCGCGGACCTTCCAGCGGATCCATATCCTGCTCGCTCTTGCCGCGGGAATAGCTCGACGGGCGGGTAAAGCCCCAAAGCGTTTGGGTGGCTTTCAGATACTGTCGCCAGTTCTCAGCAGTCGCCGAGTAGGACGTAAATGCCTTTTCGGTCACCGCCGGATCGTCTGCGTCCCATGCGCTCCAGATGAACACGTCAATGTCGGACCGGGCGGGGAACACCGTGTAGAGGTGGGTTGCGTCGGCGGTGGTGCCGGACTCTAGCGCGATCTGCGAGCGCACGTCGCAGCGGCCCGATTCGGGCAGCGCCCAGTAGGCGTCGGTGTAGGCATAGCCCACGTAGAGGTTCAGGATTCGTTCAGCCATTGAGTTGCTTCCTTTGCGAAATAGGTGATCACCAGATCGGCGCCGGCGCGGCGAAAGGCGGTCAGGGTCTCCAGCACGATCCGCTTTTCGTCCAGCCAGCCCCGCTCGGCCGCGGCCTTGATCATCGAATACTCGCCGCTCACCGAATAAGCCGCGATCGGCAGGTCGCTCTGCTCGCGGGCGATCTTCACGATATCGAGATACGCGAGGCCGGGTTTGACCATCAAGATGTCAGCCCCCTCCTCCTCGTCGTGCCGAAGCTCCCTACGAGCGTGCCGCGTATTGGCAAAATCGTGCTGGTAAGAGGCGCGATCGCCGAACGACGGCGCCGAATCCGCCGCCTCGCGGAAGGGCCCGTAAAAGCCGGAAGAAAACTTCGAGGAGTAGGCCATAACGGCCACCGAGTTGAGCCCGTTCTGGTTCAAAGCCGTCCTCAACGCGCCAACCTGACCGTCCATCATCGAGGACGGCGCGACCACATCGGCGCCGGCTCGAGCGTGAGACAAAGCCATCTCCGCCAGCAGTGGAAGGGTCGACTCGTTGTCGATCTCTTGACCCCTCAACACTCCGCAGTGGCCGTGAGGCGTATAGGCGCAGACGCAGACGTCGGTCATGACGATCAGGTCCGGGGCGGCGTCCTTGATAGCCTTAATCGCTTCGGGCACAACCCCTTCTTCCGTCCTCGACGAAGTCGCCTCGTCATCTTTCGAGAGGGGGAGTCCGAACAGCAGGACTGCAGGTACCCCGAGCGATTCCAGCTCGCGCGCCTCTTTCGCCAGATCGGAAACGGGCAGCCGGGATATTCCCGGCATCGACTCAATCGGTTCGCGGGAAGTAGCCCCTTCCCGGACGAAGATCGGATAGATCAGATCTCCCGCGGAGACGGAGGTCTCCCGAAAAAGGCGGCGTAACGGCTCGGTTCTGCGCAGTCGCCGAAGGCTTCTAGGCAAGGCTGCTCCTCACCGCGAACAGCTCCTCGACCGCCTTGATCAGCCCCGGAATCGTGTGTTCCTCTGCGACGGTCGCCACTCCGAACCCTTCGTCTGTCACCGCTGTCGCGGTGTGGGGGCCGATACATGCGATCGGGACCTCTTGCAGCCACTGCTCGAAGCCACTCTCCTTGAGACGTCCGATCGCTACTCGCGCGGCCTCGCCGCTCGACATGGTGATGACGTCGGGCCGGTCGGCCTCGGATAGCGCCGTCGGATCGGTGGTCCGCACGACTCGATAGGCCGTGATGTCCAGCACGGTCGCTCCCCGGCGGGCCAGTTCATCCGGAAGCTCTGGTCGCGCCAGGTCGCCACGGGCCAGCAAGATGCGCTGGCCCGGCAGATCACCCATGGCAGAAGCGATCTCGTCGGCGATGTAATTCGCCGGCATCGCGTCGGGTTGCCGCCAGAAGTTCGCGACCGATTCGGCCGTCATTGGACCTACGACCGCGATTTTCCGCGTGGAAATCCGCTCGAATGGGATCTCAAGGGTCTTCATCCGCCTGGCAACCGCTTCCACGCCGTTCACGCTCGTGAAGACGACCCAATCGAACTCCTCCAAGCGGCTCAACGCGCAGTCGAGGCAGCCAAAGTTCTCGGGATCGGCGATCTCGGTGGTCGGAAGGAGCACGGGGATTGCTCCCCGAAGCACCAACTGTTCTGCAAGTCTTCCTGCTTGGTGACGCGGACGTGTCACCAATATCCGTTTGTTTTTTAGGGGCGATCTCATACCAATGCCTGCCTGGAGGCCAACACGTCCTCCACGATCGAAAATCCGCCCTGACCGCCCAGCTTTTCAGCCAGCGCTCGGCCAAGGCCCTCGGCATCGTCGCCGCAAATCTCTCCACGAAAGCTCCGTGTCCCGTCGGGGGAGCAAACCAGTCCTGTCAGCGAGACCTCCGATCCGGGAGCACTTGCCAGAGTCGCCACCGGGACCGAACAACCGCCGCCAAACCGGTTCAAAAACGCTCGCTCCGCGATGGAGCAAGTCTCTGTTTCCCGGTCGTTCAAGGGCGCCACAGCATCCAAAACAACGTCGTTCTCGCGAGCCTGCAAGACCAAAACCGCTTGACCCGGCGCGGGAAGCATCGTTTCCGGGGAAAGCGCCTGATAACTGACCCCTTCAGGAACATTGGAAGTCCAACCCATTCGGATCAGGCCGGCCATCGCCAACACGATCGCATCGTACTCGCCGGCAACAAGTTTCCTGACCCGGCTATCGACGTTTCCGACCAACGGCTTGAAAGTGAGATCGGGACGAAGCAGCGCAAGTTGGGAAGTACGGCGAAGGCTGCCAGTACCAACCACAGCGCCCTGCGGCAGATCATCGAGGCCTCCACCGAGGGTCAGCAGCGCATCCCGCGGGTCTTCCCGCTTAAGGTAGGCGGCAAAGGTCAGCCCGTCCAGTCCGGTCGTGGGCACGTCTTTTAAGCAGTGGAGCGCCAGATCGATCTCGCCTCGCGCCAGCGATTCCTGGATCTCGGACACGAAGGCCCCAAGTCTTTCTCGGTTG
This sequence comes from Fimbriimonas sp., assembly GCA_035550555.1. Lineage (GTDB taxonomy): Bacteria > Armatimonadota > Fimbriimonadia > Fimbriimonadales > Fimbriimonadaceae > Fimbriimonas. Next base: position 24,265 of record DASZPA010000345.1, read on the forward strand.
TCCGCATCTCCGCTCGTTCGGATTTTCACGATCTCGACGGGACCGGTGAGCGGCTCCAAGAGAGCCGCGACCGTTGTCGCTTGGATCATGGCGAGGGTGCTTCCGCGGGTACCGAGCCGGATGGCCAAGAGTTACCGGACCTCCACCGCAAAAAGCCGCGCCAGAACTCCGCGCTCGACAGGCTCCCGAAGATCGCTCTTCAGAGCTTGTATAGGGGCCTGCAAGATACCCCGCACGAGCCGGATGCTCAGGTCTTCCAGGAGTTTGCGCTCCTTCGCGCTTTCAGGGTGGGTCTGCGCCAGCGCCCAGTCGAGGTTCCGTTGCCGAACTTCGTCCGCCATCTTGACCAGCGCTTCGATGTAGGGCGCCGCTTCGCGCTCTAAAGACTCTCGATGGAATGCCTCCACTTCTTCGGTGACGATCGCCTCGGCCTTGGGTACCGCCTTTGCACGCCGCTCAGAGCCAATCGAGCACTCTCTCACGATCGCATCCATGTCCAATAGCCGTACGGTGTCGCAAGCTTCGACGTTCGGTGGAACGCCCAGATCGACGACGACGATGTTGCGATCTCCGCAAACCCGCGCAAGTCGGTCTCCGCTGAGCAGCGGAATGTCGCTGGAAACGGCCGCAACCACGACATCGGCAAATCTCAGGGCCTCATCTAGGTCTGCGAAGTCCCAGGTACGCAATCCGTACAACGTCGCGAGCCTCTCCGCACGTTCTGAGGTCCGATTGGTTATGTAGGCGTCGTCTCTGGCGCCGACGTGGCTCAGCTCCTTGGCCATCCGCTCGGCAATTTGCCCCGCGCCGATCAGCAGGATCTTCTTGCCATCGAGACCGCCCGCCAATTTGGAAGCCTGTCGTAAAGCCATGGCCGCGACGGACGTGACGTGGCGGCTCACCTCCGATTCGGTTCTCACGCGCTTGCTGACGCGCAGGGCACGCTGATACAAGGCATTGATTCGGGGACCGGCCATTCCAGTCCGCTTTGAAAGTCCAAAGGCCGCTTTGAGCTGCCCCAAGATCTCGTTCTCGCCCAGCACCGCGGAATCGAGTCCGGAAGCGACTCGGAAGATCTGGCCCACTGCCTCGTCGCCTTCCTTGACATAGGACGCCTCGAGGATCGTCTCCTTCGGAACTTCACTAAGCTCGGTCAGCGCAGCCAAGACTTCGTCACGACAGCCCGCAAAGTAGACCTCTGTCCGGTTGCAGGTGCAAAGGGCGAGCGCTTCCGAGACTCCTCGATTGCGTAAGTCCGCCAAGAGCGTCTCCAAGCCCTCTTCAGTGAAGCTGACAGCACTGCGCGTCTTTAGCGCAGCGGTGCGATAACTGACGCCCAACACCTGTAACTCGTTTTGAGCTCTCGATGGCTCCGCCGCTTCAACCTCGGCGCCCACCGATTCCCACGGTGATGTGAACATCCAATCATCAGGATGGAACAAGAATCAGCCGATTCGTTTGCCTATTTTGATGATGCGGGCTCTTGACTGACGAAAACAAACGATCATTCTGCCCTTTGGTCCCATCGGCTTTCGAGTGAAAGGAACCTGATCCCGCCAATTCCCGCCTGATCAACTAAACGAGGAGAAATCCTCGAAGGGGAGCAAGAAAAATGTTAGAAGCGATTATCGTCCTACTCGTCGTCCTATGGCTGCTTGGCGCCTTTGCGGTTCACGTCGGTGGCGCGTTCATTCACCTGCTGCTGCTGTTGGCCGTGGTCGTCCTGGTGATCCGGCTCCTTCGAGGCAGCACCAGCTCGCCCGTCGTCTAAACGACGCAACCGCCGCGCGGAGTGCCTTCACTTTTCAAGTTCGTTGGCCTTAATCGACTGATTGCTCCGCGCGGCTTGCCTTTCTTCGTGGTGACTCTCCTAGAACCCTGGGATAGACAGGACTCCGGCGCCGCCGATGTCCTTGTTGATCGAGAACCACTTCTTGGTGTTGTACTTGTCGCAGATCTCGCCAACCAGACGGTCGGTTTTGGCCCCGGCCGCATCGATTCCGCTGTTCGACATGCCTTTCATCGACTGGATCTTCTCCATGTCGTTTGCCGCCAAGTGGTCGGCCAAGTCGCCTAGCTCGTCTCTCTCTTCGCCCACCGCCTGATCGTAGGCTGCCTGGATAGGCTGGCACTCGTCTGGCGCCGGATACGAGTCGAAGAGCTTCTGCAAGTCTGCCATGTCGTCGTGCATCTTCTTAATCATCGCCGCCAGCGAATCCACCGGAGAATGGAGTTCGGAATTAGGATCGTCGATACCGTTAAGAGCGTCCTGAACGGCGTCCGCACCGCCATTCACGCTCAGTTTCTCCTTTTCCACCATCGCCTGATTCAGCGCGCTGGTCGTGACCGCAACGCGCTTGAGTTCGCACTGGTGAAGGTGTTCAAGCCATTTCCTGATGTCGTCGGGCATGGTGATGACGGTCGCCGGCTTCTCCAAGGGGGCGGGACTGATGGCGCCCGGTTTCTCCAATGCCGCCGGTCCGGCCGAAGCATGCAGTTTCAAGTTGCCGCCGTCGGGTTGAGAGGCGCCGATCTTCAATAGGCCTGTCGCACGAAGGCCAAAGAACGCCGCGACGAGCGCTAGCAGAGCTGCGCCGCCCACCGCCGCGCGGTTTCGCCTGCGCTGCGCGTCGAAGGCTTGCGAGAGTGGCATGCCCGTGGCAGCCGCTGGTCCCGCGACTTGCTGCGCGGCAGTTGGAACCGGGCTCGCAGCCAAGGGTTGCCCGCAGTGCATGCAAAAAGCTGCCCCGGCTACCAGAGACTTTCCGCACCGAGGGCAAAACATAACTATTAGACGTTTTCTGGGCAAAGAACGGTCGCAAGGCCCAATTCAATCTTAGGATTCAGCAAGTCCAACCCTAATATAGAACCAAATGTCAAGGGTTAACGTCTGGCTTTTTACTTATTTTTCGATTCCTTAACCCAATAGGAGCCTCGAACGATAGGCAGCCTGACAGGAGGTTGGCATAGATGAAAGAGAGTATTTACAACAGCGAGCATCCGATCCGTCTTTACTTTGCGAACGCGATCAACGATGCCTTTGAAGGCCGTCTCGGCATTTACGAAGAGGAGGTCGAGGAGTACCTCACCTCCATGCTCGTGGCCTTCCTCCATCTCGACTCGGTCTACGGACTTCATGACAAGCAAGGGCGCAGTGTCACGTCGGTCGCCGAGATGGTGATGGAGGGCGACATCCGCCTGAACGCCGACTCGTTCGATCGCGAGCGCGAAGTCCACCGCCACATCGGAGATTTCCTCCTCTTCTGGTCGGGGCTGTTCCCGGAGTACCTCCGCTACATCAAAGCCCCGCTCGGAAAGGACGCTCTGCTCGACCCCGTCGGACAAGGCCGAATGAGCTACAAAGTCGCCAGCTCCTTTGAGCACGACCCGTATGGCAACGAGTCGAAGGTGCTGCGACGGCTCAGCGAGAAGTTCGAGACCTACCAGTACGGACTCGGCTTCGTAAGAGCCGGCTTCGAAGGCTTCCGCCGCCAAGGCTGGCCCGACGGCTTCAACGCTTAAGTCCTTCAGCCTATGCCGGATTGATGACTGGGGAGGTTCCTGGCTCTAATCCGGCATCCAATGCTCACGGCTCCTGCTAATGCAAGTGAGCCAGGCGTGCTCAGCTGGCAGGGGTTATCGCCACCATGACTTACTGGGGACAACCGCGCCGGCGAGGGCCAGGCAGCAAGCAAAGCTAGGCAAGCAAATGCCGTCGAAAAGCATTCAACTGGGGTCAGCGAATATGACGGCTTACATTTCAATCGCGGAGTGCCAGCTCACGGACAAGGCCGGTAGACGTAAGGCTTCTCCATCCGTTTGAGGACCATTGCTCGAACCATGTCCCAGTAGCCTTGCGATTTGTTGTTGGGCAACTCGATCTGCAACAACTGTGCCGCATACTCTGCGGCATAGTCCTTGGTTGCAGAAGGTAAGGACCTCTCCTCGGGAAGAAGCTTTGGCGCTGAGAGCAGGGTTGGGTCGTCCATGAAGTGTCTGAGAAATGCAAGGCATTTCCGACCTTGGGCCGTGTTATCTGCTCTGCTCGCGCACTCGAGAAGCTCGATCTTGAACTGCTTCGCAGCCCTTGTTGTGAGATCGACCAACGCCGCGAAGGCCTCAGGATTCCTCGCGGACAACCCGTTTGCAGCGACCTGGACCGCATCATGAACATCGAAGGCGTCTGGCACGGCATCGGGCAGGCGGCGGATCATTCTGGGCGCCTCTCGCTCGTACCGACTTTGGTCGAACTGGGACAACAAGTAGAGGGAGAGCTCGATACAACCGTAGTTCTTGGACGTCAGCCCTAGCTCGAAAGCCTCGACCTTACGCTCTCGGGGAAGGCTCGAATACCATATTGCCTGGAGCACGGGATAGTCGTCGAATTCGGGATGCTCCGCTATCACGTGAGCCCAGACGGCTGGAAGATCCTGCGGATACTTGACTTGCAATAGGCGCAGAAGTGCGGTCGGACGGTGCTCGATGGCTTCGATTCCCTCGTGCGTACCGTCATCAACTCTATCCTCGACCGGTTGAACCGCGTACTGATGCTCTCCAATCCGTTTGACCTCAGCAATCCACTTTTCGAGCTCGGAAGCATTGTCGGAGTCTCCCTGGTATCCGAAGGCCCACAGAAGCGAGCGGCAGGCGTCTCCCACGCGGCCTATCCCTTCTGCGATGTTCATCACTCTCGAATAGATGGAGCGGGTTAGTCTCCGGTCGCCGAGGTGTCTGGCCAACGTTGGCAGGACAGAGATTCCTTTATCGTAAATTCGATCAGCATCGATGCTCAAGTCCTGATTGCAGAATTCGTCGGCCAAATCTCTTTCGCCATGGGGCCCCGTTCGTGGGTGTTCAATCGTCTCAACAAGGTCGGCTAATAGTTCGGTACTGCTCTGGAGCTTCACAACGGGATCGGTTTCAAAGAGCTTCCGTAGGCGCGTAGCAATGAGGGTCCGATTGGACCTCCGATGACCAAGTTCGTTCTTCCAGTGCGCCAAAGCCAAAAAGGCAAGCCGTGTTCTTAAAGAGCCCTCCTGAGAGGTTGACAACGCGGCTTCCCTAGGTATTCCGGTATGGGAACGATCCGAAATATGATTGAGAAGAGTATCAGCGACCAGGGTGTGGCCACGTTCCGCCTCGATAGCTACGGTGGCCAAGTCGGTGTCCTCTTCAATAGGAAGCTCACTGATTGGCCCCGGGCTCACCATCGTTGCATCCAAGATCGGATCGCCAATCGGTTCGGGATCGCAATAGCAGACCACGCGTTGCGTCCCGATAAAGCATGGATATTCGCTTGGAAAGTCGCGCGAACAATGCACAGGCCGATCTGACAAGAGATAAACGAACTCGACACCAAAATCGTTACGGATCGTGACGAGCGAAGCATCTGACGGCGGAAACGGAAGTCCAAACGACTTGTACTGCCGCAACACGTCGTCTACCGTGACGATTGGAGCCCGAGCAGACTGACGCAGTGCGAGGCAAGCAGCGACAACCAGGAGCATTCGTTGATCGGACGAGCGAGGTCTTCGCCCATTCCCTCGATGTTGACCGCAAGATCAGCATAGCTTTGTCGGTCCATGGTGACGTAGCTTTAGGGTGTGGAGCTCAGGCTGTCCTACCAACCACCTTTCGATTGGGAGGGAATGCTTGCGTTTCTATCGCCGCGGACCTTGCTCGGCGTTGAGGCGGTGGAGAACGGTCGATATCACCGAACGTACAGATCTCCTGAGGGGCCAGGCTGGCTGTCGATCTCGAACGGCTTCAACTTGTTGAGAATCGAGTGCAGCGGAGGTAAAGACTTCGTGGCGCGAAAGGTCACGGCCCTCTTCGACCTGGCTTGCGATCCCCACGAAGTCTGCTCCTCGCTTCAGGATCTCTCGATCAAGAACCCCGGACTTCGCGTCCCAGGCGCCTTCGATCCTTTCGAGATGTCCGTCCGGGCGATCCTGGGGCAGCAGATCACGGTCAAGTTTGCGACCACCCTTGGCGGCCGCTTTGCCGAGGCGTTTGGCGACGATATCGAGACGCCCGTCGAAGGCCTCCGAAAGGTCTTTCCCACAGCCGCTTCGATCGCCGGAAAAACTCAGGACGATATCGCGAGGCTAGGGGTGATCGGCTCGCGAGCCCGAGCGATCTTGGCGCTAGCAGAAGCGCTCGCCTCCGGCGACCTCAACCTCGAGCCTGGAAGCGACCCCGAGGAAGCCCGGAGCAGGCTCATCAAGCTGCCTGGGATCGGTGAATGGACGGCTCAGTACATCTGCATGAGAGCTCTTCGCTGGTCCGACGCGTTCCCTCACACCGACCTTGGCGTGAAGAAGGCGATGGCCGCCATGGGGCTCGAAGCGACGCCCGAAGCGGCCGAGCGATGGCGGCCGTATCGCGCATATGCTGTCATGCACCTGTGGCAGTCGTTGGCAAATTCATGATCTACTACCGCTACGTCGAGTCGCCTATCGATCGGCTGATGATCACCTCCGACGGTGACCATCTGACCGGCCTCTACATGGAGGCGCATAAATGGGGACCCACCATGGGCCCTGCCTGGATTCATAAACC
>DASZPA010000346.1:0-6505 GCA_035550555.1 Fimbriimonas sp.
GGGCAACGCCGACTCGCTCGTCTGGGGCAACGCCGACTCGCTCGTCTGGGGCAACGCCGACTCGCTCGTCTGGGGCAACGCCGAGTCGCTCGTCTGGGGCAACTGACACTGACAGGTAAATCGCCAGGAGGATCAATGAAGGTCGAAATTATAGTCTGGGGCTAGTACGACCGATACCTCGTCAGGTCGGCATGGCTGATTTGAAGCCGCTTCCTCCGAAAATTTCTCGCGGCGCGCAGATCTACCTAGCGGCCGTGATCGTGTGCGGAATCACGGCCATTGCATTTTCGCTGTTTCAGCTCTATCTGCAGCCACTCGGCTATCACTGGTACTTGCTGGCTGCTCTGACTCTCATCAGCGGATCGGCCACTGTTCAGCTACCGTCCGTTCCAGCATCTATTTCAATTTCAGAAACCTTTGTCATTGCTTCGGCTTTGCTTTTTGGTCCTGCGGCAGGCACGGTCACCGTCGCGTTGGATGGCTTAGTCATTTCCTTTTGGATGGCCAAAAGACGTCCAGAATGGTATCGCGCGCTGTTCAACATGGCAGCGCCATCGGTCTCGATCTGGACCGCCTCCCACTTGCTATTCTCGATTGGCGGCATTCAACCGCTCATTCATCAATCGGCGACGCTAAATGCACTCTTCGTGCCGCTGGTGTTGTTCGCCTTCGTCTATTTCGGCTTCAACAGCTGGCTCATCGCGGGGGTTGTAGCCCTTGAGACGAAGAAATCTGCCTATCGGATTTGGCGCGAGAATTTTCTTTGGCTGTCGCTTAATTACTTCTCGGGAGCCTCTGTCGCTTTGCTGCTCGTTGTCTACACGCGCGACGTAGACCTTCGCTTCGTCGGTGTCATTGTGCCGTTGTTACTCGTTTTGTACTTTACGTTTAAAACCGCCATGCAACGGGTCGAAGACACCAATCGCCATCTTGAGGAGCTAAATCGATTGCATTTGTCGACGATTGAAACACTAGCCATGGCGATCGACGCGAAGGATCAGATCACTCACGGTCACATTCGTCGAGTGCAGACCTTAGCAGTGCGGCTAGCTAACAGAGTCGGCATTACGGACGAAACATTGATACGAGCGATTGAGGCTGCCGCTCTCTTGCACGATATGGGCAAGCTCGCAATCCCAGAATACATTTTGAACAAACCAGGCAAGCTTACACCGGCCGAGTTTGAACGCATGAAGAGTCACGCGGCTGCAGGAGCCGATATACTCTCGTCTATCGACTTCCCGTATCCAGTAACGCCAATAGTCAGACACCACCACGAAAATTGGGATGGGAGCGGATATCCCGACGGGTTGCATGGCATCGATATTCCCGTTGGTGCGAGAATTCTGGCCGTTGTGGATTGCTTCGACGCACTGACGTCGGACCGTCCGTACCGACCACGGCTTTCCCAAGACGACGCCCTCGGAATTCTGATTCAACGTCGAGGCACGATGTACGACCCTCTGATCGTCGACACCTTCACCATAGTCTACAAAGAAATCGCACCAGTCGTCGCTCTCGCAGATAGGGACCTGTTGCTCAACAACATAATGGGCGCGAGTACGGCTTCATCGACCGACGCCGCCGGCGATGACGATATTGCCTCCGGCGCCGACGAAATGTTGACCTTGTATGAACTCGCTAGCTCTCTCGCGGGGCAGGCCGACGTCTTCGATACCGGAGACGTAATTGCCAAACACTTAAACCGGCTAATACCATTCTCGTCATGCGTCCTTTACCTATATGACGATCAGACATTCGATCTAGAAGCAAAGCATGTCATGGGTGACCTTCCTTCGAACGTTCGAGGTCTGCGAATTCCTCTCGGTCAACGTCTCAGCGGATGGGTTGGCGCCAATCGAAAATCGATCCTCAACTCCGATCCCCGCTTAGACTTCGGCGACCTCGCGAGAAACTCACAAAGCGAGCTGAGAAGCTGCCTCAGTTCAGCACTGGTCTGCGAAGACGACCTCGTGGGAGTCTTGTCGCTCTACTCTGACATTGCCGAGCATTTCACCGAAAATCATCGGCGCCTGCTCGAAGGGGTGACAAACCTCCTTGCGCATACATTTCAGCGAGCCGTGGAGTTTACGTCAGCCGCTCACCGTGATCCTCTTACGGGTCTACCCAATCTCCTTCAGTTGGAGCATTTGCTTGAAACGGTCGGCGGCCAATCTCTGATTACGGCTAACGCGACACTTCTGATAATAGATATCCCTCAGTTGTTGCAATCCGACTCTGCTGATCTCGAGCGCAACGAAGGGCTTCACGCAATCGTCAAGCGTATACGCGCAGAACTGAACGTTGGAGATATCTTATTCAGACACGAACAGGGACAGCTCGTGGCGCTTTTGAACAATAGCGGCACTGATGCTGCGGCATTGATCAAGCGTCGTATCGCGGACGCTCTCTTCGCCTGCGTTCCAGTAGCGGCACATAGCCACGACGCATCGGAGCTGGAGCTGATAGTAACTGCGATTCCAATTCCAAGCCGAGCTAGAGATCTGCATGATGCTCTCAATGGAAGGCAGACCACGACGAATACAGAATGTGCTTCTAGTCCAGATCCAAGGGTTCACTAAGATCGTAGTTCGCCCCATTTTCATCAAACAACTGGCGGAGTACCAATCACACTACGGCAGTAGCAGGCTTCTTTGCATCTGGCGCCCCAGACCCCTCGGATGACCATCGGATCCCAAAGAGTCCCAAAGACTTCGCACAGCCCTGTTTCGTTTCACACTTTTCGTGTCCAAACCGACGAACGACCCTTTCTCCGGGCTTGAAATTCGTAAGAATGCGAATTCTTACTCTCAGCTCAACATGTCTACACCACCGCTTGCACTTGTTCAGGGCCTTATAGACAGGGGTCACTTTGGCAAGGCGCTCCAGGTACTCGACAAGACACTGCCTGTTGAATCCGGAAGTCGAGCCGACGTAGTGAGAGTCGAACTTCTTGATCGCACAGGCCGTATAAACGAGGCCAAACGCCTTCTCGATCGGCTGCGCGACTCCAGCACGATCACAGTCGGCGAGCAGAGCATCTGCGAGTTAACGCGCGGACGAATAGCGTGGGAAGAAGGCGATAACATCGCAGCAGTGTCTCACCTTGAAAGCGCAGTATCACTTGCTGCTGCTGCGTCGAATCTTCACAGGAAGTGTTGGGCACAACTTTGGTTGATACCCATTATCGGAGACCGAATCGGGCCCGCTTCGGCCTTAGCACTGATCGCCGACTGTCGGAACGGTGCAATCAAGCTTGGGGACGCACACGTGTGGGCCGCGCTTCATAGATGTTCCGCACTGATTGACGCTCGACGAGGGCTTCTGAATAGCGCGTCAAAGCACATCAGGTCAGGCGAGGAACTACTTGTCCAAGCCCCCAACATCTGGCTGGAAGCTTCATTCGAGTTCCTCAGAACGAACATTGCGATTCTTCGATCCGACTACCAAACCGCCCTTCGTCACGGAAAGAGAGCTGTCCTTCTAGCGGAGGAGTCCGGCAGTGCCGCTTCAATGCGCACCTGCCTCGCTAATCTTGGGATGGCTCAATACTACATAGGAGAATTCCATGAGGCGATGTCGACTTTTCACAGGGCCGTTCAACTCCTTAATGTAAGCGGAGAGTACCAGCGCGCTATGCTTGACAGCCTAGCGCGAGTTCATCTGACCAGGGGAGCGGAAAGTGAGTGTTCGGCTTTACTAGCACAAATCGAGAGCGGCGCAACGAACCCAGAAGATCGGCAGCTGTACGCCTATCGATACTCGCGACTGACACGCGCGCTCCTGTGCTCTCGTCAAGGTCGGCACGAGCAGGCGCTACAGTCAGCCAATGAAGCTTTGTCATTGGCCAGAAAGACTCACGACCAGTTCTTGCTGAGTGCCTCGCTACTTCAGAAATCATTTGCACTTCTGGAGTTACATCGGCCCCAGGAATCTTTGGAAGCGCTACATTCTGCTTCCGATGGTGACTCAGCGCTTTCGCCAGAGTTATACGCGCAATACGAGATGGCTCTTGCCTGTGGACTAACGAACGAGGGGGAACCACAGTTAGCGTCTTTTCACCTGAACCGTGCCAAACGAATCTACGTCGGTCTCCAGCATCAGGTAGGGCTAATAGCAATACAACGGTATTGGGATGCCGCGAATCAACATACTTCTAACACATCAGCACTAGCCGCCGAAGAAGGGCTACGTGAGTGTTCAGCGGGTGCCGGTATCGCAACGCAGGCTGTCGCCGGAGTGCTTAGGCTCGCGGGTAGACCGGAGTTACTCGCTTTGGAGATCCTCGCCCTTCTCGAGCTTTCGAGCTCTGTTCGATGTGCAGCGGCTACCATGGGGCTTGATCAGGACTCTGAGGTTCTCGGCACGACCGGCGACCTCCAGGGAGCCAAGCCGCATAAGCTTCCTCGACGATTATCGATCGGAAGTAACCCCGAGAAGCCATTTAGTATTTGGTTCGATGCGAAACAGGACATCGAATCACAGGCGACGGTTAACGCAATTACTCTCCTCGTGTCCACGATTCAGGAACTCGAACGGGCTCGCGCCGAGCGCGAAGAGCGGCTCACGCTCTGGCCCATCGAGGACGTGCCGGTCATGCACGAGCACGCGGTCGTCAACGGCGTGATGCGCGAGCTGCTCGCCACGGTCAGGCGCCTCGCCACAGCCAACATCAACGTGCTCGTCACCGGCGAGAGCGGCACCGGCAAGGAAATCGTCGCCCGCGCCATCCACACGTTCTCTGACCGCGCAGACCAGCCGTTCGTGCCGTTCAACTGCGCCGCCGTGCCGCGCGACATGCTCGAGAGTCAGCTCTTCGGCCACCGCCGCGGTGCGTTCACAGGCGCCGACCGCGACAACCCCGGCGTCATTCGCGCGGCGCGCGGCGGCACGCTGTTTCTCGACGAGATTGGCGAGCTCAGCCCCGAGCTCCAGCCGAAGATCCTCCGCTTTCTCGAGTCGGGCGAGATTCTGCCGCTTGGCGAGACCACGCCCTTCCGCGTTGACGTCCGGATTGTCGCCGCCACCAACGCGAGACTCGACGAAGCCGTGAAGACGGGACGCTTCCGCGACGATCTGTATTACCGCCTGAACGTCGTGCCGCTCACCATCCCGCCGCTGCGCGAGCGCCGGGACGAGATCCCCGCGCTCGTGCATCGCTTCGTCACGCAGGCCGCCATCGAATACCGCAAGGGCCACGTCCGCATCGCGGAGAACACCATGGAGCGCCTGCTCCTTGCGCCGTGGCCTGGCAACATCCGCCAGCTCCAGAACGAAGTACGCCGGATGATCGCGCTCGCCGACGCCGACGCTGTGCTCACGCCGGCCTCGCTGTCGGCCGACGTCGCCCGTGCCGCCGATGAAGCCGCGGCGCGCGCGGAGCACGCCTTCGTGCCGCCGCGCAACGCCAAGCTCAACCCGACAATCGCACGCATCGAGCGCGAGATGATCCGTGCGGCGCTGCAGGACCACCACGGCAGCATGGACGCCGCCGCCAAGGCGCTCGGCATTTCGCGCAAAGGCCTCTACCTCAAGCGTCAGCGGCTCGGTCTCTGACCGCGCTCGCGCCCCAGCCTCCCAACCCCAAGCGGCCTGCTATACTCAATAGCAGAGTTTTGAGTCTTCAAAAGTAGAAGCATGGCGTCAGAAAACCCCCGCGCACGCGCGAGAGGCTGGCGGTTGCCGTCCGATGCCGCCAGCCTGCCGGAGGTCCACGGCTCGATCGCCGTCCCGAACGACGCCGGCTTCTGGCGCAAGCTGTTCGCCTTCGCCGGCCCGGGCTATCTCGTCGCCGTCGGCTACATGGACCCGGGCAACTGGGCGACCGACCTCGCCGGCGGCGCGCGCTTCGGCTACACGCTCCTCAGCGTGATCATGCTGTCGAACCTGATGGCGATCCTGCTGCAGGCGCTCGCCGCGCGCCTCGGCATCGCCAGCGGACGCGACCTCGCGCAGGCCTGCCGCGATCACTACTCGCGCCCGGTCACGATCGTGCTGTGGATCCTCTGCGAGATCGCCATTGCGGCCTGCGATCTCGCCGAAGTCATCGGCGCGGCGATTGCGCTCAACCTTCTGTTCGGGCTTCCGCTGATCTGGGGCGTGATCCTCACCTCGCTCGACGTCCTCGTCGTGCTCTACCTGCAGCACCACGGCTTCCGCTACGTGGAGGCGCTGGTCGTCGGCCTGATTCTGGCGATCGCCGGGTCGTTCGCGATCGAGCTCTGGTTCGCGCGTCCCGACTTCGGCGCCGTCGCGGCCGGCTTCATGCCCGGCCTGGACGTGGTGCGCAATCCGGAGATGCTCTACATCGCCGTCAGCATCCTCGGCGCGACGGTCATGCCGCACAACCTGTACCTGCACTCGTCGATCGTGCAGACGCGCAAGTACACGGACTCGCTCGAGAGCAAGCGCGAGGCGATTCGCTTCTCGTCGATCGATTCGACCGTCGCGTTGATGTCCGCGCTCTTCATCAACGCGGCGATCCTCGTGATGTCCGCGGCGACGT
>DASZPA010000347.1:0-7673 GCA_035550555.1 Fimbriimonas sp.
TTGATGGTTCGCTGTCTACTTGTAGAGGGCGTTGTACTATGAAGCCGGTTGGGATGAAGTCTTACGGGGAGTTGAAGAGCACGATTACGCAGGTGGCGGCTCTAGCGGGGGTTTCCGTGACTACCGTTTCGCTCTATCTCAAGGGCAACAAGAGGGTCTGTTCGGAGCGGACGGCGGCACGGATCGACTTGGCGGTCCAGCAGCTTAACTACCAGCCTAACCCTCTGGCCGGATGGGCTTGCTCGCGGGAGAGGCGCACCGTTGGTCTGTTGGCCAGCGACGATCTGGAGCGTGGCAACACCCAGTGGAACGTCTACAACATGCGGATCGTGGCCGGGATTATCGAAGCCGCGAACGAGAACGATTACTCGGTGCTCACCTACCCGTATCGGGTCTTCATGGAGCAGCGGTACCGGGCAGTGCTCGATGGACGTGTGGATGCGCTGCTCTTTTATGGGACGGCCGAGCACGACTTTGTGAAGCGCGTCGTCGACGCCGGTATGCCGGTGATCTGCTTTGGGACTCCGGAGAGCGTGGGCGCGGTCATGGGATCTGCCCATGCCGACGAGGCCTCCATCTCAAATCTTTCTCTCGACCACCTTTGGTCGTTGGGGCATCGGCATATCGCGCATATGGCGGGACCCTACGACGACTGTGTGCGCCTTGGAATCGAGCCGAATGGGGAACTGGTCGAGCGTCGCGAGGCCGGGGAGTCGGTTTCGCGGGCCAGGTTGGATGCTGCGGTTAGCTTCTTGGCCGACCGAGGCGCCCTGAACCCGGAGTGGATCTCACCTCCGAATGCTTGGCGGAACGCGCTTGTGACCGGGACCTTGGAGGAGTGGTGGAGCCGGCCGCAACGTCCGACGGCTATCTATTGCGCCAACGACTTCATCGCCCTCGAGGTGCTCTTCTGGGCTCGCGAGAGGGGGCTGGAAGTGCCGCGGGACGTGGCGATCATCGGAGTCGATAACATTCAGTCCACTTCGGTCGAGCCGGTGCTCTCGAGCGTCGAGTTCTCAGTGGAGGGTATCGGTCGTGAGGCATTTCACGCGCTCCTCGACTATCAGCAAGGTCGGGATCCCAGGGAGAACCACCGTGTGATGCGGGCCATGCGACTCGTAGCTCGAACCAGCACGGTGGGGAAGCACTCGCCACCGGTGGAGTTCGAACTCATCAAGCAGACGATCCGGCCTTACTTGAAGGCTGGGACCCCGTCCTAATGGCACGGGTCAACTTTCGGGAGGTCCGGGACAGGTTCAGGCATATCGATGGCGAGTTCGTCGATTGTAGTCTGAGCCTGCCAGAAGGGGAGCCTTTCTTTCGCGTCCGCTTCTACGCTTGGTGGGAACATCCCCTGTTTGTCGAGTCCCAGAAGAACGGGACGGGCTGGGGATTCTCGGACTACTCCGATGGGTTCCGGGTCATGACGATCTATCCTGTCGGCCTTCGTCAGTTCGACGTCTCGACAGAGATGGACGCGACAGATATTGCCTTCCTCCCGAGTCATCCATTGCTCTGGGAGTACGAGAATGAGGGCGAGATCTTCTGCAATGTGGAGCTTTCTCCCCTGCAAGCTGTCCAGATGGTTGACGAGGTTTCGAGAAAGCTCGACTGGGAATGGCAAGATATCGGTTCGTTAGCAGACGCGGTTGGTCGGACTTACCGCTATGGGTCGGCGAGCACCTTCAGTCTCGGCCGCTTTCCGAGAACCGTTTACCACGCAGTTCGCGAGTACTTGGATCGTCAGTCGATCCCCTACTTCACTCCCGGTGAACCGAAGTCGCAGTCGCTGCCGGTTATCTTCTTGTGCGATGAGTCGAAGATCATTGCCGAAGACTTCGAGGTCGACGTTCCCGATTTCGAGCATCGGCCGGAGTGGTTTGCGCCGTCCGGAGAGCGTGTACGCAACCTTGAAAACTAGCGGGTAGAGACTCGGAAGATAACTGCATGCACATGCATGTCAGAATAGATGTGTGAGAACGACCGTCGAATTGAGAGACGATCAGCGAAGCGCACTGATGGCTTTGGCAGCGTTGCGAGGGATGAAGGGCTTTTCTGGTGTGCTCGAAGAGGCGATCGATGTCTACTTGGAACGGAACAAGGAGAAGGAGGAGCGAGTTCGCACCCTTGCCAAGCTCGCCGGTTCGATTTCTGCCGAAGACGCGGAGCTCCTTCGAAGGAGAACCGAGGAGGTTCGACAGTCTTGGCGATAGTGGTCGCCGACACCGATGTCTTGATCAACCATTTGAGGGGAGTTCGGCAGGTAGTTGAACTGATCGCGGAACTGAGTGAAGCCGACCGGCTTCGAACGACGACGGTCAACCTCTTTGAGCTTCTCAGTGGAGCAGACGACGGAAAGCGCGGAGATCCTGTGAGGGCCCTTTCGGAAGCGCTAGATGCGATATCCCTCGACCGAAAAGCGGCTGCGGTCGCTGCGGGAATTCAAAGGGATCTGGATTCGAAAGGGCAAACGATTGGAATGGGCGACAGTCTCATTGCGGGGATCTGTCTAGCGCACGGCTGTCAGCTTCTGACACTGAACCGAAAGCACTTCGCGCGCGTACCCGGTCTGGAACTGATAGATGTTGGTACCAGCTAGGGTTTCCCGGTCTTGACTTACTTGACCCATGCGCTCGAATATGCGACAGTGACAGCGATGAAGGAACGATTCCCTCGGTTGGCGATCTTGCTGGCGCTCATTGTGGTTTGTATTGTTGCCCTCGCCGGGTGCGGACAGAATTCTGCGCCTCCTACAGCGCCGACTCCCGCAACCACGAATCTGACCAAGAAGCCTAAGGTCGCGCTGGTGATGAAGTCGCTCGCGAACGCCTTTTTTCAGACGATGGAGCAGGGGGCCAAGGCGCATCAGGCGGCGCACTCGGGCGATTACGAGCTGATCGCGAATGGGATTGAGAACGAGCAGGACGTGCCGAAACAGGTGGATCTGGTCAAGCAGATGATCGCGCAGAAAGTGGACGCGATCGTGTTGGCCCCGGCCGACTCGAAGGCGTTGGTTCCCGTCTGCAAGGAGGCGCAGGACGCGGGGATCGTGGTGGTGAACATCGATAACAAGCTCGACGCGGACGCACTGAAGGAAAAGCAGTTGAGCATTCCTTTCGTGGGGCCGGATAACCGAAAGGGCGCGAAGATGGTGGGCGACTTTCTAGCGAAGAGCCTCAAGGCAGGCGACGAGGTGGCGATCATTGGCGGAATTCCTGGCGCATTCAATGCCCAGCAACGGCAACTCGGGTTCGAGGACGCGATGAAGGCTGCCAACGCCAAGATCATGACGGAGCAGGCGGCGGATTGGGACACGAGCAAAGCGAGCTCGATCGTCAGCGCGATCCTTCCGCGCTACCCGCAGCTCAAGGCGATCCTCTGCGCGAACGACAGCATGGCGCTCGGCGCCGTCGGTGCTTTGACGGGCGCGAACAAGGCGAAACAGGTGCTGGTTGCCGGCTTCGATAACATCGCGGCGGTGCAGCAACTCATCAAGGAAGGCAAGGTGCTTTGCACTGCCGATCAGCACGGTGACCAGATCGCCGTGAACGGCATCGAGTTCGCGTTGGACATTTTGCATAAGAAGGCGACCCCGCAAGACAAGGAGTTGCCGGTCGATCTAATCACCGCGCAGACGCTGGGCTCCGCCAAGACTCCATGAACTTGCGTTCCACGGTCGCGGAGTACGCCGGGCTGTTCGGCGTGCTGGTGCTTCTGGTCGTCTTCTTCAGCTTCAAGGCTCCCAATTTCGCGTCCTCAGCCACCTTTCTTGCCGTCGCCAACCAGATCCCTTCGCAGGTTCTGGTGGCAATCGGCGTCACGTTCGTGCTGATCGTGGCGGAGATTGACCTATCCGTGGGCTCGATCTTAGGAT
The DNA here is from genome assembly GCA_035550555.1 of Fimbriimonas sp. GTDB lineage: Bacteria > Armatimonadota > Fimbriimonadia > Fimbriimonadales > Fimbriimonadaceae > Fimbriimonas. The sequence goes on from DASZPA010000347.1 coordinate 3,875, forward strand.
TGAGCGGGGCCGTGCTTGGAGTTCTGTTTCTGCAGAAGCATCTGCCGATGCCGATTGCGATCTGTGCCTGTATAGGTGTGGGGATCCTTTGCGGCCTGTTCAACGGGCTCGTGACAACGCTCTTCGGCTTACCCTCCTTCATTGTCACACTGGGCGCGCTGGAGATCGCCCGAGGGGGCACCTATTGGGTGAGTCAATCGCAGACGCAATACATCGGCTCACCCATCGAGGGGATTGCGGCGACCTCTTGGTTCGGTCTATCCTTGCCGTTCATCGTCGCCCTTGTCCTCGTGGGCTGCGGGCAGATCCTGCTTTCGAAGACCGTTTTCGGCCGGCGCGTCATTGCGGTTGGCTCCAATCCTGAGGCGGCTCGCTACTCCGGCATCGATCCGGGCCGAATCAAGCGGGCCGTGTTTCTGATGGCGGGTGTGTTGGCGTCGTTTGCGGCGCTCGTAGACACGTCTCGCTTTCAAAGCGCAGACCCGAACGCGGGAATCGGCCTCGAGCTGCAGGCGATCGCGGCAGTTGTCATCGGCGGGACCAGTTTGATGGGCGGGCGTGGATCGGTGGTCAGCTCCTTTGTCGGAGTGCTCATCATCGCTGTGCTTGGCGCGGGGCTGGCGGCGATGGGCGCGGCGGATGAGGTCAAGCGCGTCGTCACCGGTTGTGTCATCGTTGTTGCCGTCATCCTCGACCGTTATCGTCACCGCCTCAAAGCTCGAACCGCATGAAACACGCGACTGCATTTTTCGTCATGGTCTCACTCTCTGGCTTCGCCACAGCGCAAAGCGGCTATCAGTTGGAGTTCAACGACCAGCAGATTGCCGCTCCGAAGAGCCCAACGGATTTCCCAGCGTGGCTTGCGGCGATGAAGGCTTGGCGAACGCAGCAGCTTGCCGAGTTCCACTACGACGGCTCCAACTATGATCGGCCCGAGTTCAAATGGGCTCAGAGCAGCTTTGTCCAACCGCAGATGATGATCGAGGACCGCTATTTCTATGACCCGAAGTCGCGGACGTACACGGTGAAGCGGTACCTGGACGATCTGAAGAAGCGGTATGGCGGGATCGACGCGGTGCTGATCTGGCCAACGTATCCGAACATCGGGATCGACGACCGGAACACGGACGATATGTTCCGCTCGATGCCGGGTGGGATTCCGGCGATCAAGAAGATGGTTTCGGATTTCCACCGAAATGGGGTGAAGGTGCTCTTCCCCATCCACCCGTGGGACGTTGGCACTCGCGACCCGAAGGCGACTTGGGGTGAGGTGCTGCCGGCGACTATGGCGGAGATCGGCGCGGACGGCATGAACGGCGACACGATGCTGGCGGTCACGAAGGACTTCTTCGACAACTCGGTCAAGGACGGCAACCCATTGGTTTATCAACCCGAGATCGGGCTGGCCAAGACCAACGACCAGCTCGGTTGGAACACGATGGATTGGGGCTACTGGGATTACGGCCCCCGCCCGCCGATGGTGAGCCGCACCAAGTGGCTGGAGCCGCGCCACATGGTGAACGTATGCGACCGGTGGTCGACCGATAAGAACGACCTAGTCCAGTACGCCTTCTTCAACGGGGTGGGGGTGGAGACGTGGGAGAACGTGTGGGGGATCTGGAACCAGATGACCGACCGGGACTCGGAGTCGGTTCGCCGCATCGCGACGATCGAGCGTGCCTTTCCGGATTTGCTAACCAGCCCCGATTGGGAGCCACACACACCGATGCTCCAGTCGAACAACGTCTTTGCCAGCAAGTGGCCGCGAGGCGGAGCGACGCTTTGGACGATCGTCAATCGGAGCGGGTTGGAGGCCCAGGGCGATGAGATCTGGGCGCCATATGAAGCTGGAACGCGCTACTTCGATCTATGGAATGGTGTGGAGCTTCAGCCTCGAATTCAGGGTCAGACCGCAACGTTGAGCTTTCCGATTGAGCCGCATGGATTTGGAGCGGTCTTGGCGTTCAAGGGGAAGGCTCCGGCGATCCTCGGCCGGGTTTGTGCTGCCATGAAGGAGCTTTCGGCGAGGCCGCTCGACGGCTTTTCGAAGGCGAATCCGGTGCTGTATCAGACGATTACTCCTCTGAAACCGACCAAAGCGGCTTCCAGTGCACCGGAGGGGATGGTCCAGATTCCAGCGGCTCAGTTCGATTTCGTGATGAAGGGGATCGAGATCGAGGGGGAGGATCGAGTCGGAGTCGACGTTCAGTATCCGTGGGAGAAGGAGCCTCGGCGTTCCCATCGGCACACACTTGCCGTTCCTTCGTTTTACATCGACAAGTATCCGGTTACGAACGAGCAGTTCAAGGCTTTCATGAATTCCAGCCACTACAAGCCTGCCGATGGCCAGAACTTTCTGCGCGATTGGAAGGATGGGACCTACCCGGATGGATGGGCTCGAAAGCCCGTGACCTGGGTGTCGTTGGAGGATGCTCGGGCCTATGCGGCTTGGGCGGGGAAGCGGCTTCCGCACGAGTGGGAGTGGCAGTACGCAGCTGAAGGGACCGATGGTCGGACTTACCCTTGGGGTTCGACTTGGGATCCCTCGAAGGTTCCAGCGCCGGATAAGGAGCGATCTCTGACTCCCGCATCAGACGTCGATGCGTTTCAGGGCGGGAGTCCGTTTGGCGTGATGGACCTGGTCGGCGATGTGTGGCAGTGGACCGACGAGTACACGGACGAGCACACGCGTGCCGCGATCCTTCGCGGTGGGAGTCACTACCAGCCGCAGGGAAGCATGTGGTACTTCCCGCAAGCCTATCGGCTCGATCAGCACGGGAAATATTTGTTGATCGCGCCAGGGAAGGATCGTGCGGGCACGATCGGGTTTCGGTGTGTGGTCGACGCGTGGCCCTAGGCCGCGCGTGGGCTCGTCTTTTGGTTTCCTTTTGTCTTGTTGGTTGACGCTCCGCTGGGGGTACTCCTCGCTCCGCTGGGAGCTCGCGCTTGATCGCCCTTCGGGAGACGTCGTGGTCCGCCTAACTCGCTTCGCTCAGGCAGAGGCGTCCCGAGGAGCGACGTCTCGCTTGGGCGGCGCGAGCTAGGCGCTCCGGAGGAGTACGGGCAACTTTTCTTTCTCGCCTCGCGCTGCGCGCATCGGCCTTCGGATGCTGTCTTTTGACGCTCCGCTGTGGGTACTCCTCACTCCGCTACAAGCTCGCGCTTGATCGCCCTGCGGGAGACGTCGCGGGCCGCCAAACTCGCTTCGCTCAGACAAGGCGTCCCTGCGAGCGACGTCTCACTTGGGCGACGCGAGCTAGCCGCTCCGGAGGAGTACGGGGCGTTCTTCTTCTACTCGCGCTTCGCGCATCGGCCTTCGGATGCTGTCTTGACGCTCCGCTGGGGGTACTCCTCGCTCTGCTTCGAGCTCGCGCTTGATCGCCCTGCGGGAGATGTCGCGGGCCGCCTAACTCACTTCGTTCAAACAAGGCGTCCCCACGGGCGACGTCTCGCTTGGGCGGCGCGAGCTAGCCGCTCCGGAGGAGTAGGGGCAATCTCTTTTCTCCTCGCGCTTGGCGCATCGGCCTTCGGGGGTTTTGGCTGGCGCCTTTTTTCCGCTCCGCTGGGGGTACTCCTCGCTCCGCTTCAAGCTCGCGCTCGATCGCCCTTCGGGAGACGTCGCGGGCCGCCTAACTCACTTCGTTCAAACAAGGCGTCCCTATGAGCGACGTCTCGCTTGGGCGGCGCGAGCTAGCCGCTCCGGAGGAGTACGGGCAGTCTCCTTTTCTCCTCGCGCTTCGCGCATCGGCTTTTTTGGCTGGCGCCTTTTGGCGCTCCGCTGGGGGTACTCCTCACTTCG
>DASZPA010000348.1:0-30544 GCA_035550555.1 Fimbriimonas sp.
ACCGTTCGCGTAGAACCGCTGACCGTATTCGTTCAGCAAAGGAACATGCGTGTGACATGAGCTGCAGGGCAGCTTGGTTTGCCTTGCAAACTGGGGAGTGGCCGTGGCCGTGCTCACGGAGCCCACGGCGGCGCACACGTAACCCAATGCAACGAGGTGGTAAAGCCTCACCTTTCGAAAACTCAACTTCCGCATAAGAACCAAACGCCTAGGGTCAGGTTGAACCTGGCCGCACCATCGATTGTTCGAACGCAGATTGAGAAAAGTTGGGAGGCGCCAAGCGAGCCGGTACTCGCATTTTCATTGCGTCGTCCAACTCGAGACCCGGCGAAATTCGAATAGTAAGACCATGAAGATCGCGCGCGCACTCGGCCTGCTCGCTTGTCTTGCTTTCATGGGCTGTGCGGGCAGAGACCCGAACGACTCCGGAGCAACGGCGGCAAAAACCATCACGATGACGGGTTTGCACAGCTTCGATCCGCCGAACGCCACCGTAGCGGCAGGATCGGTGGTGCGCTGGAGAAATGGGGACGTGACCCGCCATACCGTGGCGTCCGATACCGGCGTGACCGGCTTCAACTCGGACCCGAAGTTTCCTTCCGGCCTTCCGAGCGGAGGCTCCTTCGAGTTCACCGTGCCTGGCAACGCCATCTCGGGCACCGTCTTCTACTACCACTGCGAATTCCATGGCCGGAAAGGCGACGGCGCCCACGTTGGCACCGGAATGGCGGGCAGCATCACGGTTCAATAATCTGGCGGCAGATAGCCGGGCGCTTCGCCTAAACTAAAGCGCTCGCCTATGCCCCCAATTCTCGAAGTCCGCGGAATCGTGAAGCGCTATCCCGGCGTGACCGCGCTGGACGGCGTCTCGATGTCCGTGGGTTCCGGCGAGGTCGTCGCTTTGATCGGCGAGAACGGAGCCGGCAAATCGACCCTAATGAAGGTCCTTGGCGGGATTGTCCGTCCGGACCAGGGAGAGATCCTCGTGGACGGGCAGCCGACCGTGATCGACTCCGTCAACAAGTCCGTCGCACTCGGCATCGGGTTCATTCACCAGGAGCTGAATACGCTCGACAACCTGGACGTGGCAGGCAACGTGTTTCTTGGGCGGGAGCCAACGCATCTCGGCCTGTTGATGGATCGCGCCAAGATGCGGCGGGACGCTGAAGCGTTGGTCCGGCAACTGGGCCTGCCCATTTCGGCCGACACGCCGCTGACCAACCTGTCTCTGGCGCAAAGACAGATGGTCGAGATCGCGAAGGCTCTCTCCTTGAACGTCCGGGTGCTCATCATGGACGAGCCGACCAGCAGTCTCACTCTCACCGAGACGGAGCGGCTGCTCGCCATGACGCAAGAGCTTCGAGAACGCGGCGTCGGGATCATCTACATTTCCCATCGCCTGAGCGAAGTGATCCAAATCGCCGACCGCGTGGTGGGCCTGAAGGACGGCCAGAACGCGGGGGACCTGCCAAAGGAGCAGATCACCCACGACAACATGGTTCGATTGATGGTCGGGCGCGATCTCAAAAGGTCCCAATACGAGGCGGCCGAGCGGGACCAGCCCGTTCGCCTTCAGGTGCGGGGCCTGAGAACGGAGCGATACCCGCACCGTGAGGTCTCGTTCGACGTGAAAGGCGGCGAAGTGTTCAGTCTGGCCGGCCTGGTTGGCGCGGGAAGGTCAGAGGTGGTTCAGACGATCTTCGGAACCGACCGGTCGCTCGGAGGAACGGTTTCGCTCGACGGGAAGCAGTTTCCGGCGGGAAACCCGAAGGCAGCCATCGAAGCGGGTGTGGGCCTGGTGCCGGAGGACCGGCGTAGCTACGGCTTATTGGTCGATTGGCCGATCCGGTCCAACCTCACGCTGACCAATATCGCGGAATATTCCCGGGCTCTGCTGATTCAATCCAAATCCGAGCTGGATGCGGCGCGAAAGGTCTCTACCGCCCTCGCGGTCAAAGCTCCGACGGTGGAGGTGGTGGCGGCAAACTTGAGCGGTGGAAACCAGCAGAAAGTCGTCGTGGGCAAGTGGCTGCTGAGCCAGCCGAAGCTGCTCATTCTGGACGAACCCACGCGCGGTGTCGACGTTGGCGCCAAGGCCGAGATCTATCAGATCGTTCGCGACTTGGCCGGCAAGGGGGTGGCGATCTTGATGGTCAGCAGCGATATGGAAGAAGTTTTGTCCGTGAGTGACCGAATCGGCGTGATGCATGAAGGAAAGCTGACGGGTATCTTGTCGCGCGAGGAAGCCAGCGAGGAGAGCGTGATGCGGCTGGCGGTCGGCTAATCCATGAGAGCCCTACTGCGAAAGGAAACGGGACTGTTCGTGCTCTTGGCGGTGCTTTGCGCCATCACCGCCTCCATCAACCACCGGTTTCTGCTGCCGGAGAACCTCCAGAACATCTCCAGGCTGGTCGGCATTTTCGGGATCCTCTCGATTGGCTCAGGCATCGTCATCATCACGTCGGGCATCGATCTTTCGGTTGGCTCGATGCTGGCACTGCTGGGCGTACTGCTTGCGATGATGCTCAACGAGAAGCACTGGTCGCCGCCCCTTGCGATTCTCATTGTGCTTGCGCTCGGCTCGTTGCTGGGTCTCTTTCATAGCGAGCTGATCACGCGCGTCAAGATGCAGCCGTTCATCGTGACCCTGTGCGGCCTCCTGTTCTATCGCGGCATCGCCAGGTTCGTTACCGGCGACGATACGAAAGGCTTCGGCGAGGCCAAGGGGTTCGAATGGCTCCGAGACTTCGCCACCGGCAGCCCCTTGGGCCTTCCTACCCCCTGTTGGGTGCTCATCGTCGTGGCGATCGTGATGTGGGTCGTCTTGCACCGCTCGGTGTACGGGCGCCATCTTTTCGCAGCCGGCAACAACGAATCGGCCGCTCGCTTCTCTGGAATCGACACGACGCGCGTGATCGGCAGCGCCTACGTCCTTTCCGGGTTCCTGACGGCGATCTCCGCCATCCTGCTGGCTTTCTACACGAACAGCATCTCACCCTCGGGACACGGCAACTCCTACGAGCTCTACGGAATCGCTGCCGCCGTCTTGGGAGGCTGTAGTCTGCGGGGTGGGGAAGGCTCGATCGTCGGAATCATCCTCGGAACGATCCTGATTCAGGTGCTCCGGAATCTGGTCAACCTCTTGAACATTTCCAGCTCGCTGGAGTTCGCCGTGATGGGCGCCGTGATCCTCCTCGGAGTCTTGGCCGACCAGTTCCTCTCGAGGCGGAAGCGGACCAAATCGTAAGGACAGCCTACATGCGGAACGTGCTGTAGACCGGGGCTGGAATCGGCGCGTTTCGAGCCGCCTCGATACCCAGCGCGATTATGCGCCGGGTATCGGTTGGATCGATGATGCCGTCGTCCCACAGACGCGCGGCGGAGTAGTAGGCGGAGGCCTCTTCAGCGTACTTGGCGAGAATAGGAGCCTTGAACGACGCTTGATCTTCGGCGCTCATGGCTTGGCCCTTTGCCGCAAGCTGGTCCATCTTGACGGTTAGCAGGACGTTGGCGGCCTGTTCTCCGCCCATGACGCTGATCTTGGCGTTTGGCCACATCCAGAGCTGGCGTGGGCTGAAAGCTCGGCCACACATCCCATAGTTTCCGGCGCCGTAGCTACCCCCGACGACGACGGTGAACTTGGGCACCTGCGCGGTGCTGACGGCCGTGACCAGCTTTGCGCCGTGCTTCGCGATGCCCTCGTTCTCATACTTTCTGCCGACCATGAAGCCGGCAATGTTCTGGACGAACACTAAAGGAATCCGCCGCTGGCAGCACAGTTCGATGAAGTGGGCTCCCTTTTGGGCCGACTCACTGAAGAGGATGCCATCGTTTGCGATGACTCCGGCAAGATGCCCATAGAACCGGGCGAACCCGCACACGAGCGTAGAGCCGAAGCGCTCTTTGAACTCGGAGAACCTTGATCCATCGACAATCCGTGCCAAGACCTCTCTGATCGGAATCGGCTTTTTGGTGTCCGAGGAGACCAGGCTGTAGAGCTCCGCAGGATCGAAGACGGGATCTTCCGGATCGATCGATTCGGTCCATCCCGCCGCAGGGGACGGCATGCCCAGTGCCTCCACGATCGAGCGGACCTGATCGAGGGCGATCTCGTCGTCGTCCGCGAGATAATCGGCCACGCCGCTAAGCCGAGTGTGGACGTCCCCGCCCCCGAGTTCCTCAGCCGAGACCTCCTCGCCAGTGGCAGCTTTGACCAGGGGCGGCCCACCTAAGAAGATCGTCCCCTGGTTCGCCACGATCACCGTCTGGTCGCTCATTGCGGGCACATAGGCGCCTCCCGCAGTGCAAGAGCCCATCACACAGGCAATCTGGGGAATCGAGCGGCTGGAGAGAATCGCCTGGTTGTAGAAGATGCGGCCGAAGTGTTCTCGATCGGGAAAGACCTCGCTCTGAAGGGGTAGGAAAGCCCCGCCGCTGTCGACCAAGTAGATGCACGGAAGCTGGTTCTCCAGCGCGATCTCTTGGGCTCGCAGGTGCTTTTTAACCGTGATGGGAAAGTAGGTCCCCCCTTTGACGGTCGCGTCGTTCGCGACGATCACACATTGCCGGCCTGAAACCATCCCAATTCCTGTCACCATCCCGGCCGAGGGAGCGCCGTTGTCGTACATGCCGTTGGCTGCGAGGGCGCTGAGCTCGAGGAAAGGCGATCCGGGATCGAGCAGACGCTGGATTCGTTCCCTGGCCGTCAGCTTGCCACGAGACTTGTGCTTCGCGACCAGCTCGGCTCCTCCGCCCTCCAAAACGGACCTCGTTCTTTGACGAAAGTCCGCGAGGATCTCCTCCATCGCTTGGCGATTGGCAACGTGCTCCTCGTCGAGCAGGTTCACTTGAGACTCGAGGATCTCCATCGTCTGGGATTTTAAGCCACCGGCGGCACTCCGCGCCGAACGGTGTCGTCCAAAGCGGGTAGGGTAGTGCGAATGGAGGATCGTGGCGCCTCGGGTCGCCTTCAGGAAATCACCGATTTGCTGGCGCAGGCCAAGTCCGAGGAGGCCTTGGAAGTCGCGGAATCCGAGCTGCAGAGCTATCCGGACGACGCGCGGCTGACCATGCTCCATGGCATCGCGCTTTCCGGTGTGGGACGAATCGACGAGGGCACGGCGGCTCTCCGAAAAGCGACGGCGCTCGCTCCGACCGACCCTGAGACGTTCCACAACCTTGCGGTCCAGTTGCTTGATCAAGGAGACAAGATCGAGGCGGCACACGCGGCTCGGCAGGCGATCAAGCTGGATCCCAATCATGCCGGCGCGCTGGAGACGCTTCGGAAGTGCGAGTGCGAACCTGGGGAGGCAGACTTCAAGGCGGTGGGGAAGACGATCGAGCCCCCGATCGGAAGCATTCGGACGGGTCCGGACGATCCGGTGCCTCATCTTATCGGCCTCGGGAAGGCTTGGACCAACGGTGGCTACGTGCTCCTTGGCTTATGTTTCCTGCAGGCGCTTCTCCTGCTGATCCACTCGCCATACACAACTACGGGCCTGCGAGCGGACAACCTCTCGATCTTCGTGGTCTTTGCCTGGATTACCACGGGCCTCCTGGTGATGTCGTGGATGATCTTTGACGTGATCGATCGCAAGATGCGGTTCGTGTGGCTGCTGCCGATCTTTATCTGTGGGCTTACCGGATTGGTGGGTCTGCCGCTGGCGTTCTATATGTTCGTGGGACGCCGAGTGCGCTAACCGGCCCTTCGTTGGCGTAAATTGTTCGGTAGAAACATGTCCCTTCTCGCTTGTCTGCTACTGGCTGCCGCTGGACCGCAGCTTCCTGCCACGGGAACCGTTGTTCCGTTTCGCATCGCTCAAAACGCCATCATCGTGGATGCGAAGGTCAATGGCCGAGACGTATCGCTGATGTTCGACAGCGGTTTCGGTGGGACCGTGCTTCTCAACTCGGGCATCGAAGTGGGACCCAGGGTCGGCGGAATGGTCCTCCGCGACTTTGTGGGCGAGCTTCACGTCGATACCGTCAAGTTGAATTCCCTCCAGATCGGCGCCGTGACCGCCAATCCGGACGAGAAGCTGATCGTGAAGCAGCCGACGAACTTCTCCGCCGAGTACGGCAGCCATGTGGATGGAATCCTGGGTCTTAGCGCGGTCAAAAACATGGTCACCGAGGTGAATTTTCAGAAAAACGAATTCATCTTCTATCCGCCCAGCTACGACATTACGAAGAAGGCGTCCGACGGGAAGCAAACGTTCTTGGTGAAAATGCTGCCGATCGGCGGCAATGCCATCGAGCTGCCGGTCACCACAGCTTCGGGCCAGATGATGACCATGGCGCTGGACACCGGCAACGCCTTTTATGCGACCACGCACCGAGACGTGTTGGAGAGGGTCTCGCTGTGGCCTGACGGAAAGAACCCCAACTACATCCGAAAGTCGGGCATCGCGTCAGGAGCGGTCGATAGCTGGTCGTTCAAGATGCCGGCCATCAACATCTTCGAAGTACCGGTCCAGCCCACCGTATGGGACGTGATCGACCTCCCGGCCAGCGACGCGAAAGGCGACGGCACGGTCGGATACGAATTCCTCAGCCACTTTAACATCACCTTCGACTTCGCGCGGCGTCGAGTGTGGTTCGAGAACTGGAAGAAGCCGATCGAGAACGAAGAGCCCGGCGAGATTGGGATCTCCGCCGGATACGACCGATCCGATAAGGCGGTCACCATCGTCTTGGTGGCGCCTGGGTCGCCCGCCGACGAGGCCGGGATCAAGGAAGGCGATCAGATCCTTTCGATCGGCACGACGGATCTCGAGCACCCGACCTTCGACGAGCTGAGACAGCAGCTCTCAGGTCCCGTCGGCTCGACGGTGGATCTTGCCATCTCCCGTGACGGGCAGCTCAAGCGATTCAAAGTCACCCGAAAGGCCCTTTATAACTAGCCGTTAAAGCGCATAGCCATCGCAATTCTACGAGCCATCTTGGCGTAAGCTTCTGAGCCGTGGTTCAAGGTCGCATTTTGGTCTCGGCGGGCGTGGTGCTTCTCATCTCGGTCGGAATCGGTCTGGCGCGGTTTCAACCCTCAGGTTCGACCACGCCGACAGGAAAGGTGATCACGCCGCTCGGCGAACAGACAGAGGTCGGAAGCTTCCCGGTCAACATGGTTGCATCGCCGGACGGAAAGTTTCTTCTGGTGACGAACTGCGGCTTCCGGCAGCAGGTCTCAGTGCTGGATTCAACCTCTGGGAAGCTGCTTTCTCGAATCGAGTTCAACGGCGAGGAAGGGAAGGAGCGAAAGAGCCTCTATTTCGGCATTGCGGCCGTTCGGAGCCCGACAGGCGGGACCGAAGTAGCAGTGTCGCGAGGCAGCGAAGACAAAGTCAGTCTCTACAACCTGAGCGATTCAGGCGAGCTCAGTTCGATCTCCGATGTCCAACTTCCGGCTGCCGACAATCCGCTGAACCTCCCCAACCACGTTGCGGGCCTCGCCTGGAGTCCGGACGGCTCGCACCTGTATGCCGTCGGCAATCAGAGTCACGCCTTCAACGATTTTCGCGGGTCCCTCTTCACCATCGATCCCGCGGCGGCGAGGGTGGTCACGGAAGTCAAAGTTGGTTCGTTCCCATTGGCTGCGACGGCTGCGCCCGACGGGTCGGTCTTCGTTGCGAACGAGGGTGGACGCGAGGTAACCCGGCTCACCGGAGGCGTCGGAATGCCCCAGACCATCAACACAGGCGAGGCTCCCACGTACCTAACGATGGATCACGCGGGTAAGACGCTATTCGTCTCGAACTCGAACAGCGACACGATCAGCTTTGTCAACTTGGCTGACTCAAAGATCAAGAAGACCGTTCTGCTGCGTCCGGATCGGCTGAAGGGTTTGCCGGGAGCCACGCCGCTCGGCTCGGTGGTCTCTGGAGACGACAAGACCCTGTTCGTGGCGCTGGGAGACCTAAATGCCGTGGGAGTGGTCGATATCCCAAGCGGCCGCTTAAGAGGCTACATTCCTGCCGGATGGTATCCCACCTCGGTCGCGCTTTCCCCTGATGGCAGCTCGCTTTTCGTTGCGAACGCCAAGGGTGTCCAGACTTTGAACCCGAACGGCAAACCCGTCCGCACATGGGGTCAGTATGGTCCGAACATCATCGAAGGGACCGTCTCAAAGATCGCTCTCAGCGACGCACTCTCGAACCTGCCGGCGGTGACCGTCCAAGTGTTGAACAACAACAGCGGGTTCTCTGAGCCACAGGACAAGGAGCACATCAATAACCCGGGTATCAAGCACATCGTCTATATCATCAAAGAGAACCGGACCTACGATCAGGTGCTCGGCGATGAGGCCGGCGCCAATGGCGATCCGTCGCTTGTCATGTTCGGCAAAGACGTCACACCGAACCAGCATGCGCTCGCCGAGCGGTTCGGATTGTTCGACAACTTCTACGTGTGCGCCGAAGTCTCGGCGGATGGCTGGAACTGGTCGACGAGCGGCATGGGCAATGCCTACACCGAGCGAAACGTGCCCTACAACTACAGCGGCCGAGGCCGGAACTACGACTTCGAAGGCGCCAACAACGACAGTCCGGTCAGCCTGCTCGGACGGCGCGACGTCGCCACGGCGCCAGGCGGCTACCTTTGGGACGCATTTCTCAAGAAGGGCCTGACCGTTCGAGACTACGGCATGTTCAACTCGGACGGGAACGATGCGAAAGGACCCGATGGAAAGCCTATCGCCGAAGACAACCGGCCAACGAAGCCGAATCTCGTCTCGAGGACCTGCACCGACTATCGAGATTTCGACATGGCTTTCGCAGACAGCGAAGCCTGGGTCAAACTCGGTCTTACCCCGGCCCCGCGCCAGATGAAGGCCTATGGCTCGCACCACGACCCAAGCCGAGTGACCACTTGGCTCCGTGAGTTCAACCAGTACGTGCAGGACGGGAACATGCCGAATCTGACGCTGATCCGCCTGCCCCACAATCACACTTCCGGCACGGCTGCAGGTATGTCCTCGCCTCGCGCCATGGTGGCGGACAACGACTTCGCGGTCGGACAGATCGTGGAAGCAATCAGCCACAGCCCTTTCTGGAAGTCGACTGCGATCTTCATCGTCGAGGACGACGCCCAAGCCGGGTTCGACCATGTCGATTCGCACCGCTCACCGACGCTCGTGATCAGCCCTTACACCAAGGCGAGAGTGGACAGCCGCTTTTACAATACGGATTCGACGATCCGAACTATGGAGGAACTAATGGGCGTTCCGCCGCATAACGAGTATGTGGCGACGGCCAGGCACTTTTACGTGTTTGGCCGGGACGCCGTGAACGCTGATCCGTACAACGCCATCATGCCCAGCAAGGAGATCTTGGGCGAGGTCAACGAGCGATCGGCCTATCGAAGCGCCGACAGCGACCTGCTGATCAAGCGGTTTTCGGAAGAGTCCGAGGCTGACTTCGAGCTGAACGACATCCTTTGGCACTCGATCAAAGGCCGCCGCACGCCGATTCCCAAGACCCCGGGCGCTCTCTGGCACGTTGTCACAAGCCAGGATGACGACTGACTTGGCGTTGCTTCCGAGCGACGACGTCTTCGCTCGCTATGGCAGCTAAGGGCTAAGGCTGGGATGAACGAACAGCGGCGGGGAGAAGCTGGAGTTTGCGGCCCGGAGGTCCGACGGTGTATGCAGGAGCGTCGTTGGCAGATGTCTTCTCGGTGAGTCGGAGCACCCTTGGAGCGGCCATGGCAAGCAGCACAAGGGCCACGATCAGAACGGAGATCATTTCAACCATGGTCAACCCGCGAGTCCCATGATTCCAACCCATGTCAGGTTAGTCGGGAGAAAGGATTGAATTATTTAGCGTTAAATCAAACAATCCACAGCCAAAGGTTTTGGACGGCCCTCTCGGCGTAGACTCTAAGCGGTGAAGCACGTCAACGTTCGGTTCTTTGCGGCGTTTCGGGAGGCCGCGGGCGTGTCCGAGGCGGATATTGCCACTTCCGCCGAAACGCTTGCCGACCTCTATGGCGAGCTTCGCCTCAAATACGGATTTGCGTTGAAGGAAGGCCAGGTCAAGGCTTCCCGGAACCTGCAGTTCGCCTCGCTTGAAGAAACGATCCAAAGTGGGGATAGAATCGTATTCCTTCCCCCGGTGGCCGGAGGATGAGCTTTTCCCTTTCACCTACTGCCATCGATTCGCCCGTCTTGGGCGGCGACCTCAGCGCGGGGGCCAGCGTGAGTTTTGTCGGCAGGGTCCGCAACGTCAACGAAGGCCGCTCTGTCACGGCGCTGGAATATGAGGCGTTCGACGAGTTGGCGGCCACCGAAGGAATGCGGATCGTCGAGGAAGCCGTGCGGCGGTTCTCTATCGTCCACGCCTGCTGCCGGCACCGGGTCGGGAAGTTGGCTCTTGGAGAGGCGGCGATCCATGTGGAGGTTCTGAGCGGCCATCGAGACGAGGCGTTCAACGCCTGCCGCTGGATTGTCGACGAGGTCAAGGCGCGCGTCCCCATCTGGAAGAAAGAGTATTACGAAGACGGGGTCAGCGAGTGGCTGGTGCCGGGTGGCTGAGCTTCCGCTGGAGCTTGTGCCGCGGAACCTGGACGGCTACCGGATCGTGGACATTCGCGAAGAGTGCGAGCGCGAGGAGGAACCGTTTCCTCTCGAAAACAGCGAGTGGATACCTTTGAGCGAATTCACTGGCTTTCCTGAAAGCGCCGAACCAGTGCTTTTCGTCTGCCATCACGGCGTCCGCAGCTTGCGTTTGGTGCGCTTCCTCCGGAGCTCGGGCCACCGGAACGTCTACTCCCTGCCGGGCGGCACCGAGACGCTCCGATCAATCCTTCGGTCCTAGTGCCTCTGGGACCCGTTTGAACCCCGGCGATATCGGCCTAGTCGTACATGCAGAAGAGGCTCGAGAGGGCCAAGAAAGGAGAGCAAAACAATGTTAAGATGGGCCGTAATCTTTCTCGTAGTCGCGATTATCGCCGCGATCATGGGCTTTGGTAACATCGCCGGAGCCGCGACCGGTATCGCCATGACCCTGTTCTGGCTATTCCTCGCCATCACGGTGATCTTCTTCGTGATCGGCCTCGCCAGCGGCGGCCGCCGCCCGACGATTTAACGGCCCTGGGCCGTTAACCATAGCGGGAGTCCAATCTAGTGGGCTCCCGTTCTCTTTTTGCATGCCCGGTCTCAGCGCCCGAAGAAGCCCATGATGATGCGAACGATGATGCTCCAGAGGTAGAGGTACCAAATCGGCCTGCTTCCGACGGTATTGGTGACGCGTCCGACGCCTTTCGCCGCGTCATGCACGACACCGCCGAGGCGCACCGGAACCTTGTTCCTCGCACAATCGGGGCACCGCACGCCGTTGGCGCCGACGACCATGCACTTGTGGCACAGCGGCCTCTCACATCGGCCACAGGTAACACGCGTGGTCTCCTTCCTGTGCCGGTAGCAGTAGTAAAGCCCGTCTTCTCCTGCCGAGACGGGTTCTGGGATGGCGACGAATTTGCTGCCGCAGGCAGCACAGAACTTATTAGCGGGTTCGTTGACCGATCCGCATTTGCTACAACGTGCCTCCACCATCCCCATTGTATCGGCAGATTGCCAAGGCGCCGGCGAAAGTCTTGCGCTACCGGGCCCGTTCACAATAGAGGAGATGTGGATCGGGGTGTTCGATTCGGGGCTCGGGGGTCTGGCAATCGCTCAGGCAATCCAATCGCGCCTTCCCGAATACAACTACCTGTACCTGGGCGACACGAAGCGGGTGCCGTATGGAACCCGCTCCCAGGAGACGATTCATGAATTCGTTTCGGATGCGCTGAACTATCTGTTCGAGCATGAGTGCCAGCTCGTGATCCTCGCCTGCAATACCGCTTCCGCGGAGGCGCTTCGGAAGAGCCAGCAGGAGTATTTGCCGCGCTTTTACCCAGACCGGCGCGTACTCGGCGTGATCATTCCCACATGCGAAGAAGCGGCCGGCTGCGAGTCGGTCGGTGTGCTTGCCACTGCCAGCACGGTGGAATCGGATGCGTACGGCCGGGAAATGAGGCGGGTCCATCCTTCCGCGACCGTTGTTCAACAGTCGGCGCCCCTTCTGGTCCCGCTGATCGAGAACGACGGCCTCAAGTACATCGACCCGGTCATCGACGACTACATGGCCCCACTGAGCGGTGTCGACTCGGTCATCCTGGGCTGCACCCACTACTGCCTGATCAAGGAGAGGGTGCGCGCAAGAACGCGTGCGAAAGTCATCAGCCAAGACGAAATCGTTCCGGAAAAGCTGGCCGACTACCTGCGCCGTCACCCGGAGATCGAGGGAAGGCTGGGAAGGACCAAGGAGAGGCGGTATTGCGTGACCGATTGGACGGCCACTTACGAAAAGCTCTCCACAAATCTGGCCGGGCGGACGTTGGAATTAGAGAAAGTGACGTTATGAACCTCTCCGAGATCCAGATCGATTCGAAAGCCTTGATCGAGAACTACCGCTCGCTGCGAAGCCTGATTTCGTCGCAGGAGAAAGTGGCGGTGGTTGTAAAGGGCAACGCCTACGGTCACGGTTTGGACGAGGTGTGCTCGGTCCTCGAGCCGTACGCCGATTACTTCCAGGTCGACGACCTCGATGAGCTGCTCCGTGTTCGAGCCGTCTCGCACAAACGCGTTCTGGTGCTCGGATATGTACCAAGATGCAGCCTCCCGGAAGTCATCGCCTTTGGAGCGGAACTCGGACTGTTCGACATGGAGACGCTTGGGGCACTGGTTGAAACGGGTCTGCCAGCGAAGGTGCACATCAAGGTGGATGCGCTCTTGGGCCGGCTTGGAACGTTGCCTTCGCAATTGGACGCTCTGATCGAGGAGCTTGCCAAGCATCCGCAGATCGAGGTTCGAGGAGTCTATGCGCACTTCGCGAACATCGAGGACACGACCGATCTCACCCACGCCCTGGCCCAGGCGGAAGTATTCGATGAGGCGTCCGCGAAAGTGAGGGCTCGCTATCCGATTGCCAAGCGCCACATCTCGGCAACCTCGGGAGCGATGACCGTGGAGCAGGACAACGCCCGAGATCTAGTACGGCTGGGAATCGGAATCTACGGCCTCTACCCCTCGGCGCCGCTGGCACGAACGCACTCCGACGTCGGCCTCAAGCCCGTCCTCCGCTGGGTGACCCACCTGGCGCAAGTGAAAGAGCTGCCGGCCAAACACCCCGTCGGATACGGATTGACCTACGTCACTCCCAGGCCCATGCGGATCGGCATTGTGCCGCAGGGCTACAGCGACGGATTTGACCGCGGACTGTCGAATTCGGGCGACGTGCTCGTCGGCGGACGGCGTTGTCCAGTGCTGGGTCGCGTCGCAATGAACATGTTCGCCGTCGACCTTTCCGCCGTGCCCGAAGTGAAGACGGAAGACGAAGTCGTGCTGTTGGGCGGCCAAGGGCAGGAAAGAATCGACGCGGAAGAGATCGCCACCAAGCTGGGCACGATCAATTACGAAGTCACTTCGAGGATTTGCCCCTTGCTACCACGGATCGTGACGCCGATCGAGAGCCCGGTGGAACCCTCATCCTTCGCGGCCGCGATCTGATGTCGCACTCTCAAAACGCGCGAGCGTACCGACGCTATACCACCGCGCCGAACTTGCGGATGCGCTTCTGATACGTGCGCACTGCGTCCAAAAGGATCTCGGGAGTGAACTCCGGCCACGGAGCATCGGTCACGTAGAGCTCGCAGTAGGCGGCTTGCCAAAGCAGGAAGTTGCTCCAGCGCATCTCGCCCGCCGTTCGGATCATAAGGTCGGGTTCGGGGTGGCTGGGATTGTAGAGGTGGGCGGCGATGAGGTTTTCGGTAATGTCCTCCGGCTCGGTGCCCGAAGCCACGATGTCGCGGACGGCGTCGACGATCTCGGCGCGTCCTCCGTAGTTGATCGCCAGGGTGAATGTGATTCCGCTGTTCGCCTTGGTTGTCTCGATGCCGTGTTCCAGAGCCCGCCGCAGACCGTCTGGAACCTGTTCGATGCGACCCGCGACGCGGATCCGTACGTTGTTTTGGTGCATCGAGCGCAGCTCGTCTTTGGCGGCCTGCTCGATCAGTTTCATGAGGCCAACGACCTCATCCTCCGGTCGCCGCCAGTTCTCAGCGGAGAAAGCGTAAACCGTCAGATATCCGATGCCAAGCTCACTTGCGGCGAGCAGCGCTCCGCGAAGGGTTTTGTATCCTTCGCGGTGGCCCAGGAGGCGACCGAGGCCACGCTTGCCGGCCCAGCGGCCGTTGCCGTCCATGATGATCGCGACGTGGTGCGGCAGGTTCTCCAGGTCGATCCCAAGAGACAGCGCCCTTTCACGGATCGCGTTCTGCTTTTCGCCGGCAGTAGTCGACATGCCGAGAGTTAGACCTGCATCAGCTCGGCTTCTTTCTTTTTGCCGAGGTCGTCGGCCTGATGCACGAACTGGTCGGTCAGCTTCTGGATCTTGCCCTCGTGGCCCTTCACCTCGTCCTCGGTGATCTCTTTCTTCTTTTCGAGGGCTTTCAGGTGGTCGATGCCGTCGCGGCGGACGTTGCGGATCGCGACTCGGCACTGTTCGGTGCGGTGGCTCACCTGCTTGACCATCTCCTTGCGGCGGTCTTCGGTCATCTGCGGGAAGGTGAGGCGGATGCCCGTGCCGTCGTTGACGGGGTTGATGCCCAGGTCGCTCTTCATGATCGCCTTCTCGATCGGGCCCGTCATCGACTTTTCGTACGGCTGGATCAACAGCTGGCGCGGCTCGGGAACAGAGATGTTCGCGATCTGCGAGATGGGAGTCTCGGTCCCGTAATATTCGACGTGGACCCGCTCCAAGACGGCGGGGGAAGCGCGGCCGGTTCGGTAGGTTCCGAAGTCGTGCACCATGTGGTCCACGGCGCCTTTCATCTTATGCTCGGTGTCGGTGAGAATTTGGTTAACGGACATCATTCACCTCCAAGAAAGGTGCCTGTCGAGCCACCCGAAAGGGCGTCCAGCAGGCCTCCAGGGTTATTGAAATCTAGCACGATCAAGGGCAGCTTATTCTCGCGGCACATGGTGAATGCTGTCTGATCCATCACCCCCAGCCGCTTCTCGATCGCAGTGTCGTAATCGAGCGTGTCGTACTTGACCGCTTTCGGATTCTTGCGCGGGTCGCTGTCGTAAACGCCGTCGACTTTGGTCGCCTTGACCAGCACGCTCGCCTCGATCTCGAGGGCTCGCAGGACAGCGGCAGTATCGGTAGTGAAAAATGGGTTGCCGGTGCCGGCTGCGAAGACCACGACGCGTCCTTTCTCCATGTGGCGGATGGCCCTGCGGCGGATGAACGACTCAGCGACCTGCGCGACGTTGATGGCGCTCTGCACGCGAACTTGGATGCCCTGATGCTCGATGGCCGACTGAAGGGCCAAGGCGTTCATGAGGGTGCCCAGCATCCCCATCTGATCCGCGACGGAGCGGTCGATCCCACCTTCCACGGAGAACGTCTCGCCTCGCACAAAGTTGCCTCCGCCGACCACGATGGCGATTTCGAAACCGCCCTCGTGGACCTGCTTGATCTCTTGCGCGATGTAGTTGAGGATCTTCGGATCGAGCCCAAACTGATGGACCCCGGCGAGAGCCTCGCCGCTCAACTTAATGAGGGCTCGTTTGAAGCGGGTTCGGGTTAACGTTTGAGCCTCCGTCATAAGAAAGGCCCGCCATCCAGTGGTGCGAGCCTTTCCTAATGTTACCCTTATTGCCTCTCTTCGGCTTTAGTGTTCGGCCTCTCGCGCAGCGCGCACTTTGGCGAACTCGTCAACCAGCTTCTGCTGCTCCGGAGGCGGCAGCTCCTCATAGTGCGAGACGGTCTGTTTGAACCGTCCACGACCCTTGGTGATCGACCTCAGATCGAGGGCGTAGCGAGTCATGGTCGACATCGGAACGCTGCCTCGGATGCGGGTCTTGCCTGGCGCTGCGGGGTCCATTCCTGCCAGACGTCCGCGGCGTCCGTTCAGGTCGCCGACCACGTCTCCCACGCACTCGTCCGGAACATCGACCTCCAGCTCCAACATCGGCTCGAGCACCACGGGCTGTGCTTTGTCGGCCGCAGCCCTCAACGCGATCGCCCCGGCCATCTTGAACGCCTGCTCGTTCGAGTCGACGTCGTGATAGCTGCCGTCGTAGACGACGATCTTGAAGTCCGTCGCGGGATAGCCGGCAACCAACCCGTGCTCCATCGCTTCGCGGATGCCCTTCTCGATAGCTGGGATGAAGTTCTTGGGGATCGCTCCTCCCACGACCTTGTTCTCGAAGGTGAATCCTCCTCCTCGATCGAGCGGAGAGAGCTCCACCCAGCAGTCGCCGAACTGGCCTTTGCCGCCGGTCTGACGCTTGTGACGTCCTTGGGCCTTGCTGGAGCCGCGTACCGTTTCTCGATAGGGGACTCGCGCCTCTTCGGTCACCACGCTTACTCCGAACTTGGACTTGAGCTTCTCGATGACGGTATCCAGGTGGATGTCTCCCATGCCTTCCAGGATCTCCTGATGAGTTCCAGCGTCTCGGCTGTGGCGGAAAGTCGGGTCCTCGTCGAGGAGCCTCGAGAGGGCCGGCGCCAGCTTGTCCTCGTCGGCTTTCGTCGCCGGGCGAATTGCGATTCGGTAGATCGGATCGGGGAAGCCGATCTCGGGGAGCGCCTTTGTATCCTTGGACGAAGCTAATGTGTCGCCGGTGTGGGTGTCAGCCAGCTTGGCTACCGCGCCGATGTCTCCCGCAGGAATCGCCTGAGCAGCCTCCTGTCCCTTACCGTGGGAGATGACCAGGTTATGAACCCGCTCGTCGATATCACGGTTTAGGTTGCGGTAGTGACCGTCCACCGTGACGGTTCCTGCGAACGACCGGATGAAGTTGATCTTGCCCACGTAAGGGTCGGCAGTGGTCTTGAAGCAGTAAGCGAGCGTGGGACCGTCGGTCTTCAGAATCGTCCCTTCGCTGCCATCCTTTGCCAACGAAGACACGATCCCGGTCTCGGTGACGCGCTTTGGAGCGTCCACCGGCGACGGAAGCTCTCCGCAGATGCGGTCGAGAAGCGTGGCCACGCCGATTCCGCTGTGCGCGGAGCCGATAAGCACAGGGACGACGCGGCCGGTCTCGATTCCGACCAGGAGTCCATGCTCGATCTCCTCCTCGGTGAGCTGCTCGCCTTCCAGGTACTTCATGGCGAGATCGTCGTCACCCTCGGCGGCGGCGTCCATGATCTTTTCGCGCCTCTCCTCCGCCTCGGCCGAGTAACCGGATGGGACCTCCTCGATCTCCTGCCCGCGGTCTTTGCCCTTGTAAACCTTCATGTTCAGCAGGTCCAGTACCCCGCTGAACGCCGCTTGGTGGCCTATCGGTATTTGAGTGCTCACCACCATGCGGCCATACCGCGAGTGCAGGGTCTCCATGAGCCCCGCGAAGTCGGCGTTGTCCCGCTCCAACTTATTCACGAAAATGCATTTGGCGAGGCCGTGCTGCTCGGCAATCTCCCAAGCCAGCTCAAAGCCGACGTCGATGTCGCGCTTCGCTTCCGTCACGATAATCATCGACTCGACGACGCGCGCCACGCCGTGGAGGTCGCCGATGAAGTCGGGGTAACCCGGCACGTCGATGAGGTTGATCTTGCAGCCGTGCCACTCCAGCGGCAAGACGCTGGCGCTCAGGCTGATCTTGCGGCGGACTTCCAGGGGGTCGAAGTCGCTCTGCGTGTTCCCGGCCTCCACGCTGCCGACTCGCTCTGTCGCTCCGGCGGTGTAGAGCATATGTTCTACGAGCATGGTCTTGCCCGAACCGCCATGACCTACAATGGCCACGTTCCGAATCTTATCTGCGGTGTATTGCTTCACCAAATTCCCTCCTTTGGGTTGGATTCGGCGACGCCGTCGTGGCCGCCCAAATGTTAAGAACAACCGCGGCGGCGACGTCTGTGCATAGCATACGCCTTAAAGGAGGAGAAGTTTGTAAGCTGGCGAGTTTGTAAGTCGTGGAGATGCAGACGCGTACGCTGGGCCTTTTGGTCACCTGGATAGTGGCGCTAAGGTCTTAAAATAGGTTCATATTGCAGTTCTGCTGCTGGAGGGTTCGTGGAAGGGAACCGATGTAGGAAACAGGGCTGCGCGCAACCTCGTCTCCTTAATGAGCGTTTGGGGTGATACCAAGTCGCTGCCATTAATCCGGCAAGGAGCGTAAAATGGAAGATCTACGGAGGAAATTAGGCTTGAGCAACAATAACGACGATAGCAATGCTTTGATTTACATGCTCGCGGGAGTAGGACTCGGCGCGATCATCGGTGCGGCCGCGGGGCTGCTGTTTGCACCGAAGGCCGGCAGCGAACTCCGGGGCGACCTGTCCGACAAGTTCAGCGAGCTGAAAGGTAAGACCGAAGAGTGGGTCAACGAGCAGCGAGCGAAACGCGCGGTTAACGGCGCGGCAGAAGAGCTGGGCGTCTAAATTTCAGCATGCCTGGCTGGAGAATCCTTTTGTGGGCGGTCCTTGTTGTGGCCGCCCTCTCTTTTATTTATCTAGTCCGTGGGATTCTCCTACCCTTCGTCGTCTCTTTCATAATCGCCGCTCTGCTTGAGCCGACCGTTCGCAAGCTGCGCTTGCGTGGCATCTCTAGGAAAGCCGCCGTCTTCATCGTGATGTCGGCGTTCTTTGTCGTCGTGGGCGGCATCGGCGTGGTGGTCGCGCCCAGCATCTCTCGCGAAACTTCCGCGCTGGGAGATCGGGTCCAGAACTGGACGAACACGCTCTCACAAAGCAGCAACGACAGCTTCTTCGTTCGCTGGGACCCGGTGCTCCAAGCTCAGGCAGAGACCTCCACCTCCGGCAAGATCGACGCGCTGCTGTCGCGGTATGGGGATACCTTGTCGCGGCTCGGTCTCCCTTCGACTCGCGAGGGAATCATGGAACAGTACGTCCGGCCCAACACGCCGCAGATCACAAAAGCGGTACGCGATTTCTCGAACTCCGCGTTCGGAATCATCACCGGCCTGTTCTCACATCTGGTTCTCGTGATTATCGTTCCGCTGTTGGTCTATCTCATCCTCTTGGATATGGACCATTTCCGCCGGCATGGTCCAAGGTGGATTCCTCCTTCCATCCGCGCAAGCGCGGTGAGCATCCTCAACGATATCGGTCAGGTGTTCATCAAATACCTGCGCGGCATCACCACAGTTGTTCTCATCTACGGCATCGTGATGACGACCTTCCTGGGGATCACCGCGGTCCCCGGCTGGATCTTGCTCGGGCCGCTGTTCGCGGGACTCTATCTCATCCCGTATATCGGCAACATCATCTCCGGGCTTATCGTGTTCAGTGTTATCGGTTTCAGCGACGTGACCGGCGGGATCGTCCATCCGTTTGCGAGCCCTTGGGCCTACGCGACGCTCGTGACGCTGATTTACTTCGCCATCGGCGCGGTGTTCGACCACATGATCTACCCGCAGATGGTGGGGAACAGCGTGGGATTGAGTCCCGTGGTCTCGATGTTCGTGATCTTTTGCGGAGGAGCGCTGTTCGGCTTACCAGGGATGCTGGTTGCGTTTCCGCTGGCCGGCTCGGTGAAGGTGATTCTGGACAGGCTGATCCGGGTGTCCGTGACCCAAGACGGGCTACGCCTGCCTAGCGTTCCTCTTCGGCATCGAACGACATAGCCGGCAGCCTCAGGCGCTGCGCCAAGTCTTCGGCGGTCAGACTTATCGTGCACGGCCCGCTCTTCAGGTGGGCGGTAAGGTCCATGGGCTCGAGCTCGAATTCGGCTACCTCGCCGTCGCCGGTCTCCAGGGAAAGGTCGTCTCCTTGGACAAAGGCCGAGACAAGGCCGTTTCGGTCGCTCTTCCATTTCTTGATGAGCCCTCCGAACGAGGCGCCGGCATGATCGATCGTCAACGTCCCTTCCTGGTCGATGTCCAACCGCTGCGCCGGGCCCTTCCAGGCGAGGCTCGCCTGACCTTCGAACCCCACATCGCCCCTCCAGTAGCCTTCCCGCAGTGCCCGAGGCAGCAGCTCTCTCAGCTCCTCTTCGTGGCCTTTCTGCGGAAGCCTCCTTGCCAGCCGATGCCAATCTTCCAAAGCCCTCGTTTCGCCTGAGTGGGAAGCGAGCTGCTTCTTGGTGGAATGGACCAGGACCAGTTGCTCTCCCATCGAATCGAACTCGGTGTGGCACTGCTCGCAGACAAAGCCGGCGTGCGGGCTGGACTTTCCTGCAGCCAGCCAGCGCAGGTCCTCGAAGCGAAGGCGGCGACCTTCGTAATCGGCGGCGAAGCGGTGAGGATCGTGGGCTGCGGAAAGGAGCGTCACCGTGTTGGAGTCGAGATAGAAGTCGGCTCCGCATGCGTCGCATTCCGCGTTTCCACTCCCAGGAGGCAGGCCGGCCGCCACGTTCGCCCATTCGTCGGGATAAAGTCGCGTGTACCGCCTGGGGGGAGGCGCTACCTGCTCCCACTGCCCGTCCGCGACCTCGTCGAACTGCCCGTCGCAAGAATCGCATTTCCAAACGACCGAGGCTCGAGGAGCTTGACGCCCGACTCCATGTGTCTCGGCCAAGGTGAACTTACCGTTCGCGAACTCTCCCGTGGAGCGACACTCGGGACAGGAAGCGATGATTTGAGAGCTTAGCAGTCCTTTCCGTGCATAGGTCAAAACCCCGATTCCGCAATGGGGACAGATGTAGGGCTTTGCACCGTTCTCGTGTCTCTTGAGGGGCGCCG
Organism: Fimbriimonas sp.; assembly: GCA_035550555.1. Taxonomy (GTDB): domain Bacteria; phylum Armatimonadota; class Fimbriimonadia; order Fimbriimonadales; family Fimbriimonadaceae; genus Fimbriimonas. The sequence continues at coordinate 20,687 of DASZPA010000348.1, forward strand.
CGCGGCAAACGGGGCAGAGGTGACGATCGACCCGTCGCTGCTGGACGATCCCCTTTCGGCAAACGGGGCACACGTTCTTGGCAATCGGCTTCGCCTCTTCCAAAACGCCGCCGCACGCCGGACACTCGCGCTTGTCGAATGAGAATCGCTGGGACTGGTACAGACGCTCGTCGAGGTCCAATAGATCGTCCCCGGTAGACGGCGCGGCATCTTCCTCCAACAGGCCTCGCAGCTCAGCGATCGACTGCGGGCGGCCGGTCATGTTCAAAGTCATTCCGGCTTCCACGGCGTTGGCCACGGAAGATCCAGCACGAGACCGCAAGACATCGAGTCCCAGCAGCTCCGCGCCGGCCGATCGATCGACGGCGTTCGTCGGTGGATGTCCGACAATCATCTGGAAAAGAGTGGCGCAGAGGGCGTAGATGTCTGTGGCCGGTCCGCGTTTGGCCGTTGTGCTGAACTGCTCAGGCGGCGCAAATCCCGGGGTGAACAGGATCGTGCTCGAAGTATCGCCGGTCGTCTGCCACTCGCGGGCGGAGCCGAAGTCGATCAGGTAGGCCGCGCCGTTCGGCGTGATGAGAACGTTCGAAGGCTTAATGTCCCTGTGCAGAACGCCCCTCAGGTGGATTGCCTCCACCGTCTCTAGGAGCTGAAAGAAGATATCGAGCGCTCCGTCGACGGTCAAGGGACCATGTTTGAGGAGGAAGTCGTGCAAGGTCTCCGCCCCGACCAGGCGTTCCGACACGATATAGGCCGTGCCGTTCTCGGAGAACCAGCCCCGTATCGGCACCAGCCCACGCACGTTGAACTTGCTCTGGACGGCCGCTTCCTCAACGAAGTGGCTTCTGAGGCGCGCGGCATCAGAGCCAAGGTCGAGATAGCCGTCGCCACCGCGCTGAGAACCTGCTGGCGCCAGCTCCTTAAGGACGACGCGATCCTCCCGTCGCCGGTCTATGGCCGAATAGACCACGGAAAACCCTCCGCGCCCAAGCGCATCCTCTATCTCGTAGCGGCTGTCGAGGATCGAGCCCACGGGCAGGGGAGGGACTGCGGACATCTAAGCTTCTTGCAAAGCCGCCAGAGACTCGGCGAAATCTTCGTGTCTTTTGCAGAGCGGCAGGTAGTCGCAGCCGTGGCACAGCGGCTTGAGCTTCGGCGTCAGCTCATAAAACTCTTCGTCGAGGATGATGGCTCCAAGCTTGAGGATGTCTGCCTCCAACTCATCCAATTCAGCGTCGGAGAGCGAAGCCGATGCGGATTGGCCAGACCTCAGCGCAACGAGAGTGGCCCGCACGTCGCGGTCTGGGAGTTTCTTCTTCAGAAGGAGCTGGTAGCAACCCAGGGCCAAATCGAACCGCACGTCGTCCTCATCTACACTTTCCCGGCCGGACTTGTAGTCGACGATCTCGAGAGAGCCGTCCTCGTACTCGTCGACTCGGTCCAAGCGGCCCACAAGTACAAACTGTCCCGCGTCCCAGCGGAGCTGCCGTTCGACGAACAGCGTCTTTGCGGTGGCTGGGCGGCGCTGGACCTCCTCGACGTGACGCTCCAAGATGAGTTTCCCTTCGCCGTACGCCTCAGCCATCTCCTCAGCTGAACTGAAGCCCGCATCGATCCAGCTCTCTTCGTAAGCTGCCAGAACCTCTCCTGTCGTGTTCACGCCTGTGTCTTCGGAGTCGTGGAACCGTTGGAGCACATGGTGAAGCGTTGTGCCGAAGCTGTAGTAGCTGCGCGCTCGGAGGTACCACTTGCCGCGGCTGTCGACGTAGGTCCAGCGATACTTGACGGGGCACGCCAAGTACGTCGTGATCTTGCTGGGGCTCAGAGTCGGCTTCCGCTCCACGTTGAGATTGTGGGCCAAAAGCCTGAGAGCGGTGCAAGGAATGGCATATAGCCAACGTCAAATGGTTATCGCCTGAGGCACTTCCCGAGTAAGGCAACTCGTCGATTGAATGTTGGTAGTAGCTAAACACAAGAGCGTTACCGAAACCGTATCAATAAGCCGTACCATAGAAGCAAGGCGGAGATGAATTGTAAAGACAAGCCAGTGTTCCTGGGTTCGTTGCTCGGTGCAGCTACTTTGCTCGGGACGGCCATCGCCGTGAATTGCCTTATCTACAACGAGCCTTTCGTGAAGGCTTTCGGAAGAGTCAGCGTGACCGCAGTCGGCATTGCAGCTGGCGTCGCCGTGCTGGCAGCTCTTCGCAGACGCTCCCTGAGGTAATTTCGGGGAACTTACACTCTCGCTTCGGTATCGAAAAACCATGAAGTCAACGCGCAGAACGGCCCTCGCCTTTTTGTGCGTTTTCGCGTTTTTTGTCCAACTGATCCCGCTTTGGGCTTCGACGCCGGCGCCTCCCGCGAAGAGCCACCGCGCTTGCTGTACGGGAAACTGCTGCTGCAAGACATCGTGCGGATGTCAGATCCGCCCCGGAGCCAAAGTGCTCCATGTTTCCAGCTCAATCCGCTTCGTGACTCCCGCTGGACTCAAGCGCACAACTGAAAGAGTCTGTGTGCGGACGGTTGGCAAAGCGGTTGCGGTTCTCAGAAGGTCGGCGGAGCTCTTCCGAAAGATCCTTCGACCACCGGACTCCGGCCGCGCTCCTCCTGCCGTGTGAACGACTCTTTCGCCGTTCACGACCACAACAGGAGAATAACCCTTGCGCCCCACCCACCTTTTTGCTCTGGCCCTGGTTGCCAGTCTCTCGACTGCGTCCTTCGCGCAGCAATCCGTAACCGTCCGGCCCTACATGGCCTCGATCGAGACGGACCTGAAGTCCGTTCCGACAGGTAATCCTTTCACACTCGATGTCTTCCTCATGGATGCGACCTCCATGGCGCCCAGCGAAGGTCTTAGCGTCACCGCCGATCTCACAATGCCTTCGATGGCGGGAATGATGTTGGATAAACCCAAGGTCACTAAGGGTGAAAAGCCCGGCCATTACAACGTCGAGGTCACGCTCCCTCACATGGGCGAGTACCGTCTTGAGCTGCATGTAAAGGGCGTCACACTTGCCTTCGAGCTCACGCCAGGTGGCAGCATGGACCATGGAATGGAGCCCATGGGGGGCATGCATGGGATGGAGATGAAAGGCTCTTTGGGAGACTGGCCGATGAACCGCGAGGGGTCCGGTACCTCATGGCAGCCCGACTCCTCCCCCATGTTCATGAAGATGCTGCCCTCGGCCCTTGGCTTCGACTGGAGCGTGATGGGAACCATGCAAGCGGGCTACTCGGACGACAACAGTCCCCGCGGCAGCAAGGGGTTCTTCACGGATTCCATGGCTATGCTCATGGGAAGCAGGAAGGTCGGCGGTGGAACGCTGGGATTCAACTTCATGACCTCTCTCGATCCGGTCATCAACGGCGAGAAGGGCGTTCCCGACCTCTTCCAGACCGGCGAGACCGCCAATGGAGTGCCGCTCGTGGACCGACAGCACCCCCACAATCTGTTTTCGGAGCTCGCCCTGACCTACAGTCATCCAATCTCTCGCGACTGGAGCGGATTCGTCTATGGGGGACCTGTTGGGGAGCCCGCGCTGGGCAATGTAATGTTCATGCACCGGGCGAGCGGATTGGAGATCCCGCTGTCGCCGATCACCCACCACTGGTTCGACAGCACGCACATCAGCTTTGGAGTTGTGACTGCCGGTCTCGTCTACGCCAACAAGTGGAAGCTGGAGGGCTCTGTGTTCAACGGCCAGGAGCCAGGCGAGAATCGCTACACGATTGGGCCGGTGGCGCTTAATTCGGCTTCCGGACGCTTGAGCTACAACCCTTCGAAAGATTGGTCCCTGAGCGCGTCCTATGGATACTTGAAGTCTCCTGAGGCGCTCGCTCCGGGAGAAGACCAGCATCGCACCACCGCCAGCATCGCATACAGCCACGAGTTCTCTCCCACCGACAGCATCTCGGCCACGGTTCTTTGGGGGCAGCGGCTGCAGGAGGGTTCGTCGGCAACGAATGCGTATCTCGCGGAAGCCACGTACTTCCATGCCAAAGACGCCCTCTTTGCCCGCTTCGAAAATGTCGACGAGGACGAGCTTTTCCAAGTGCCGGCGGGGACCTATAACGTCAGCAAGCTCGTGTTCGGAGACGTTCACAACTTCTACAGCCACGACCAGTTCGACTATGGCTTCGGAGTCTATGCGGGGCTTTACACCTTTCCGGGCTCTTTGGAACCGCTCTATGGCAAACACCCTGTCTCGCTGGGAGTGTTCCTGAGGATTCGTCCGAGCAAAATGTAGTACGTATCACGATATAGTGTGATAAGATATATCGCATGACGTCTGAGTCATCGAAAAATGAGGGGCTGGGCCGGTATGGAGAGCCGGCCACGCTGATCCTGATCTCGCTTGCGGAAGGCCCCAAGCACGGGTACGCGATCATGGTGGACGTGGAGAAGCAGATGGGCGTCACGATTGGCCCTGGGACCCTGTACGCCGCGATTTCCAAGCTGCTGAAGCAAGGATTCATCCGTCCGCTTCCCAGCTCAGACCGCGCGAGGCCTTATGAGATCACGCCGTCCGGAAGGGAAGTGATGGCGGCCTTCCTCAAGACTTGGGCGCCGATCGTGAAGATTGGCCAAGCGAGGCTCGCATGAAGCGGTTCGCCTGGTCGAAACTTTATCCCAAGCCTTGGCAGGAGGAGTTCGGGGATGAGTTCGAGGCTTTGTTGGACGAGGTCCGGGTTGGACCCAAGGAGGGTTTGGATATTGTGTTAGGAGCTCTACGCGTTCGTGCGGCAACTTGGCCCAAGCAGCTTGCCTACCTGGTCGGTTGGGCCGCCGTTGGTTTCTTTGACGTCTTCGGAAATGAAGTCCAGTGGGCGGTGGGAGTCTTGCTTCTCACCTGCGGCATCTCGACCGCCGCGGAACCAAAGCGGTTTGTCCGGAACACATTGTTCTTCTTCAGCGCCGTTCCGATTTGCACGCTTGTGTCCTATCAATTCAGGGAGCTGAGGCATGACATGTTCTATCAAACAATCGTGGCCCTGATTCCGGCGACCATCGGTTCGTTGGTCGGCTTGGCAATCGGGTCGTTGCGGCCGCCGAAGAACGCTTCGGCATAGCCTGTAGGCGGTCGCACTATACTGGTCCGACCGATGAAGCGTGTTGTCTCGATCAGTCTCGGCACCAGCAAGCGCGACAAGCGCGACGAAGTAGAGATATTGGGCGAGCCGTTCACCTTGGAACGGATTGGAACCGACGGGGACTTGCAGAAGTTCTCGCAGATGTTCGGAGAGCTGGACGGCAAAGTCGACGCGCTCGGCGTCGGTGGCGCCGACATTTACATTGTCGTCGGCGACAAGCGATATCGGTTTAAACAAATATTCGATCTGATTTCGACCGCCAAGAAGACGCCGGTCGTCGACGGGAGCGGCCTCAAACACACGCTGGAACGGGAAGCGATCAAGTCTTTGCAGCGGGACGGGGTTGTCGACTTCAAGAAGGAGAAGGTGCTCCTGGTGTCCGCAGTCGACAGGTTCGGCATGGCGCAAGCGTTGTCCGAGTCGGGAGCCCAAGTGGTTTTTGGCGATTTTATGTACAGCCTGGGACTTCCGATCGCTCTGACCAAGTACAGCCAGGTAAAGACGTTCGGCTCGCTCGTGCTTCCTCTCGTCACTCAGCTTCCGTTCAAATGGTTCTATCCGACGGGCGAGAAGCAGGAGAAGCGCACGCCCAAGTTCACCAAGGCGTTCGAGGACGCCACCTTCATCTGTGGCGACTGGCACTACATTCACAAATATGCGCCAGACAACCTGGCAGGGAAGACGATCTTGACTCAGACTCTTCGCAAGGCCGACCTGGAGCTGCTCAAGTCGTGGAAGGTGAAGCGGGCGATCACGACCACGCCAGTGATTGGCGGGGAGACGTTCGCGACAAACGTGATGGAAGGCGTCATCGTGGCGCTCTTGGGCAAGGGACCCGACCAGCTCACCGAGCAGGACTACCTGGACACGCTGATGAGGCTCGATTGGAAGCCGAACGTGATCGATCTGAATTGACCGCGTAGAACCATCTGGTACCCTTCTCAGACCCGCCGAAGAAATGTAGTGGACTTTTACGAAATGGTTTTGGTCCCCCTCTCCCGGTTCGCAAGCTCGCCGATCTCTCCCGCGAAGGGGAGAGGTGATGGGGTCGTGGATTTGAGGCTTCGTGCTGGAAAGCCACCTCGAATATGACTAAGTTCGGATTCGTCATCCACCCGATCAACAAGGGCGATGTGGCTCGCAAGTATCCGATCGCGCAGTACTTCCCCGAGTCGTTCATCGAGACGGCTTTGCGTTTCAAGAAACCCATCGTGGTGAGCGACATCACCGGCATCCGAAGCAAGACCGGAGTTGAATCCGAAGGGTGGTTCATTGGCTGTCCCTTGACCCCGAACATGATGGTCAAGTCGATGCCGACGGAGTTCGTGTACGACAGGATCGTCCAGTGCACCGAGATCGCCGCGGCGCAGGGCGCATCGCTCATCGGGCTGGGCGCCTTCACCAGTGTGGTTGGCGACGGCGGGATCACGATCGCTCAACGCTCCAAGATCGGCGTGACGACCGGGAACAGCTACACCGTCGCGACGGCCATCCAGGGAATTCTCAGAGCGTGTCACTTACTCGACGTCGAGGTGCCGTCCGCGACTCTCGCCGTGATCGGCGCAACCGGTTCGATAGGAAAGACCTGCGCCAGGATTCTGGCGCGAGAGTTCGAGAAAGTGGTCCTTGTGGGACGCGACTTGGATCGGACGCGCGAAGTTGCCTCCGAGATGCCGAACGCTGTCGCTTCCGATGAGGTCAAGTCGATCAAGGAAGCAGACGCGATCATTACGGTGACATCTAGCGAGACCGCGATCGTTCAACCCGAGCACCTTAAGCCAGGCGCGGTGGTTTGCGACGTTGCTCGCCCGCGCGACGTGAGTACGCGAGTCGCGGAGCAGCGAAAGGACGTTCTGGTGATCGAGGGTGGCGTCGTGCGAGTGCCCGGCAACGTCGATTTCCATTTCGACTTTGGATTCCCAGCCAAGACCGCCTTCGCCTGCATGAGCGAAACGATGATGTTGGCGCTGGAAGGGAACCCGGCTCTTTACAACTTCACCCTCGGCAAGGACGTTTCGGTTGAGCAGGTCGAGACGATCTCGGCGCTCGCTGAGAAGCATGGTTTCGAACTAGCCGGTTTCCGCAGCTTCGAGCATGAGGTCAGCGAAGAGGCGATCTCGCGGGCCCGCAAGGCTCGTCTGATCGCGAACACGGTCCCTCGAACGGCGTAAGTTGGGAATCTGTCCAACTCTTTGGCAACTTTGGACTGCCGTTTGGCGTTGATGTGAGTTGCCTCGATAAGCGATATTAATCAATGACGGACGTTGTCAACCTGGCCGTGTTGGGAGCGGGAAGTGTGCGCTGCATGCCTCCCGTGATCGCGTCTTTGGCAACCTACTTCGGAGAAAGACCGCTTGACATTCGATTTTGGGACGCCGACGACGAGCGGCTCGACCTGTTCGACCGCTTTGCCCGCTACTGCTTCAATATGAACCACTGCGGCCATCGGTTGACGTCTTCAGACGACTGGGCCGAGGCTCTTGCGGGGGCGACTCATGTGGTTCTCGCCATCGGCCCAAACTGCGCTCGGAAGTACCTGGAAAAGAACGGTAGCCTCTTGGGGCACGGCGAGACTTCGCATGTGTTGGTCCAGCGTGCCGCGACGGAGCTGATCGAGGAGTCGGGCGTGGACGCCTCCGTTTTGTCGCTGATCGACGTCCAGCCCGCCGGCCGGGCATGGAAAAGCGTCGATTGGCCCGGAGAGATGTCGGAGGCCGAGCAAACCGCAATGCCGCACCAGATCCTTCGGTTTCTGAACGGCGACGAATACCCGCACGACTGGTTCAGGCAGGAAAGCGCGTCGCCGCTCAAGGCGTGGTTGGACGCAGGAGAAGGTTTGTAATTGGCAAGTTTGTAAGCCTGAGGGAAGGCTTACAAACCGCATTCCTCCTATCTCCCCTTAACAACTCACAAGCTTGCCAACCTGCAACCGTCTTGTTTTTAACCCTCTCGGCCCTCGTCCGTATCCTTCGCCTCCGGCCTCATGAACGGGAAAAGTAGCACCTCGCGAATGTGCTCGGTGCCGGTGAGCATCATCGCCATCCGGTCGATGCCGATGCCGCAGCCGCCGGTGGGGGGCATGCCGCATTCCACGGCATAGAGGAACTCCTCATCCATGGGATGTGCCTCTTCGTCGCCCTTCTCTCGTTCCACCACCTGGGCGGCGAACCGCTCGCGCTGGTCGATCGGGTCGTTCAGCTCGCTGAACGCGTTGCAAACCTCTCGACCTGCGATGTAACCCTCGAATCGGCGAGTCATGCGCGGATTGTGCGGGTCCTTCTTGGCGAGCGGGGAAGTCTCCACCGGGTAGCCGACCACGAAGGTCGGGTCCTGCAGCGTCGGCTCCACGAAGACCTCCAGGAGCTTCTCGATCAGACCGCCGAGGTTGTTCTCGTCATCGGCCGAGATCCTCTTGCCAGTCGTCGGATTTACCACCTGGCGATGCCCCAGCGCATGCTTCGCGTTCTCGAGAGTTGCCAAGTCATGAGGTGTGAGGCCACTGAGGCGCTCAATCTCCTCGAGTAGGTTCACTCGGTTCCAAGGCTTGCCGAAGTCGGTCGGTCGCCCGAAGCAGAAGACCTCCGTGGAACCAAATACCTCGACAGCCACCGCGCGGAAGCACTCCTCCACGCGGCGCATCATGGTCTCCATGTCCACGTACGCCTCGTAGAACTCGAGCAGCGTGAACTCGGGGTTGTGCCGGTTGCTGAGGCCCTCGTTACGGAAGACCCGGCCGATCTCGTACACCTTCGGAATGTCGCCGCAAATCAGCCGCTTGAGATACAGCTCCAGAGAGATACGCAGCTTCACGTCGATCTCGTAGGCGTTGTAGTGCGTCTTGAAGGGACGCGCGGTGGCGCCGCCGGCCTCCAGTTGAAGCATCGGCGTTTCGACCTCGATATAGCCTGCGCCATCGAAGTAGCGCCGGACGGCTGCGACGATCTTCGAGCGCTGGATCAGCGTTTGTCGGACGTCGGCGTTCGCAAGCAGATCGAGGTGCCGGTGTCGGTAACGGGTGTCGACGTCGGAGAGGCCCGAAAAGACCTGCCCATCCTTCTCCTTGCCGAGAGGCAGCGGTTGCAGCGCCTTGCTGATCGGAGTCAGCGAATCCACATGAATCGACTTCTCGCCGGTCTTGGTGATGAAGAGAAAGCCGGTCACGCCGACGTGATCGCCGAGGTCGAGCAGCGTGTAGAGCTCCCAAGCCTCCTCGCCAAGGTCGTCCTTCTTGAAGTAACCCTGGATTCGCGACTCACCGTCGCTGATGTGCGCGAATCCCGCTTTGCCCATCAGGCGGAAGCTCACGACCCTTCCGGCGAACTCGACCCGTTTACCCTCTTCGAATCCGTCCAGCAGTTCCTGGGCGGAGTAAGGGCGGGGAAAGCTCTCTACTCGAAAGGGGTCGTGCCCCATCTCGCGCATGCGGCCCAGCTTCCGGAGCCGCGACTCGCGAGGGGATAGTTCGTCGCTCATGGAAGCGAGAGTGTACTTGCTTCCCAATTGAGCAACCAAAGGCAAGTAGGCTTGAGGGCCACGGGGAGAAACTATTCCTGCGATGCGGACGCGAACTCGCCTGGACCACGAAAAGCGGATCGAAGAGGCTGTCCAGTTTGTGCTGGACAACCTCGGCCAACCGCTGACGCCGGCCCAGGTTGCCGACCAGGTTTGCCTTTCCAGGTTCCACTTTCATCGGGTGTTTCAAGCTTTGGTTGGCGAAACGATTTGGGACCTGCGGCGGAGAATCCTCTTGGAGCGGGCTGCGCATAC
>DASZPA010000349.1:0-5401 GCA_035550555.1 Fimbriimonas sp.
TGGCAACGATGGCTCCCGGTACCGACGAGGCGAAAGACGAGTTTGAGCATCTGAGCGACGAGGCCACTGCCGCCAAAGGTTGGGACGAGGATATCGTGCTCATGAAGAAAGCAGCCAAAGAGTTTGCTACCGAAGTGAAATCGCTGAACGCCACGCTCATGCTAACTGTGGCAATCGCCCAGTACAAACCAACGTTCATCCACACAAAGGTTCCGGAGCCTGGAAGCGCCTTGAAGCAATTCCGAGACGTTCCTGCCAACCATTGGGCCGCGAAAGCGGTACGGGAGCTTCGCTCGGAAGGAATCCTTCACGGCTACCCCGACGGCAAGTATCGATAGCAGCGCCAATGTAGCCGCGACCTAGTTCGTGGTCGCTTAAACGTATCGCCACCGAGGCGGTCACGTTGAATCCGAGGAGGAATCGAGAGGTTCACGCGACCAAAAACCAGGTTGCGGCTACATTTTTGGCTGCGGGTGCAGGTGTATGCTGGCGCTATGATGTTGGCCTCTGGCGCTTGCCTTTTCGCCGTTGCTGTTAACGGCCAGAACCCGAGCAGCTTCCCGGATAACCCGAAGAATCACTGGGCCTATGAGGGGATTTCCTTGTTGAAAAGCCAGGGGATCCTGGTCGGCTATCCCGACAGCATCGGATTTCACGGCCCTTCCCATCAAACTCGCTACGAAATCGCCGTTGCCGTTCACGCATCGTTCTCGCACATATGTAAGTTGGAGGATGAGCTAAAGAGCAGATTCGATCGAATAACGCGAGAATCCACGGGCAGTAAGGAGTCCGAGGTCGACGTGGAAGAGGCGACGAAGGAACTCCAAAGGTTCAAGGATCCCTATTTTCGTAAAGGCCTTAGCTTCATCGAAAGAGCCACCAAGGAGTTCGACTATGAAATGCGCGCCCTAGGTGTCGATATGGAGAGCATGGAGTCACTGGAGCTGCGCAATCGTTCGTTCATCGACAGCGCTCAGGTTCCAGAGCCAGGTGCTTCTTTCAAGCAATTCCCCGACGTGCCAGCCGATCATTGGGCGGCGAAGGCGGTGCGGGAGCTTCGGGCGGACGGAATTCTCGTCGGCTATCCCGACGGGCTCTTCCACTAATTCAATTACTGTGGTGGCCTAGGCATCGCGAGAGGAATTCGAGGTCAGCTCGAGGGTAATGCGCCATAGGGCACTCCTTTCGACTCCAAGCGCCCTATCGCAGAGCTTTCCTAAACGAACCCACGGTCAGCGCGACCATGACCACAAAGAAAAGGATCGCGATGCCGAAGCCTTGCCACACGGCCGGGTCGTCCCAGCTCCGAAGAACCAGGGCGCGGACTCCTTCCAGAATGTAGGTGACGGGGTTCACCGTGGCGATGCCCCGGAAGAACGGGGGAAGCATGTTCTTGGGCGCCTGTGAGGTCGTTAGGTAGAGGAACGGGAAGACCAGAATGAAGAGCGACTGGACGAGACGGGCGTTTTGGGTGCGAAGCGCGAAGATCATGCCCACGCAGCTCCAACCCATCGCGAAGATCATGAGCAGCACGAAGATAGCGAGGATCCCCAGCACCCCAGTGCTGAAATGGACTCCGACACAGAACAGGAGCACTAGCACAATCAGGCCTTGGACTATCGCCTGAATGGCGATCTCGGTCAGCTTGCTCAGCACGATCGTGATGCGACTGATCGGCATGATGATCAGCTTCTTGAAATAGCCGTTGGAGATATCTTGAACCAGCTCGATGCCCGCGTTGCCGGAGGAGAAGAACACGGCGGTGAACAACGCCACCGGCGCGATGAAATCCGTGTAGGAGATGTTTTTGGGAAAGCCGGGCGCCTTTGAAAACTCGCTCAACGATTGAGAGTTAACGACGAAGAAGAAGATCGGGATGAACAGCGAAGGGATCAGCGCCATCCAAGGACGCCAAATCTGCTTCGTGTTCCGTATCGAGAGGTAGTACCAGTCCGAGAAGAATGTGTTCATGGCTTAGCCTCTCGACCTCGCGTATGGATCTGAGGCGTTGAGGTTGCCCTCCTCCTCTCCCAGGTTGCTTCCGGTTGTGTTCAAGAAAACCTCCTCGAGGTTCTTCGCATTGTGCTTTTCCAGCAACTCCTGGACGGTTCCCTCGGTGACGATTTGACCCTTGTCCATGATCGCCAGCCGGTCACACAGCGCCTCCGCTTCTTCCATAAAGTGGGTGGTCAAAAAGATCGTCATGCCGTTTTTGTTGAGGTCACGCAAGTGGTTCCATATGAGCTGCCGCGCGTGAGGGTCTAGACCCTGCGTCGGCTCATCCAGAAAGAGGACCTTGGGATTGTGGATGAGTGAAAGGGCCAGGTCGAAGCGCCGCCGCATGCCCCCCGAGTAAGTCGATGTGTACCGGTCCGCAACCTTCTCGAGCTCGACCAGCTTCAGCAGCTTCGCGATCTGCTCGTCGATCTCGCTTTTCGGCATGTGGTAGAGCCGCCCGTGAAGCTGAAGCATCTCTCGGGCGGTAGCCGTTTCATCGAGCCCGATCTCCTGCATGGCGAAACCGACCCGCTCGTAGATCTTGGGGGCATTGCGATCGAGGTCGAGCCCATCGATGAATATCTGGCCCGACGTCTTCTTTACCAGGTTCACCATCATGTTGATGGTCGTGGTCTTGCCGGCTCCGTTGGGGCCCAGAAACCCGAAGAAGCCGCCGGCAGGTACCGAAAAGCTCACGCCCCGGACCGCCTCCGTGCCACCCGCATACGTCTTGCGGAGGTCCTTGACCTCGATCATGTTCGTAGACACCCAGATATTTTGGCCTGTCTAGCGCATGCGAATTGAATAAAGCGAGCTTCGAGCGCCAATGAAAAGCGTCTTTCCGTCGGCGCCACCGAAGACGATGCTGGTGGGCCGCTCGGGAAGCTCGATACGATTGATGTGCTTGCCCGATGGGTCGTGAACGAAGATGTCTCCGGCGCAAACATACACATTTCCGTGAGAATCTGTCGCCACTCCCGCCTCACCTTCTTCGGCGATTACCCTCGGGTCAGAGAGCGAACCATCAGGACTCACTTTGAACGAGTAGGTTTTCTGCCCGAATTCGTCCCCAATGTAAACGGTGGCCCCCGGCCTGGCTTGGGTGAGCTGGTACGCGCGGATCAGGTCGATGGTGGAGAAGATCGAGCTGTTCGGCCCAGCGTTCTTGAAGTCGTTTGTGGCGGGGATGAACAACGAGCCATCCGGCGAAACGTATTCCCACGGCGCAGGCTTCTGATTGGCTGAGAGGAAGTCGTGCGAGTCCCTCCATCGTGTGGTGGGAAGCACGGCGATTCCGTCCGGATGGGATGATAGCGGCTTGGCATCGAGCATCGTGATCAGGTCGTCGCTGGAACCTGGCTTGAACGAGTAGACGCTGCCAGTCGAAGTCAGGATAATCACGTTCCCGGATTTGTCGACGGTCAGACCCACTGGGCTCAGGGCGTTGTCTCTCAGAAGCTGCAGCTCGTGGGTTGCCGGCATCCAGCGGTAGATGCTTTGCCATCGAGCGTCGACGAAGTAGACGTTGCCTTCGGCGTCGGTCGCCAGATTGTCGATGTTGCTGAACCCCCCGGCGAGCTTCTCGACTCCGGCCGTCAGATGCGGCTTGCCGCCTTCGCCCGACACGTAGAGCGAGGCGATCTCACGGGATCGGCTGTGAAGGCCGGTCGAGAGGTCGGCAACCGTATCGTCGACCGTGAACTTGCTCGGTCCGTACGTGTGAACGTTGAAGAAGCGCAGGTCGTGCGAGCGCCGAATCTTGACGCCGTACGGATAGGGCGAGTAGGTGCTCATCACGCGGTAGATGTAGAGGTTTCCGAAGGTAAGGTTGGAGCAATCCTCTATGCTCAGCGGCAGGACCGCTGGTCCCTCACCGCGCTCTTCTTCCATCTGAAGCGCGTACACCTGCCAGTTGGAGGCGCGGGTGAACTTGATCTCATTGCGGACATGGTGCTCGCTCGACATCGCATAGACCCGACCTTCCGTCGCTGTATCCGATACGGCCATTCCAGCCTGAGCAAAGGTCGAAGCCGTCCAGATGTCTTTGAAGGTCCCACCGCCGCCGTTGGTTACCCAGAGGCTCGGATACTGCGAGTCCCACTTCCGGCGGATATCGGCATCGGCGGTGTGATTGTTGTTGTAGATTCCGGCTCGAGCGTCAGGACGCGGCTCTGGCTGCGGCAGGAACGCCAGATTGACGCTTCCATGCCCGCCGTAGAACTTGACGTCGTTCATGTACGAATTCGAGCCGGCTTGCCACTTGCAGGCGACGGCTCGCGGATTGATGCCGCCGGTATCCAGCACGAGGCCGGTAACGATGTTCCTGCCGCCCGGTGGCGCTTCCAGCAGCGGCTTGGGTCCCAAGGCGTCCTTTTCGAGCTGGTAGCCAGGCGTGGAGTCGTTCAGAGCGAGCTGAGTCGTGATCGGGTTGAGACCGATCAGGACCGTGTCGGACTTCAGAGCTATCCTGTCGCGGACCACGTAGCGGCCCGTCGGAAAGTAGAGGGTCTTGTGCTTGGCTATGGCGTCCCGGATGATCTCGGTGTTGTCGGTCGTGCCGTCGCCTTTTGCGCCCAAAGAGGTGATGTCGACCCAGGAGTCGGTAGGAGGGAGGCTGGGAATGTCGGATGCGACGGCCTCCGGCATCGCCGAGACCTTGGCCGTCTCCAACGTGCTTTTCACTTCCGGGATAGCGCCTAGATCGCTGATGTGGAGACCATGGGTGAAATGCTTGACCACATAAGCCTGACCAGCGCCGGCGATCTCGCTGCCCCCTTCCCGGAACTTGGCTAACGTCGGGACCGAGTTGCAAGCCACGTTTTGAAGGTTGATCTCGGTTCGAGCGCTTTTCAGGTCGTTGATGATGAGCGCCGGACCGGAGATGTTCTCCATCCGGCAATCCTTCATCCAAAGCTCTTCCGCGCGGTTCTCGTTGATGCTGATCGCGGTGGGACTGTTCGAGAAGTGGTTACGAATCAGCGTGAGTCCGCCTTCCTCGGTCCGAATCGCCGCGACTCGCTGGCCGGTGAATTCGGCGTCGACCAGAGCATAGGGCCAGCTGGGGGAAGGCTTCGTTGTGATGATCCCGTACTCTCCGCCAAAGAACCGGAGGTCTTCTGACTCGTTTCCGACCTCCTCGATGCCCGCCCTGCCGGAGCCGATTCGAAAGTCGACATGCGCGATGAAGCAGTGCTGCGCCCAGTGGGATCGGATGCCGACCGCCGCCGGATTGCCATGCTGAATCTCAATGTCGATGTTGCTCAAAGCCGAGTAGAAGGTGCCAGGATTCGCATCTCGAATCTCTCCGTCCTCACGTCCCCGACCTCCCGTGAACCAGATCATGTACTTGCCGTCGCCCGATTGGAAGCCAGGTGTGTTGGGACCGAGTGTGAAGACAGGTCGA
>DASZPA010000350.1:0-4947 GCA_035550555.1 Fimbriimonas sp.
CGCTTGACCATCGCCACCAAGCAGATGTCGCGGCTGGTGGACGACCTGTTGAAGTTCGCTCGCACGGCCACGCAGGACGTCCAACTGAGCGAGGTCGACCTGAGCGCTCTGGCACACGAGATCGCTGATGGGCTTCGACTCGATGGCTCATGTAGCGAGGATGCCAAGTTCGAGATCGATCCGGCTCTCTACACGCAGGCAGACCCTCAGCTTGCCGGCGTGGTTCTTCAGAACCTCATGGAGAACGCGTGCAAGTATTGTCGGACCGATCAAACGCTGCTCATCAAGATCGGCTCCCTATCGCCGACGGTCTTTTTTGTACAGGACAACGGCGTGGGATTTGACCAGCAGTACGGCGAGCGGATATTCATGCCTTTCGAACGCCTTCACAGCGACGGCCGAATCCCTGGGAGCGGCATCGGTCTGGCCAACGTCAAGCGAATCATCGAGAAGCACGGCGGGCGGATCTGGGCAAGATCCCAAGTGGGTGTTGGCTCGACCTTCTACTTCACCTTCATCGGCGGCGATCCTCAAGAGTAGCAAGCCACTCCTCTCTGGAGAGTGCACCGAGCCACTCGTCGCAGATTCTCCCGTCCACAATGCCTGCAGACGGCTTGACCCCGTACTCCTTGAATCCGGCCCTCAACGCCCGCTTCTTACTTGCCAGGTTCGGCTCGAGAATGTTCGTGTACAAGTATGAGAACCCCTCTTCGCGGAAGGCATAGGAAGCGACCGCATTACCGACGGCGGTGCTTACACCTGTCCTCCACACGCCTTTGTCGCCCAGCATGACTCCGAATACTCCGGTCATCTCGGGTCGCTTGATCTCGTTGATCCAGGTGGCGCCCACAAAGGATTGTCCAACTTCAACATGCCAGAGAATTTGATCCTCACACTGCTGGAGGTCTCGCAGCCGGTTCACCTCTGTTTCGAACGTCGTCGGCTGCCAACGAGTATTGAGAAAGCGCATGACTTCCGGATCGTTGAGCCACTCGACCATTTTTGGCAGAGACTCGAAGGCAGGTGAGCAGAGCCGCACAGGCTCACCGAGGCGAGTTCGACCGGCTTCAAGATCAGGTCCGAACATAGTTCCGAAATCTACTTCGAATACTGAACACGCCAGACCGAGTTCGACCCGTCGTCCGTCACCATCAAAGCTCCATCGGCGGCGACCGCCACTCCGACCGGCCGTCCCCAGACTTCTCCATTGGCTGTCACGAAGCCCGTCAGGAAATCTTCGTATTCACCGGTCGGCGCACCGTTCTTGAGCGGGACTCGGATCACTTTGTAGCCAGTCCTTCGCGCTCGATTCCATGAGCCGTGTTCGGCTGCAAACCCGTCTCCATCGTATTGAGGAGGGAAAGTCTTGCCGGTGTAGAACGTCATGCAAAGAGACGCCATGTGCGACTGCACCAGCACCTCGGGGACGATCACCTTGTCTTTGAGCTCCGGATGCTCACCCGGATGACGTGGATCTTGGTGACCACCGATGTAGAACCAGGGCCAGCCATAAAAGCCGCCCTCTTTGACACGAGTGATGTAGTCCGGAACGAGCTGGTCGCCTAGCCGGTCACGCTCGTTGACGGAGCACCAAAGCTGGCCCGTCTTAGGTTGGATGGCGAGGCCCACGGCATTCCGTATCCCATATGCATAGATCCTCTCGTTCTTCCCATCCGGATCGAACTCCAAGATGTCGGCTCGACGCTCTTCGGGAGCGTTTGGATCTTCATAGTCATTGCTGATCGAACCAACGGACACGTACATCTTCTTGTCGTCGGCACGAAACCGGATGTCGCGGGTCCAGTGGCCGCCCCCTCTCAGCCTCCCTCCTCCTGGCAGGTTGGGGACGATCGTCTGCTCGGGACCTGAGGCGTGGAGATCGCCATTCTTGTAGGGGAAGCGTACAACGGAATCTGTGTTGCCGATATAGACCCACTGCGGGTCTTTTCCAGACGGATAGAACGCGATGCCGAAAGGCTTGCGAAGACCTGATGCAAAGACCTCGCTGGTCTCCGCTTTCCCGTCTGAGGTCCTGCCTCTTAGAACGCGGATTCGATTTGCCTCGCTCTCGGCAATGAAGAGGTCCCCATTTGGGGCCGTGACAATCTCCCGCGGGTTGTGCAAGCCGGTTGCGTAGAGCTCCACCTTGAAGCCTTTGGGAGCTTTGGGCCAGGCGTCGTCTGGCCGTGCGATCATCGGCGGGCCGTTGTCCACGCTCTGGGTGGCGTAAGGTTCAGGCAGATCTGCAACTGTGATTTTTCGACGCACTCCCGGAGCATCGGTCGTCCAGTCTCCGAGAGCGTCTTGGCCTGTCAGTGTGTGGTCGGGCAGTTCGACGGAGCTTTGTGTTTTCCCTTTGGCTTCGGCTGTTGCAGTGGGCGAGGGAGCGGCAACCGGCGATTCCGAGCTGCATCCGAGCAGCACGCTTCCAAGGAAACCGAGGGCAGCAAAAATCATAGGTTTGGCGTGATCCATGGGATTTGCCTCCGTCGTTGGCGGCAGTCTTCCCGGGTTCTACGAATGGCATCCTGAAACGGTTCTCGCTCGTAGCGGACTTCAACCACCAAGAGCACCAAGGTTCAAGATGCTGCGGAACTCTTCGTGAAACTTGGTGCTCTGGTCTGTAAGAAACGTTGTTCGAAGGGGAGACCCAAAGCGGGATGCGAATCGAAACTGCGTCGCGAAGCGCCCCACTCTCCCAACATCTTTACGTCTCCGGCTGTGCAAATAGTTCATCGCAACTTGGTGGTAAAAAACCTAGACTATGAACCAACCGCACTTCCGTTGCGCCTTAGCTTTCGGACTCTCGCTATGCTGCGGCATGGCGCAAGCCCAAAAGCTGGTAGTGGCGTACGTGCCGAATTGGAACGACGTCGACACGCTGATGGGGAAGGTGGACTTCTCCAAGCTGACCCATATCGACGTCGCCTTTGAAAACCCGATCGACGACGAGGGGAACCTTTCTTTCAATCCCAAGGATGCTGCGGTGGTCGAGAAGTCGCACGCGAAGGGCGTGAAGGTTCTGATCTCCATTGGAGGCGGCGGTGCCGCGGAGAACAAGACGTTGCAAGCACGCTACTTCGCTCTCCAGTCC
The DNA here is from genome assembly GCA_035550555.1 of Fimbriimonas sp. Classification (GTDB taxonomy): domain Bacteria; phylum Armatimonadota; class Fimbriimonadia; order Fimbriimonadales; family Fimbriimonadaceae; genus Fimbriimonas. The sequence goes on from DASZPA010000350.1 coordinate 3,095, forward strand.
GATGAAAAGCGGGCCGGCTTTGTTGCCAAACTTGCTGCTTTCGTCAACGATCACAACTTCGACGGACTCGACGTCGATCTGGAGGGACCTTCCATCGGAAAAGATTACGGCCCGTTCGTTTCCGATCTCTCCAAGGCTTTGCAAGCGAACGGCAAGCTGATCACGGCTGCCGTTTCACAGGGATACGGAGGCGACAAGATCCCGAATAGTGTCCTCGACCAGTTCAGCTTCGTGAACGTCATGGCCTATGACGGAACCGGGCCCTGGAATAAGGACCGCCCAGGTCAGCACTCCTCCATGGAGTACACGAAGGCCAACGTCGACTACTGGGTTGGCCGCGGCTTGCCCAAGTCGAAGACCGTGGTCGGAGTGCCGTTCTACGGCTATGGATTTGGCGACGCGTATCGCAACGGCGACTATTCCTTCTCCGAGATCGTCACCACGTTCCCCGGCGCCGAGAACCAGGATCAGATTGGAAGCACCATCTGGTACAACGGCATTCCCACCATCAAAGCCAAGGCAAAGTACGTCGTCGACGAAGGCTTGGGCGGTGTGATGATCTGGTCGCTCGATGCCGACGCGCCCGCACCGAAGTCGCTATTGGACGCAATCTGGGACGGCTTGCACTCTTAGCAGACAATGCCTCACTCGGACGCCGATCTTTGGTCCTGTCCCAAATGTGGAGAGAAGTTCACCACGTCCAATAGCTGGCACTCGTGCGGTCAGCACACCCTGGAGGCTTTATTCCAGAGGCGTGAGCCAATCGTGTGGCAGACCTATCAAGCCTTGCAGCGGATAGCTCTCGACGTCGCTCCATTCCACGTGATCGTTCAGAAGACGCGAATCTGCTTTCAATTGCGAACGCGTTGCGCTGGCGGAACACCGTTCAAGAGCTATTTCCGGTTCCACTTTCTAGGGCGCCAGCCAATCGAGCATTCGCGGATCGTAAGGGTGGATACCTACGCGAAAGATCAGCATGACCACTCCGTGAAGCTGTTTTCGCCAAAAGACGTGGACGGCCAGATTCGGGAGTGGCTAGCGATCAGCACCGAGTACGGCGAGCAGACCGGGCGTGGCTAGCTTTTTGGGCTCCGTTGGAAACTCTCTGATCGTATAGCGCGGCCGTAAAATCGGTCCCTCGTCGCTCAGCAGCACCGATAATTTGGGATCAGCCAACAGCCTTGCTACGGAAATCCTTTTGCCGTCCACCAAGGCTATTCCAGCGACCAGCCGCACGCCATGACTGTAATCCGCCCAAGAGGCGACGTGGCCCAGATAGAGCGGCTGGATCGGATTGCCGTCCAACCTATGCCAGCCATAGATGGCAACGTGCCCGGGCGTTTTGGCTAACGCCTTGCAGATGACGATGTCCTTCTTGTCGCCGGCGACCAAGGTTCCGAGCGGGAACTGGGCGAGCAGAGGCGACCGCTGGCTCCACACCGTCTGATTGTGAGTTTCGAAGACCGGAACGGTGGTCATGGCCGGTGACGGAGGAATGGGTGAAGGAGACAGCTTAACGGCGGCCGAGCGATAGATCGCGTCGACGACCTTACGAGTTGGCAAAAAGCAGCGCAGCCGGTCGCCGATCCGTTGGGCGGTGTAGGGAGTGAGCGGCGTAAAGAAGTAGTCCTGGTTGGAACCTACGGCCAGGTAGTCCGGCGTCACGAAGAGTTGTGCCGTGACCGTTCGTCCTTCGATCTGCTCGGAGATCTCAAGGGGGACCAGTCGTCTCAAGAAGTCCGGAACATTGCCGCGTGTGACCTCCTCCCAAATTCGTTCCTCGCGGTCTTTCGGCGCGAGCGCTTCAATCGACTTGGCGAACTCCTTGCCCTCCAACGCCCCGGCACGCCTCT
>DASZPA010000351.1:0-4851 GCA_035550555.1 Fimbriimonas sp.
AGAAGATCATCGTGTCCGACGTTGCGAAGCCAGCCCGCATCTATTGAATTGGGCGACTTGATGGTACTTGCCAAGTAACTGAACGTCCGGTGGCCATCCGACCGGGTCTCATAGATCAGCTTCCCGTTTCGCCAAAGAATCAGAGCACGCTTTCCTGGCGCCTTCCATCGTTCAACCACCTTTCTGCCGTCTTTGGCATAGTTGACGCAGTGATAGCTCGGAGTTGCGTCGAATCTCTTAAGGACCTCCGCAAAGGCAACGCCTTGCTCCCTCCGTGGGAACGCAGCCCAAACGATGAGAGCCACCGCTAAACCGGTCGCGAGGGCAGGAGTCCAAGCGTTGCGTCTTTGTGGCGAGACGATGCGTTGAAGCGCTCTTTGTTCCACCCCGACTTGCGGCAAGTCTTCGCGGAGAGCCTCGATGGCTCGGTCAAGATCGACAGGGTTCTGCGACATAGAATTCCTCCCGTTCCAAAGTGGTTTTGAGGCGCTGCCGGGCGTTGTGAAGCCGGCTCTTGACGGTGCCGGCAGGGATCGAAAGTGCCTCGCCAACCTCCTCGACTGATAGGCCCTCGACGTGATGGAGAAGGAAAACAGCGCGATGTCCTTCCTCCAACTTTGCGAGGGCGTCAAGCAGGAGCTTGGCGTCTACGATCTGCACCATTGGATCGGCTGGGTCCGGTTGGTTTTGAAAAAACGGTTTGAAGATGTGCCGACGCCGCCAGCGGGAGTACTCACGGACGGCGATGCCGAACAGCCAGGAACGAAGGGGCGACCTTCGGTCGTAGCGGCTCGCATTGCGCACTGCCTTCAGCAGTGTCTGCTGAGCCAGATCCTGCGCGTCCTCTCGATTGCGTGTGAGATGGTGGAGAAAGCGATAGACGGGCGCGTGGAACCGTTCGACGAGCACGCGGACGGCGCCCTGCTCTCCGGTCCTCAATCCCTCTGCCAATCTCGAATCGTCCAAGTTGCCTCGTGTTTCCGTTTTGGAACACAAGCAATAAGCCCCGCCCACGGCGCCAGGTTCATGCAAAATCCCAAGATTCTATGCACATTCTCGAATCGGTCCTCTATGCCGAAGATCTCGAAGCTGCGCACGACTTCTACGGCGGCCTGCTCGGGCTCCCGGTTATTACCTTCGAAGCCTCGCGCCATCTCTTTCTCCGATGCAAAGGCAGCGTACTGATCCTGTTCAAGGCGAGCAAGACGCGAATCGCCGATGCAGGCGTGCCAGCACACGGAACCGAAGGCGCCGGCCATCTGGCCTTTTCCGCCACGCGGAAGGAGATCGAAAGCTGGCGACACAAATTGGAAGCCACCAAGGTCCCCATCATCGATGAAATCGAGTGGAAGAACGGCGCGCACTCGATCTACTTCCAAGACCCGGCTGGCAACATCTTGGAGTTCGCCACGCCCGACCTCTGGGGATTTTGAGCCGCTCACGGCCACAATGGTGATATGAAGCGAGTGGTCGTGCTGGGCTCGACGGGGAGCATCGGCACTCAAACGCTGGACGTTATCGCGCAGCATCCGGATCGCCTCAAAGTCGTCGGACTCGCAGCCAGGCGAAACGCAGAGTTTCTTCAAGAACAGGCCTCCGAGCATGCTGTCCATCGGCTCGCGCTCTATGAAGGGCCCCAGGATGGCCCGGTTCCTACCGGAATGGATGCCCTGATCGATCTGGTTACGGCAGAGAACGTGGACATCGTCGTGGTTGCTGTGGCCGGGGTCATCGGCTTGATTCCCACCATGAAGGCGATCGAGGCCGGAAAGCAGATCGCTCTGGCAAGCAAGGAAGTTCTGGTGGCAGCCGGTGAAGTAGTGATGCCGGCGGCGCGACAGAGCGGAGTGGCAATCACTCCCATCGACAGCGAGCACAGCGCGCTGTTCCAATGCCTGCAGGGATATCGCTCAGATCAGGTCCGAAACCTGATCCTTACCGCGAGCGGTGGGCCGTTCCGAGGGTGGAAGCGGGAAGACCTGAAGACCATCGGCGTCGAGCAGGCTCTCAACCACCCCACTTGGCGGATGGGCGGCAAGATCACCATCGATTCCGCGACGCTGATGAACAAGGCGCTGGAGATGATCGAGGCGCGATGGCTGTTCGACATTCCCGTCGAGAACATCGAGGTGATCGTCCATCCCCAAAGCGTCGTCCACTCGATGGTTCGCTTCAACGATGGCAGCGTGTTGGGGCAGCTCGGATTTCCGGATATGCGCCTTCCGATCTCCTACGCGCTGCTCTATCCCGATCGGCTTGCGAACGCGCTGCCCGTTTGGAGTCCGCTCGATACGCCGAATCTCACCTTCGAGCCCGTGGATGAAAGGACTTTTACTGGTTTGGCGCTCGCGCGGCAGGTGGTCAAGGCTGGCGGCCTACTTCCTGCGGTGTTCAACGCGGCCAACGAAGAGGCCGCGAACGCCTTTCTAAGATCGGAGATCGGGTTCCTGCAAATCGTCCAGGTTGTTGAAGAAACCGTAGCCAAATATGAGGCTAAAGACGTAACTTTACAATCCGTTCTCGATGCTGACGCTCAAGCGAGGGTGTTTGCGCGTACTGTAATGAAGGGTCTTCCAGTTTAGTCGCCGATGTTCTCAAGTTTTATCTATTACGCAGAGGGAGCTGTAGTCTTCCTGATTATGCTTTCTGTGTTGGTTGCGGCACATGAACTTGGACATTACCTCTTTGCGCGGCTCTTCAATATGGGTGTCGAGGAGTTCGCCGTCGGCATGTTCGGCAAGAAGCCGCTGCTCACGTACATGCGGCGCCGCTACCGGCTCAAGATCCGGCCGGGAGAGGACCCCTACGTCAGGCAGCAGCCCAGCGGCGGGTTCAACTTTGAAGGTGGCGGCGACCAGAAGGAAGCCGTGGTACTCGACTCCCCTTCGGGAAGGTACATCGAAGAGACAACGGACTTCACCATTCGCCCGTGGCCCATCGGCGGATTCGTGCGAATCAAGGGAATGATGCCTCAGGAGGATGGCAGCGAGGTCCGGGTGCCGGGCGGCTTTTACAGCAAGTCGCCCGTTCAACGGCTCGTCGTTCTGTTCGCGGGCCCGCTGTTCAGCGTCTTGGCCGGCATCATCGTTTTGGTCCCTCTGTACATGTTCGGCGGCGTGCAGAAGCCTCAAGACGTGCCCGTTCTGGGCATGATGGTGAAGGATGAACCCGCGTACAAGGCGGACTTGCGACCCTTGGACACCGTCGTATCAATCAATGGAAGGCCGATCAAGACCTTCTATCAGATGGTCCAAATCGTTCGGGAAAGCAGTGGCATCCCGCTTCTCTTCGTTTACGATCGGAAGGGTGTTCGCGGGCAGACGATCGTCACGCCCAAGCTGAGCAAGGACCCCTACCCGGTTCTCGGTCCGGACCTGCAGTTCACAGGCGAGCTGAAGAGCCAAGGCATGATCGGCATTTCGCCGCTGCACAAGGTCGTCAACCTTGGGTTCGCCGAAGCGGTCGCGAGCGCCGTGAGCCGGCCTTGGATGGCGGTACGTGGGCTCGTCGAGCTGGTCCAGCAGCCGTCGACGGCCAAGGAGGCGGTCGGCGGACCCGTGGCGATGTTCAACGACACGAGCAGCGCGGTGCAGCAGGGCTTTACCTCGATCATGGAGCTGGCGGCTCTGATCAGCATTTCGGTTGGGATCTTTAATCTGCTCCCGATCTATCCGCTTGATGGTGGGCAGATGGTGGTCGCTTTTGCGGAGCTTCTCCGAGGCGGTCGCCGGCTCACGATGCAGTTCCAAAACACGGTTGCGACGCTCGGTCTCGGTATGGTCTTGCTGATCGTCGTGGGCGTGCTGTTCGTGGATATTTCTCGCTTCACTGGCAAGCAGACTCCGCCTCCAAAGATAATCGACGTTCCAACTTCAGCCCCTTCGCCGGCCAAGGCGAAGTAAGGCAAAGCTCCGACACTGTAAACTCGCGCGCATGCCTGCGCGCCGCATCGCCGTTATTCCTGGTGACGGAATTGGTCCCGAGATCACCGACGCCGTCTTGAAGGTCCTTGGAGAGACGGGCTTCGATGCCGAATACGAGTTTCTCGAAGCCGGACAGCCCAGCCTCGACAAGGGACTTCCCGCCATGCCGGAAAGCACAATTCAGGCAGTTCGCGAGATTGGGGTCGGCCTGAAAGGGCCCACCGCGACTCCGATCGGCAAAGGCCATGTAAGCGCCAACGTCGCTCTGCGAAAAGCGCTCGACCTGTTTGCGAACGTCCGTCCGGCGCGGTCCATGCCCGGACTTCATGGCCACTTCAGCGACACCCGGATCGACATCATCATCGTCCGGGAGAACACGGAAGACCTGTATGCGGGAATCGAATATCAGGCTCACCCGGACGTCGCTCAAGCGATCAAGGTAATCACACGCCCCGGCTGCGCGCGGCTCTGCAAGTACGCGTTCCAAATGGTGGAGCAGCAGGGAAGAAGCCGCCTCACCGCAGTCCACAAGGCCAACATCATGAAGCTGACCGATGGGATGTTCCTGGAAGAGTTCTATAAGGCCGCCAAGGATTATCCACACATCAAGGCGGACGACATCATCGTCGACAACTGCTGTATGCAGCTTGTCACCAAGCCCGAGCAGTTCGACGTGATGGTTACCGAGAACCTATACGGAGACATCGTCAGCGATCTTTGCGCGGGATTGGTCGGCGGCCTTGGGTTGGCGCCGGGCGCTAATATCGGAGTCGATTGCGCCGTCTTTGAAGCCGTCCATGGCTCCGCGCCGGACATCGCCGGCAAGGGCATCGCGAATCCGACCGCGCTGCTCTTCAGCGCTTTGATGATGCTCCGCCATCTGGGCGAGCGGACGCTTGCGGACCGGATCGGCCGGGCCGTCATGTCG
>DASZPA010000352.1:0-16139 GCA_035550555.1 Fimbriimonas sp.
GGCTTGGAAACCGCTCGGTGAGGAGGCGAGTGGCAATGTCGTCGTCGAGCTCTACATCGGGCATCCAAGCAGGCACAAGAGAATTCTATTCAAATATCCTCGTCTCAGGACGGTGTCTTCATAACGTGGCTGAGCCCGCAATCTAGTACCATTTTGTCCGCTGTTTCGATGATCGCTGAAAGCCGAGCAAACCTGTTGGAAGCGCAAGTCGAGGCGCTTGTAAACGCCGTCAACACCGTCGGCGTGATGGGGCGTGGGCTGGCGCTTCAGTTCAAGCTCGCATTCCCTGGGAACTTCGAGGAGTATCAAAAGGCCTGCAAGCGCAAAGACGTGAAGTTGGGAGAGATGTTTGTGACGAAGGTCCAGGGAGCCGGGCCGGTTCGAGCGATTATCAACTTTCCGACCAAGAGCCACTTTCGGTACAACTCGCGACTTGAGGACATTCGGTCGGGACTTCAAGATCTGGTTCATGTCGTCAGGAAGGAATCGATCGGATCAATCGCGATTCCGGCGCTTGGTTGCGGCCTCGGGCATCTTCGATGGGAGGACGTCAAGCCAGAAATCGTAGGGGCGTTCGAAGAGCTGCCCGATGTTCAGGCGATCCTGTTTCCGTCTCAGGAATAGACGACTCAAGCAGGCCGCTGTGGCCGCTTAGCCCTTGGCGCCCGTGGTGGCGATCCCTTCAATGAATGTCCTCTGAGCGAAGAAGAACAGAATGACCATGGGCAAGGTGAAGATGGTCGCTCCGGCCATGAGCAGCGTCCACTGCCCCCCGTTTTTGGACATGAACTGCTGGAGCCCGTACGCGACGGTGTAGAGCGAGGGCTTGTTGAGATATAAGAGGGGACCGAGGAAGTCGTTCCAAGTGCCCATGAACTGAAAGATCGCGCAAGTGGCGAGCGCCGGTTTCGAAAGCGGCAAAACCACGCGGGAGAAGATACGCCACTCGCTGGCGCCGTCGATTCGGGCCGCTTCGGACATGTCTTCCGGCAGCCGCTGAAAGAACTGGGTCAACAAGAAGATATAGAACGGCGCGCCAAAGAACGCCGGCACGGTGAGAGGCAAGTAGGTTCCGTACCAGCCCAGCGTACGAAACAGAGCGAAGACCGGAACCATGGTGACCTGCGGCGGCACCGCCATGGTGGAGATCATCAGGATAAAGAACACCGGTTTCCCAACAAAGCTTGTCCGCGCAAAGCCGTAGGCAACGATCGCGCTGGAGAGGACCGCGCCAAAGACCGTCACCGCGCATAGAAGGACCGTGTTGCGAAGGTACACGCGGAAAGGCACGGCGCGCAGGGCCTTCGGATAGTTCTGCCATTGCACGGGACTTGGGATCAGGCTCTTGAACGAGACGGTCGGTGCGGCCTTTCCTTCCGTCGCGAACACCTGCTGGTCCGCCTTGAGCGATGTCGAGACCATCCAGGTCATCGGCAACAGCGCCGGGATCGAGAGCAGAAGCAGAACGGCGTAGATCAGGGCCCTTTGGAAAAGGCTCATACCGTGCGGCCTGCCACGATCGGTCCACGTCACGGCAGCTCGCCTCCCGTTTCTTGGCCAAGCGATTTCAGTCTCGCCCTTTCCTTGTTCAGATTCGCCTCCGCCCTCTTGAGAGACGCTTCGGGAGTGATTTCCCCCCTCACCACCGCGTCCTCGGCTTTGTTGATCTCGTCCATCGCAAACGCCTGGAGAGGTCCTCTGGGCTGCGTAATGAGATTGGGACTGCTCATGAGATCCACGAAGGTTTTGTACTTCGGGTACTTGGCGAGATAGGCCTTGTAAGAGGCCGAGCGGGCTATCACGGGGTCGTCCGGAAGCCAGCCCATTTCGCCCATGTTGCGGCCCCCGTCCTCCGGATGCAAGAACCCGATGCAGAACTTGGCAAACTCCCAGGCGCCCTTCGGCTGTTTGGCGGCGGCCGGGATCACCAGGTAGTTAGGGGCCGACATGCACGCGTTTGGCTTTCCGCCCTTGGGCGGCGGCATGGGAGCAAGGCAGTAGGGGAGGCTCGGATCGTACTGGGCGACCTGCTTCACACGCCACTCGCCGTCGAACATGATCGAGTAGTTGCCGGCGATGAGCGGCATGTTTGGGCCCGCGTCGGCCGCCAACGAGGAGGTAAACCGCTCCACGGCATCGTAGCCGTAGTAGTTCGATGCGTCGGCAAGAAACTTCATCGCGCGCAGGTTCTCAGGCGTGTCGATCACGATGTGGCCGTTCTTATTGAAGTAGCCGCCGAACACCGGTGCCCAGCCGGACAGGGACTTCGGGAAGAACCCCACACGCCTCAAGCGATGGGCCTTGTCGTACCGGTCCAAGCGCCTGCCAAGGGCTACAAGCTCCTCGAGCGTCTTCGGCAGATGGTTTTCATCGACGCCGGCCTCCTTCAGATGGTCGAGCCTGTAATAGACCGCCGCGAGATCCAGTCCGTCGACCATCGACATGATCTTGCCCTTATAGATCGAGTGCTTCTTGACGATCGGATAGGTGCGGGCAAGGAACTCCTTCTTCTCGGCGGAAGACATGATCCCGTCGTAGGGCTGGATCAGGCCCTTCTCCGACCAGGTGCCCAGAATCGGGTCCCAGTCGAGCAGGATGTCCGGCGACGCTCCGCCCGACTCGGACAAAAGGAACTTCATGCTGATCGCATCGTCCGGAATCGAAACCGGGATGACCTCGTATTCGGTTTGCGAGTCGTTGAATCGCTGCACCATCCCTTCGTAGATCGGCTGCCACTCTCCTGCGAAGGGATGCCAGAAGATCACCCGCGTCCGGCCCGGAAATCTCCGGTCCGATGGCGGCGGCGGCGCAAGGACCGCAAGGAAGGCTGCCAGAAGAAGCAAACCCACTGCGAGCTTCAGCTTCAGCAAAGCGCTACTGCCCAAAATGCACCCACCTCTTCTGTGTCTTGAACACGAGACCCGTGAGCACCATGGCGATCACGAACACGATCCACGCCATCGCGCATGCGTAGCCCATGTCCAGATAGGTCCAAGCACGCTGGAATAGATAAAGCGCATAGAAGAGCGTGCTGCCGTCGGGCCCACCCTTGGTCATGATGAACGCTTCGGTGAAGTATTGGAACGATCCGATGATCCCCATCACCAGGTTGAAGAAGATGACCGGGGTCAGGAGCGGAAGCGTGATGTGTCTCATCCTCTGGGCTGCCGAAGTTCCGTCGATGGTGGCGGCCTCGTAGAGGTGTTTCGGAATGTCCTGAAGACCGGCCAGGTAGATGACCATGCTGCCGCCAACCCCCCAGAGAGACATCAGCATCAGGCTCCTCAGAGCCCATATGGGATCGTTTAACCAGGTTGGCCCTTCCACATGAAACACGCGAAGAATGCCGTTGATCAGCCCGATCTGCGGATTCAGAATCCATGAGAAGACCACGGCGTTCGCTACGGACGGCACGATCGACGGCAGATAGAAGATCGTCCGAAAGAGCGTCTGTCCGCGAACCTTCGTGTTCAGCAAGAGCGCCAGGGCAGCCCCCACGGCAATGCCCAGCGGCACCGTCACCAGCGCGTATTTGACGGTGACCCACAGAGAAGGCCAGAAGAGCGGATCGTCGTTCGCGAGGGTACGGTAATTCGCCAGTCCCACCCATTTGGCCGGATGGACCAGATCGTACGTCGTGAACGAGAGATAGACGCTGCTGAGAAATGGGCCGAGAGTGAACCCCAGGAAACCGACCAGCCAGGGACTGATGAACAAGAGTCCCGTTGCGTTCTTCCGAACCCACTTTCGGAGCTTGGAGGACGGAAGAGATCGCATCGGCGCCTCTACGATAGAGAATACGCGCTCCACTTTGCAATAGGGATCGTGTGCGCATGCGGAGAGCGAAAGGCGCAGCTGCCCGCCCGCAAAACGCGTAGATGTTTGATCATTCAATGCTAAAGTATTTGCATGGTGGTCTTGGCTCTTCTCCTTTCCTCCTTCCAGACTCCGGTCACGACCAAGCCGACGGACCCGATCGAGGCGCCGCCGGCTGCGCTTAGGGCTGGAGGTTTCTATACGAAGTGCGTCTACTTTCGCGGCCTGCCGATTATCGGCTCGGACAAGGTTGACGACAAGGCGTTCCGCCAGATCATCGTCACGTTCTCCAAGATGCTGGCAAAGGTTCCCGATTCGACTTTCCAGTACTTGATAAAGGCGGGCAGCCACTACTCGATCATCGCATCCACGGAGGGCCAGACCGACTTGCCCGAGTACCGCCGGATGCGCAACGATCCCAAGACCGACTGGAACAGGCGGGCCAGGGGTCTGGGCGGATTGATCACGAGCGGCGGCGAGGAGAACATTCTGGAGTACCCGGACGATCGATACAAGGGCGAGAGCATCTATATCCACGAGTTCGCCCACACGCTCTCGAACTACGCCTTCGTGAAGGCCGACCCCACGTTCCGCGCCGACTGGACGCGGGCTTACGACATGGCTATGGTGGAGGGGCTGTGGAAGAACACCTACTCCGCGACTAACAGAGACGAGTATTGGGCAGAGGGCGTGCAGATGTACTTCGACTGCGCCCGAAGCGCCAGCCCACCAAACGGGGTCCACAACGAGGTTTGCAATCGAGAAGGGCTCGAGAAGTACGATCCGCGGCTCTATGAGCTTGTGGATCGAGAGTTTGGCGGAAACCAGTGGCGCTACGAAGGCTCGTACTGCACCACGAACAAGAAATAAAGAAAGGGTCCGCCAATTGACGGACCCTTTCTGGACCTAGCCCGCCGTAGGCGGGGGAGGCGTTGGTGGGCCCCCTCCACCCTTCTTAGGGCCGCCACCTCCGCCGGGGGGCGGAGGAGCAGGTGGTGGCTTAAAGTCCCTGTTGTCTTTTGGGACGTCGGACCCGCAACCGGCGGCAGGCAGGATTGCCCCGCAGACCAGGCAGACTGCCAACGCCGAAAGCAGCAAACGGGCCTTCATCAATTGTCGGGATCCTGAGGCTGCCCCCAAAAGAGCCAGTTGTACTCATACCACTGCGCCGTGCTGAACGAAGAAGGCGGATTTCCGGGAGGCTCCGCAACCGAGGGCCAAGCCACGCTCTTCACATGCCCGTCGCCGAAAGCGGTCGGCACCTGATTCGAGTGGAATTGAACGGAGAGCCAAACCTCGTCGTTCCAGAACGAGCCGTTGGACAGGTAATCCGGGTTGGCTGCGAGCCAGTTGTCGAAGAAGAACACTCCGAGCTGCTGCCCCGGCCACTTCGAAGTGGTCAGCATCGCGCGCTGTGAGATATTGTTTTGGCTGCTCACGTTGCGGCCGATGTAATCGTAGTAATTGCCGCCGCCGTCATAGCCGTCATGGGTAAAAAAGCCCAGCCGGTTGGCGGACAGCGTGGTGTAAAGGCCCCAGTTCACGAGGGGCGTCGGCCCCGGAGGGGCAGGCGTCGCCAGTTGAGGAACGTCGGAGGCATCCATGTTCACGCCGCCGTTCTTCGTGTACGGGTAGATGACGGCAGACCAAGTGGTGAACTGCGTCGAATCTTGGCTGTACCAAAGCGATCCGCAGAAGTTGTTGGTAATCGGGTCGTAGCCGGGGCACATGAAGGCTCCGGGAGTCATGTCGTCATAGTCGTTCACGTACATGAGAACGCCAAGGTCCGACTGCTTCAGGTTCGAGAGGGTGGCCGCAGACTTGGCAGCGGCCTTCGCCTGGGCAAACACAGGGAACAGGATGGCGGCAAGAATGGCGATGATTGCGATGACTACGAGAAGCTCGATGAGGGTGAACGCCCTGTCTCGTCTTCGGTTGTGCGTGCTAAGAAACGTGTTATAGAGATACATTCGCAAACTCCATGAGAGGCTAAAACAAGGAAATCGTTTAACATTATATGATCGAATCTTTCATCATCTACGGTAATTTTAGAGAGCCTGCGAAAGCAGTTCAGGAGACTTCATAGTCATTCGGGAATCCAGTGACGATGAGCGAACCTAAATGGACCAAAGTGGGCAGTAGAATCTTCGCGACGCGCCGATCCGCCTGAGCGGATCGACGGCGCATAAGAGAGGGAATCTAGGATGAGAATTGGCTGGCAAAGTATCGTCGCCTGCGCCGTGTTGGCGTCCGTTGTGGGTTGTGGTAGCGGCGGCGGGTCGCAAGCCAACGGATCCCAGCCGGGAGATACGGGCAAGGAGATCACGATGGGCTTCTCTCAAGTGGGAGCCGAAAGCGGCTGGCGTGCGGCCAATACGGTCTCGATCAGGACCGCCGCGAAGGACGCCGGTATCGATTTGAAGTTCGACGATGCCCAGCAGAAGCAGGAGAATCAGATCAAGGCCGTGAAGGGTTTCATCGCACAGGGCGTCGACGTCATCGCTTTCTCGCCCGGTGTTACGACCGGATGGCAGCCCGTTCTGGAAGAGGCCAAAAAGGCAAAGATCCCGGTGATCCTGTCCGACCGCCGAGCCGACGTTCCGGACGACCTCTACGTGACCTTCATCGGCGGCGACTTCGTGAAGGAGGGTGAGAGGGTCGGCGAGTGGCTGGCAAATGCCACCAAAGGGAAAGCCGGCATTGCCGAGATCTTGGGAACGCCCGGCAGCGCTCCGGCCAACGACCGTCACAAGGGATTTGGCGACGCCATCAAGAAGTTTCCCGGCATGAAGGTGCTTATCGCGCAAACAGGCGACTTCACCCGTTCTGGCGGCAAGCAGGTGATGGAGGCCTTTCTGAAAGGCGACAAGGCCAGCCAAATCACAGCCGTCTTCGCCCATAACGACGATATGGCGCTCGGCGCGATCCAGGCCATGAAGGAGGCAGGCAAGAAGCCGGGCAAAGACATCCTGGTCGTCTCGATCGACGGCGAGAAGGACATGCTCGAAGCGATTGCGAACGGCGATGCGAACTACTGCGTCGAGTGCAACCCGATGCTCGGACCTTTGGTGATGCAGGCCGCGAAAGACATCCTAGCCGGAAAGACGCTTCCGAAGCGAACCGTCGTCGCCGACGAGGCTTTCGACGCGAAGAACGCCGCCGCCAAGGCCTCGTCGCGTCAGTATTGAGAGGAATGCGGTCCGCCCGTCGGAAGTGCGGTGGTCTGATCTCGCTTTTCGGGTCGCGTGAGTTTGCAAACGCTGCCGGAGCCGTCTTTGCCTGACGTCCTGCTCGAAACCCGCGGCATCGGCAAGCAGTTTCAGGGGTTCAAGGCCCTCAACGGCGTGGACTTCGACGTTCAGAGCGGCGAGATCCATGCCCTGATGGGCGAGAACGGCGCGGGAAAAAGCACGCTGATCAAGGTCCTGACCGGGGTCTATCCGCCCGAAGAGGGAGAGGTTTTGTTCTCCGGGAAGCTCGTGCGCATGGGCTCGACGATCGAGGCGGTCAAGACGGGAATCAGCACGGTCTATCAGGAGGTGAATCTCGCCCCAAACCTGAGCGTTGCGGAGAACATCTGCATCGGACGGGAGCCGAGAGGCCCGTTTGGCATCCGGTGGCGGGCGATCTACGCCCGCGCGGAAAAGGCTCTGGAGAGGGTCGGCCTCAAAATCGATGTGCGCCGGCCCGTTCGCACCTGCCCGCTGGCGGTCCAACAGATGGTCGCGATCGCGAGGGCTCTAGACGTTTCAGCGAAGGTGCTCATTCTCGACGAACCGACGTCGAGTCTGGATCGGCCAGAGGTCGAGCAGCTTTTTGCCTTGATGCGCCGGCTTCGGAGCGAGGGCCTGGGCATCGTCTTCGTCACCCATTTCCTCGATCAGGTCTATGAGGTCTCAGACCGCATCACCGTTCTGAGGAACGGGGTCAGGGTGGGAACTTGGGAAGCTGCAAGCCTTCCCCGAATCGAGCTGGTCTCGCAAATGCTTGGCCGAGACGCTTCGACGCTCGAGCATGCAGGAGGCGTGAGGCGCGAGCCTTCGTCCGGCGAGGCGCCGGTTGTGACGGCTAAGGGGTTGGGGAGGCGAGGCTCGGTGGAAGGAGTGGATCTCGACCTCCGTCCGGGTCAGACCCTGGGATTGGCAGGTCTTTTGGGATCTGGCCGAACGGAAACGGTTCGCCTCTTGTTCGGGATCGACACGCCGGATCAGGGCGACGTATCGGTCGGCGGCTCGGTCGTGCGGCGGTACACGCCTCGCAGCTTCATTCGACGGGGCGTCGGTCTTTGTGGCGAGGATCGAAAACGTGAGGGAATCTTGCCCGAGCTCACCGTCCGTGAGAACCTTGTTCTGGCGCTTCAGGCACAGAAGGGCTGGCTGCGGAAGATCTCCTTGGCCGAAGAGGTTCGGTTGGGACGGGAGTATGTGGGTCGTCTGAACGTCCGGCCCCCGGATCTGGAACGACAGATTCAATTCTTGAGCGGTGGAAACCAGCAGAAGGTGCTTCTGGCGCGCTGGCTGGCCGCCAATCCCAAGGTGCTTCTGCTTGACGAGCCCACTCGGGGCATCGACGTTGGGGCGAAGTTCGAGATCATGGAGCTGGTCGAGCGGCTTCGGCAAGAAGGGATGGCCTTCGTGTTCGTGTCGTCCGAGCTGGCCGAGGTCGTGCGCGTTTCCACCGAGGTCCTGGTGTATCGCGACCGGAGGGTCGTCGGATTGCTAAGGGGCGACGAGATTACGGAGCCGCGCGTGGTGCAGGCTATTGCGGAGAGCGTGGCTTGAGCAAGAGGCTGCCTCCGTGGGGCTGGGCGCTGGTGGCTCTCATTGTGCTGCTCATTGGGAATGCACTCTTCACCCCCGGCTTCGCCCATATCGAGGTCCGGGACGGGCGGCTTTTCGGCAGCGTCATCGACATCGGCAACCGAGCCTCTCCCACGCTGCTCTTGTCGCTGGGAATGACTCTGGTGATCGGCTCTGGCGGAGTGGATCTTTCGGTCGGCGCGGTCATGGCTATTGCCGGGACATTCGCGGCCTGCCTGTTGGAACGTCCCACCGACAGCCTATTGAGCCGCATCAATGTCCAAAAGTCGGTTCCGGCAATCGTCACCCTGAGCCTGTTCGCTTCCCTAGTTTGTGGCGCGTTCAATGGCCTTCTGGTGTCCGTTTTCGAGCTTCAGCCGATCGTGGCCACGCTCCTGCTGATGGTCGCAGGCCGGGGGATAGCACAGCTGCTGTCGGACGGCCAGATCATCACGTTCACCAATCCAGGATTCGCGCATCTTGGCACCGGACATCTGCTTGGGCTCCCCATGCCCATCTGGATCTTCCTGATAGCTTGGCTTCTCGTTGGGACGCTGGCCCGCCGAACGGCTCTTGGCCTGTTCGTCGAGGCCGCGGGCAGCAACTCCGTGGCGGCAGCCTACTCGGGAGTCAACGTGCGCGCGGTCAAGATGGCCGTCTACTGCATCTCGGGCATCTGCGCCGGAATGGCCGGACTCATCACCGCAGCCGATATTCAAGCGGCGGACGCCAACAACGCCGGCCTGTACCTCGAGCTTGACGCCATCCTCGCCGTGAGCGTGGGCGGTACCTCGCTCATGGGCGGCCGGTTCTCGCTCATCGGAACGGTGATCGGCGCCTTGCTGATGCAGACGGTGACCACAACGATCTTGACGCGGGGCATCGCTCCCGAGATCGCGCTGATCGTCAAGGCGGTCATCGTCGTCGTGGTGTGCGTGATGCAGTCCACGGTAGTTCAGCAGCGCTTCACGCGGAGGGCCAAAGCGTGAGGTTCTCCGGCGAGGTCCTGAAGGAGCGCGTCCCGATTCTCGCGACGGGCCTCGTGGCCATCCTGCTCTATCTCGTCGGCGGCCATTACTTCCCTCCGTTTTTCACGCTCCGCGTCGTGATGAACCTGCTGTCGGACAACGCCTTCTTGGGCGTGGTCGCTGTTGGCCTCACGTTCGTGATCCTGACCGGCGGGATCGACCTCTCGGTCGGCAGCATGGTGGGATGCGCGTCGATCATGGTCGCCATTGCGATTCACAAGATGCACATGCACCCCCTGCTGGGAATGGCCCTGCCACTCCTGTTCGGCGTGCTTTTCGGGTCAGTCCAGGGATTGCTCGTCTCCAAGTTCAAGCTGCCTCCATTTCTCGTCACGCTTGCGGGACTCTTCTGCCTGCGCGGCTTGGCGCTCTGGATCAGCAGCGCGTCCGTTCAGATCGAAGATCCGCGCTTCGACAGCATCGTTGAGTGGTCCTTCTCCCTTCCAGCCAAGGCTTCGCTGCCGGCGACTTCCATCGTCTTCCTCGTCATCGTCGCGATCGGCGCGTTCGTGGCCAAGCAGACTCGGTTCGGGCGTTCGGTCTACGCCGTCGGAGGGAACTCCAGCTCTGCGGAGCTTCTTGGAGTTCCGGTCTCGAAGACGCTTGTCGCCGCTTATGCCTTGAGCGGGTTCTGTGCCGCTTTGGGAGGCGTGGTCTTCACTCTATACACGCAGAGCGGAAACGCAATCTCCGGCACGGGGATGGAGCTGGATGCGATCGCATGCGTGGTCATCGGCGGCACCCTCCTCAGCGGCGGATATGGCTCGGTTCTGGGCACGCTGCTGGGAGTCTGCATTCTTGGCATGGTGCAGGACGCGATCACGTTTCAGGGGACGTTGAGCTCTTGGTGGACGAAGATCGTCATCGGAATTCTGCTGCTCGTCTTTCTTCTCATGCAAAAAGGGCTGGAGAAAGCGGCGGTCCGCGCAGTTCGTTAGAGGCATCTCGCCGCTCCCCTTCGTCATAACTGATCGATGGCGTCGAGTCCCGAAGATCTGCGGAAGGAGCTCATCACGTACGCGCCCGCCCGATCGAGGTGGCTTGTCTACTGGATGGGATGCCTGCTCTTCGTCGGGTTGGGCGTCTTTCTTATGGTCATCGGGCATGAAGACGAGCGGATCTTCGCCGCAATCTGCCTGCTTGTCTTTGGTTTTGCCTTGATCCTCCTTACCAGGGAGCTTCTGAAGCCCACGGTCGGAATCCGAATCGATGAGGAAGGCATTCACCAAGCCGCCCTGCTTCCCGGCCAGTCGTTCGATCTGCGGTGGGACGAAATCGAGAGAGTTCACTTCCTGGAAGGGAGGAGTTTGGCTTCGGTCGTCGTGGTCCCCGTCAACTTGGAGAGCTACTATAACCGGTGCTCCCCGTTCGCCCGATATCTTGGAAGGATCAACAATGAGCTTGTCGGCGGTCCGATCTGCTTTGGTGGGCCGATTATCCCTATTTCAAGCTCCGAGCTGGCGAGGCTGATCCAGGAGCGGCTGAACCCCTAGTCTTCTTCGCTGACGAAGTTGGCCCGCATTCGGTTGACCTCTTGCTGCATGTCGACCAGCTTCTTATAGATTCCGTCATCTTTGGCGAGAAGCTCGTCGTGCGTGCCGACCTCGGCGATCTTGCCCTCGTCGATCACCACCAACCGGTCGGCGTTGCGAAGCGTCGAAAGCCGGTGGGCGATGGCGAACACCGTTCTGCCCTCCACCAGATTCTCGATGGCTTCCTGGATCATCCGCTCGGTTTCGGTATCGACGCTGGCGGTCGCCTCGTCCAGGATCAGCACCTTGGGGTTGTGAAGAATCGCGCGGGCGATGGCGATCCGCTGTCTCTCGCCTCCCGAGAGCCTCTGTCCTCGTTCCCCGACGTAGGTGTCGTAGCCATCCGGGAAGTTGGAAATGAAAGCGTGGGCATTCGCGGCCAGGGCGGCCTGCAGAACGTCTTCGAGTGAAGCGTCGGGACGGCCGTAGGCGATGTTGTCGCGAATGGTTCCAGGAAACAGGTAGCTCTCCTGCATCACCACTCCGACCTGCCGCCGAAAGTCATGAAGGCTGACTCGTCGCAGATCCACGCCATCCAGCTCGATGCGCCCCTGCGTAGGATCGTAGAACCGCATCAGCAGGTTGATGATCGTGGACTTACCCGCGCCGCTGTGGCCAACCAGCCCGATGATCTCTCCAGGCTTCACGTCCAGATCGATCCCGTGCAGGACTTCGCGAGCCTTGTCGTAGCCGAAATGGACGTCGGTGAACTTCACGGCGCCCTGGATCTTCGGCATGGCGACCGGTTCGGAGACGTCTTTGATGTCTTCGGGCGTGTCGATCACTTCGAAGACGCGTTCGGCGGCCGTGAGGGCTCTCGAAGACCAGTCGATGATCCGCTGCAGCTGCATCAGCGGCTGCTGCAGGAGGGCCATATAGCCGATGAAGGCCATGAGCTGCCCAAGCGACATCACGTTGCCGATGACGCCCTCGCCTCCGATGAACCAGACGAGAGTCGTTCCGAGCGCCATCGTCAGCGTGACGGCTGGAAAGAAGGTGGACCAGCTCGACTCTGCGATGTAGCCTGAGGCGGCGAGATCCGTGATGCGGTGGTTGAACCTCGTGACCTCCCGATTCTCACCGTGGAACGCCTTCACAACACGCGTGCCCTGCAATACGCCGTTCAGCGTTCCACCGAGGCGAGACCACTGGTGCCAGAAGCGGCTCCAGACTCTCATCATCCGCCGCCGGAACCACCGGACGGCGAGCAGGATCACCGGAATCGGTGCGAGCGCCCACACGCCGATTCTCCAGTTGAGGATAAGCAGGACGATCGGCACTCCGAGAAGGATCGCGCCCTGGTTGATCAGCACGGGAATGCCGTCGACGAGGACCTCGTAAAGCGCTCCCGTATCGTTCGTCATGCGCGACATGATCGAGCCGACGTTGCGCTTGTCGTAGAAGCTGAGGCTGAGCGACTGGAGCTTCTCGAACAGCGAGTGCCGGATGAGCACCGTAATCTTCATGCCCAGGTAGGCCACGTTGCGTCCGCGTGCGACTTGAACCATCGTGCCCAGGAGCTGGCTGAGCACGAACAACACGATCAGCGTCACAAACTGGTCGTGCTTCCCGGCCCTGAACACGTCGTCCACCAAGTGCATCGTCAGGTACGGGGGGACGAAGGCGAGCAGGGTGCTGCAGATGGTGAGGAACGTTCCATAAAGCAGCCGACCCCGGTATGGATGCGTGTACGAGAACAGGCGCAGAAGAGTCTTTCCACGGCTGATGCACCCTTCGCAGATATCAGAGTTCTCGGGAAGGGGCCTTCCGCACTTGGGGCAGATTCGGATCTTGTCGTCCAGCTCCGGCAACTCTTCGTGTGCCAGCACCGCCTTGAGGCGCTTTTCTGCTCCGGCAACCTGGAGGGACCGGCGGCTGGTCGTTCGTATCAGCTCGACCGTTCGCCCGCGGAAATCGGCCACCAGAGAGGTCGCATCCACCAGATCGTCCATCCGGGGGTTCGTGACCTCTTCCAGCGGGTACGACGCGATCGACTCTTCTCCGAGAGGTGTGTTCTCGAAACGATAGGCGGCCCTATCGGTAACTACCAGCCTGCCGGAACCCAGGCGTCCGTCGCTCCGAAGGTCGGCAGCCGTTTCAAATTGGATCTTCTCTCCCTCGGAAGGCGTGCCAGTTTCAGGGAGAACAACGGCCATACACTCTAATACTACGCGAAGGAGCCCACTTTAGCCGCGTGCGGCCAGCTGGCGCTTTGCCGTGAGCTGGGCGTTGGCGCGGTCGAGGACCACTGCCACGATAATCGCCACGCCGATAATGATCCACTCGTAGTTGGTGTTGAGGTTCAGCGTACGGATTGCCTGCCGAATCAAGGCGATCAGGAGCGCCCCAAGGAAAGCTCCGCTGGCGCTCCCCTTGCCGCCGACAAGGCTCGCGCCTCCCACGACGGCCGCCGCGATCACATAGAGCTCATAGCCTTCGGCGTCGGCCGAGGAGGCGCTGCCATAGAAGCTGCATCCAAGAAACCCGGCAAGGCCGGCGGTGAGTCCTGCGATCGTGTAAACACCCGCCAGGATCGGCCCGATCTTGAGGCCCGAATAGCGCGACGCCTCGATATTCCCGCCCACGGCAAAGATCCGCCGTCCCCAGGTGGTCCTCACCAGGAAGATGCCGCCAAGGATCGTGACCAGGATCGTGAGAATGAACGGGACGGGGTGCTGGTCCCGCCGCATTCCCAGGGTCGCCTTCGCAAAGTCGGTGAGCGGCTGGGGCACGTTGATGCTTTCCGCTCCCGTGGTCACGAAGGAGATCCCGCGATAGATCCACATGGTTCCCAGCGTGATGATGAAGGGATGCACGCCGAGCTTGGCGACCATGATGCCGTTGAACAGGCCGCAAAGCAACCCGATGCCGCAACAGATAGCCAAAGCCAAAAGCGCCGGAGCGTTCGGCGAATGCTGCAGCGCGAGGGCCATCAGCACGCTGCTGACCGCATAGATCGAGCCCACGGAAAGATCGATTCCGCCGGAGACGATCACCGCCGTCATTCCCACCGCCATGATTGCGTAGAAGCTCGTGTCGGTGGTCAGTTGGACCAGCGTGCTCAGATTCAAAAAGTTGTTGATGTCTCGACCGGTCAGGGGGTCGACGTGGTGGCCGGAAAAGTGGGCAAGCACCGCGCCCAAAACCAGGATGATCACCACCAGGCCCGACTGCTGGGACTTCAGGAGCGATCCAATCCATTTGGGCATAGGGGCAATCTTACTCGCGACCGCCTGAAGACCTCCCGTCCAGCTTTAGCCGAAGAACCTCCTCTGTAGCGTCTTATCAGCCGCTTGCATGCGCCAGGAAGGCCATCGTGGCCGTCCTGGCGCGGGATCGGATCAGGCGGGAAGCGTGCTTACGCCGGAACTGTGTCCAGCTCTTTCACCTTCAAGCCCATGCCGCGGCGGCTCTGCACGTACTCCGACTCGCCGTAGGGCTCGGCCAACTCCGTGCCCGGAATGAGCCTCCTCAGGAGCGGAGCGGCCATGATGGTGCTGATGACGCACATGAGAACCAGCATGCAGTAGACCGAATCGTTGATCGCGTGGAGCTCTCGCCCAATGTTTGCACCGATGAGGCCCATCAACGCTCGCGTGTTCATCATCACACCGATCGCCGCGGCCTGCTTGTGCTTGAACCCGCCCAACCTTGCCATGAGGTAGCAGCCCACCAGTTTGCCGAAGAAGGACACGAAAAGTAGAAGACCGAGCGCGATCCACATGAGTGTGTTGCCCAGCTCGCCCATCTTGGTGTGTAGCCCAGTAAACGTGAAGAAAATTGGGAGGAAAAAGGCCGTGATAAAGCCTTTCATGTTCTCGAAGATCGCCTCTCGGAGCTCGGCCTGATCGTACAAAATGGCGCCTAGCAGGAACGGCCCGAAGAGAGACGAAATACCGATCTTGTTGGTAACGGTGGCACAAACGAGGATAGCGACAATAAGAGCGGCCAAGCTGTTGAGCGTGAACTTCCCTCCCGTCTTTTCGAACTCCTTCTTGATTAACTTGGCGGCGTATGGCCGGACGAAAACGATCAGCACAACGGCCAGGATTCCCACGTAAGCCATCATTTGCAGTGTCGCAACAGGGTTCAGGTTCGAGCTGACGATGGCGCTGACGACCGCCAAACAGATCCAACCGAGTGCGTCATCAATTGCAGCCGCCGTAATTGTAAGCACACCGACCTCGGTCTTGGTGAGATTAAACTCGATCAGGATGCGGCCCAAGATTGGAATTGCCGTGATAGAAACTGCCGTGGCAATGAACAAGCAAAACGCCGTTTCGTTGATCCGCGGGAACTGTGGGTGTAGCCAAATACCGAATCCGATTCCCATGCTGAATGGAAGTACGATTCCGGCGAGCGAAACCATCGCCGCGCTCCGGCCGTTCTTCTTCACAGTGCCAAAGTCGAACTCGAGTCCGATGAGGAACATCAAGAACACCAAACCGACCTGACTCATCATGTAAATGATCTGGTTGGTCGAATTCGGGTCGCCATCTTTAGGAAACAGCGCGTTAAAGGCGCCGGGAAACACCTGCCCCAAAAAGGACGGTCCCAACACGAGCCCCGCAAGGATCTCACCGACGACGATAGGGTGTCCGAAGCGACGCCCGATCAAGCCAGCGACTCGGGCGACCAAAACAATGACAATTAGCTGGATCAATAAAGTTACAAGAACGGCTTCGTTCTTCATGCCTATATTCTAAGGCATATATCCTGCCGAGACTTATTTCTAGCCGCCTCTTTGCGCAAAGGATCGCTGTGTAGAGGCTTGAAACGGAGAAGTTGCTCTGATCACATCTGGTGGCCGAGCCATAGGATCGCATTCGAAAACATCTGATTTTGCAGCTTCGAATCGAAGATCTTGTCGCCGTGGCCCATGTTCATGTAGAGCATGTTGTACTTCGTGTTGGTCCAGACCACAGGGATGTCCCCTTCGGTTAGCAAGTTCTTCTTGCCGAGCG
>DASZPA010000353.1:0-11219 GCA_035550555.1 Fimbriimonas sp.
CCATTTCGGCGGCCGACTCCGACACCGTCGTGTATTCAAATGAGCCTGGCAGCTCGATCGACGACCAGCTCTTCACTCGCAGCCTCCACGCGGGACCGGCTGGTCAGGCGACGCAGATCACCTCCGACGCCGCAAACCACACGATGCCATCCTTTAGCCGTGATGGCACGAAGGTGCTGTACGAGGTGACCTCGTCTGTGGGAGGCCAGTGGCAAGTCAAGACGCTCGGAGGCGCGACCGCCAGCCTGCCAAACCCGAACAACCTTCTGCTGATTGCCGGCGCTCTCAACTCGGACGCATCCCAGGTCGGCTTTGAAGGCGTCGACGTTGCGGGCACCAACCTGCCCAGCATCTTCACGCAACCGACCAGCGGCAGCTCTCCGCCTACCGCGATCAAGAGCAACGATCTGGACATCGACTTGGCTTTGGGAATGTATTGGACCAGCTCCAACGGGCGCGCGCCTTATGCGGGCGGCATGTCCTCAGTCTCGAGAGACCTCCGGCACATCCTCAGGAACCTTCTGCCCCACTATCGGAAACCACCGATGCGGGCGCCGCTGCTCAAGCGGCACAAGTGAACGAAGGAGGTCCCTGCCGAACAAGCAGGGTCCTCTTTCTCTAAAGCAGCTCGTAGCGCGTATTGCGGCGGCGCGGCTCGTAGCCTGCATCGCGAATCAGCCTCTCGAACTCGCCGGCATCGACGATGAATTTGCTTCCGGCAGCCGAGACAACGTTCTCTTCAATCATCACGGAGCCAAAGTCGTTGGCGCCATAGCCAAGCGCCGTTTGGGCGATCTTTGGCCCCTGCGTGAGAATCGAAACCTGAAGGTTGTCGACGTTGTCCAGGAAGAGGCGTGCCACGGCGATCGTTCGCAGGTAGTCCAGAGAAGTTGCCTTGTGCGGAATCGGCAGCTGCGTGTCTTCCGGCTGGAAGTTCCACGCAATGAAGGCACGGAACGCGTTCGACTCGTCCTGCAGGTCGCGAATGCGGCAGAGGTGTTCCACCCGCTCCTCAATCGTTTCTACATGACCGAACATCATGCTGGCGGTGGACCGAATGCCAAGCTCGGACGCCGCCCTCATGCACTCTAGCCACTCGTCCGTCGTGTCCTTGTAAGGAGCGATGATATTGCGGACGCGGTCTACCAGGATCTCGCCCCCGGCGCCAGGCACCGAGTGGAGGCCCGCCCGATGCAGCCTCGTAAGCGCCTCCTTCAGCGTCAGCTTCGAGATGTGCGCAACATAAATGATCTCCGCCGGCGACATCGCGTGCAGGATGACGCCCGGATAGCTCTCTTTGATCTTGCTGAGGATCCGCTCGAAGTAGTCGATCTTCAGCTTGGGGTTCACCCCGCCTTGAAAGAGGATTTCGACGCCGCCCTTCTCGACCGTGTCTCTGACCTTGTCCAGGATCTGCTCGTCTGAGAGCAGGTACCCCTCTTCATGCCCGGGAATCCGGTAGAAGGCGCAGAACTTGCACCGCACCCAGCAGACATTGGTGTAGTTCAGAATTCGACCGATCACATAGGTGACGGTTCGGCCAGGAACCTTTCGTTGGCGCTGGAAGTTCGCGAGCGCTGCCAAATCCAGCGGGTTCGGATGGTTGAACAGCTCCAACGCATCTTGGGCCGTCAGCCGCTCGCCGGCAAATACCTTGTCGGCAATCGCGTCAATTCCAATCTGAGGATCAGCCAACAGACTCATGGCAGATGAAGTGTACCGCTTGGAAGCGGCTAGGTTTCAATGGTTTTTGAAAGATGAGAAGGGAGCAGAAGGTTCAAGTTGGCAAGGGGAACTCCTTGACAACTTGCCACCTTGACACTTGACAACTTGCCTACCCGTGATCCTTCACCGGGTGAGGCACGTATAGCTCTTCCACCTTCGCGCACTCCTCTTCAGCGAGCTTGACTTCAAGGGCCGCGACCGCGTCTTCCAGGTGATTGGGCTTCGATGCGCCAATGATGGGCGCGGTGATTCCTGGCTGTTCCAAAACCCAGGCGAGCGCCACCTGAGCGGCTGGGATACCTCTTTCCTTGGCAACCTGATTCGTTCGGTCGACGATCTGGCGATCGTTGTCGCTCGTGTAAAGCTGCGCGCCGAATGGGTCGGTTCCGCGCCTTAGAGTCTCGGCATCCCAAGGGCGGGTGAGCCAGCCCCGGGCGAGTGGACTCC
Source organism: Fimbriimonas sp. (assembly GCA_035550555.1). Lineage (GTDB taxonomy): Bacteria > Armatimonadota > Fimbriimonadia > Fimbriimonadales > Fimbriimonadaceae > Fimbriimonas. The sequence continues at coordinate 2,173 of DASZPA010000353.1, forward strand.
AGGGAATCACGCCGATGCCCTCCGTGCGGCAAAGGGGCAGCATCTCGCGCTCCTCCTCCCGATAGATCAGGTTGTACTGCGGCTGCATAGAGACGAAGGAGTGGAGGCCGTTCTCACGGGAGAAGCTCAGCATCTTCATGAACTGCCACGCATACATGCTCGAGGCTCCAATGTAGCGCACCTTGCCGGAGCGCACGCATGTATCGAGAGCATCAAGGGTCTCCTCGATCGGAGTCTCGTAGTCGAAGCGGTGGATCTGATACAGGTCGACATAGTCCATTTGAAGCCGCCTCAAGGAGTTGTCGATGGAGTCTAGAATGTGTTTTCGGGAAAGCCCCTTGTCATTGGGGCCGTCACCCATCACTCCGTGGACTTTGGTGGCGATCACGACCTCCTCTCGCTTGGCGAAGTCCTTCACGGCACGCCCGACGATCTCCTCGCTGACGCCTCGCGAATAGACGTCGGCGGTGTCGATGAAGTTGATCCCAAGCTCCAAGGCCCGTTTAATGTAAGGCCGGCTCTCCTCCTCCAAAAGGACCCACTCTCGAAAGGACTTCGAGCCGTACGTCATGGCTCCGAGGCAGATGCGAGAGACTTTGAGGCCCGTGCGGCCGAGATTGACGAACTCCATGCTGGCGTAATCTACGTGCCGAGCATGGGAAGAAGCTCACGCAGATCGCCGATCTTTGCGTCCGGCTGCGGCCCATCGGTCTTTGGAGGCTCGTAGGTCTGCTTTCGGGAGCTGACGGCCTCCGATCCCTCTCGACACATCCAGGCGGTCTTCCACCCGGCGGCGATGGCGGGTTTCATGTCGTGGTCGAAGCTGTTGCCCACAAACAGAATCTGATTGGGTTCCCTGCCAACGGCATACGCCGCTCGGCGAAAGACCTCTGCCTCCGGCTTTCCAAATCCGAGCTCGCCTTCAATGAAGATGTGGTCAAAGAACTCCTCGATCTCCAAGGTAGCGATCTCCATTCGCTGGATGTCGGCCGGCCCGTTGGTGATCAGCCCGAGCGGGTATTTCGTTTTGAGCATCTTCAGAACGGAGATGGCCTCCGGGAAGAGCTCCAAGTGCTTGTCTCTTGCCTCCATGTAGGCTTGACTCAGCCTGGCGGCATGTTCGAGATCGGTGCTGCCGAGCCTTTCGAGCGTTCGCCGCATCTGCTCCGTTCGGGTCGGCTCGCCGGATTTGAGGTACCGCGGATACCACTCGGGCCTGGTTGCGTGGGGGAAGAACTCACGGAACGCCGCGGCCCAGTGATCGAGCATGTCCTCGACGTCGACTCCCTGAGGTCCGTGCTGCTCGAAGGTCTCGCGGAGCCCCTTTGCGGAAGCCGACCAGTAGCCGCAGAGCGTATCGTCCAGATCGAAGAAGACGGCTTTAACGTCGGCGAAGATCATCGGATTCCCATCGCGGCGCGCACTTCTTCGAGGGTTGCCGATGCCACTTCCCGGGCCTCCTCGGCGCCTTTGGAAAGGATCTCCTCGATGGCCGCATCGTCAAGCTGGCTGCGACGCTCGCGAATCGGCTTGAGGAACTCGTTCACCGCTTCGATGCACTCGTTCTTGTTCTGCATGCAGCCCCGCAGCCCTTGCCGGTCCTCTTCCCACTGAGTCTGCCAGCTCTCCGAATAGATGCGCAGATACTGGCAGACTGCGCACCCTTCAGGGACGCCCGGGTCGGTCTTCTTGATCTTGGTGGGCGTGGTAAAGGCGCTCTTGATCTTCTTGGCCGTCTCATCCTCGGTGTCGCTCAGGTAGATGCAGTTGTCGTACGACTTCGACATCTTGCGCATGTCCAGTCCGGGAACCTTGGCGCGGCTCTCATCCTCTGGGATCAGATACTTGTAGGGTTTGAAGACCTCTTTGCCATAGAGCCGATTGAACCGGATGCCGATGTCGTTTCCTATCTCGAGGTGAGGCGCCTGATCCCTGCCCACCGGCACTCCGTAAGGTTTGTATAGAAGGATGTCGGCGGTCTGGAGAACCGGGTAGCCAAGCAGGCCGTACGGCTCCCGCTCCGCGCCGAGGTCTTCCTGCTTCTCTTTGTAGGTTGGGACCCGCTCGAGCCACCCGAGGGGCGTGATCATGCTGAACAGCAGATGGAGCTCGGCATGCTCTTTGACGTGCGACTGGATGAAGACCGCGGACCGGCTCGGATCGATGCCGCCTGCCACGAAGTCTTTCGCAATCTCCCGAGCGTTCTCGCTGACCTCGTGCGCCTGCTCGTAATGGGTGGTGAGCGCATGCCAATCGGCGACCATGCTGAACACCTTGTAGCCTTCATTCTGCAGTTGCACCCAGTTCCGAAGGGCTCCTTCGTAGTTGCCAAGGTGCAGTCGCGGGTTCGAGGACCGCATGCCGCTGAGGATTCGCTTTTGGGGTTCGCTCATGAGTTAGGAACTGGATAGTCGTAGAAGTCGTGGCCTGTGAAAAGTTGAAACAGATAGAGGAGAGGTCTTCCAATCAGGTTTACGTGCGTCGATTGGAGAATAAGGACCACAGCGATCAGGCCAAACATTCCGACCTGCCGGTTGAACCTGTACCAGTAGTAGCGAGGCTTGTCCGGCATGAGCAAGCCCAGAAGCCAGTGTCCGTCTAACGGCCCAAACGGGATCAGGTTGAAGAGGGCCAAGGCGAGGTTCGTCAACACCCCGTAGAGGAGAAAGTAGCCCAGGAATCGCGTTAAAATGTCGACGCTTAACAGGGCGTCCATCGGCAAGAGAATGCGGCACAGAAAGGCGTAGACAACGGCCTGCATCACATTGCTGACCGGCCCCGCGGCGACAGCCACAAAGAAGTCGAGCCGAGGATTCTTCATCTTGCGCGGATCCATCGGCGCGGGGCGTCCCCAGCCGATTCCAAATCCAGCCCAAGTCGAAACCAAAATCAGGATCGTTCCGACCGGCTCGAAGTGCCTGAAGAGGTTGAGGGTTACCCGGCCTTGAATTCCCGGCGTGGGGTCGCCGGCCATATCGGCGAACTTGCAGTGCGCGTACTCGTGCAGGCCAATTCCAAGAAAAAGGACCAACAGCTGCGCGACGATAAACTCGGTTGGCTGGCCGCCCATCAGCCGCCAAGATCCTTTGGCAAGATTTCACGGCTGAGCATCTCGTCCCACGACTCTCGACGCTGAATAAGCTCAAAGTCGCCGCTCTCCCGAATCAGCACGGTAGCTGGGCGCTGGAACCGGTTGTAGTTGCTCGCCATCGAGCTATTGTAGGCGCCCGTACAAAGCACCTGCAGCAGATCGCCCACGTGGGCGTCATGAGGCAGGTCGACGTCTTCAAACAGCCTGTCCGTCTCGCAGTGCCTTCCGCTGATCGTGACTCTATGGACAGGACCCGCGGCAGCCGGCGAAACCCTTTCTACCGTGTATTTGGAGCCGTACAGGGCTGGTCTCGGATTGTCGCTGAGGCCGCCGTCTACCACCACATAGGTTCGCTGCCCGATGGTCTTGGCAGGGACCGTTTTGACCACGCCGACTCGATAAAGCGTGAGACCGCTCTCACCAACCAGGGCCCTGCCGGGCTCTTGTCCGAGTACCGGATCCAAGCCGGAGCCGGCCAGTGCCCCTGTTACGGCTTGAGCCACCAAGCGGCAGTACTCATCCACCGGCATCGGCTCGTCGCCATCCGTGTATGCGATTCCCAAACCGCCGCCGACGTTCAGGTATTCCGACTTGAAGCCGTGCTTTTGGAGCATGTCGACCGCGAACTGTGTGATCAGCTCTCCACCGGAGCGCTGGGCCTCGGGGTCTAGCAGCTGCGATCCAACGTGGCAATGAAAGCCGATCAGGTTCAAGCCGAGCTCCAGACAGCGCTGGGTCGCCTTCTCCGCCGAGCCGTCGGCGATGTTGAATCCGAATTTCGTGTCGGCCTGACCGGTCGAAATCTTGTGGTGGGTGATGGGGTCCACTCCGGGCGCCAAGCGAATAACAAGCTTTGGACTCTTGCCCGGCCTGGACAACTCGGCGATGGTCTCGATCTCGCCGAAGTGATCCACCACGATGTGAGCGACGCCTTGCTCGATTGCAAACTCGAGCTCCGCACGGCTCTTGTTGTTGCCGTGCAGATGGCATCGCGAAGCTGGAACTCCCGCCGCAAGCGCCACGCGAAGCTCGCCTTCAGAAGCGACGTCGATCGAGCAGCCTTCAAGGTAGGCGATCTTCATCAGCGCGCCCGTTGAGTTGGCCTTGCTCGCGAACGAGATCTCGCTCTTGGGGTAGGCGCTTCGAAACGCGTTAAGGTAGCTGCGCACCCGCTCTCGAAAATGCTTTTCGTCGACGACGTAGAGGGGTGTGCCGAACCGCGAGGCAAGCTCGGTCGCCTGATCTTCTGTGAGGCGAAATCGAGTGTCCTGAAGCGGTGGGGAGATCATTCCTACAGTATGGCATTGCAGGCTGCTAGGTTCGTAGACAAGTGATGACCAACCTGAAACACCTTCTTCCCGGCCCCGATCATCCGATCAGCATCCAGGCGAATCCAAACCATGTGATCGCGCGGTATCACGACAGGGTCGTGGCGGACACTCACCATGCGATGACTCTCAAGGAAGCAAGTTATCCTCCCGTGCAGTACGTTCCGAGAGAGGACGCCGACCTGACGGTGATGCGTCCGACCGATCACCACACGCACTGCCCCTATAAAGGGGACGCGAGCTACCACAGCATCGTGACTCCCGATTCGGAGGCTGACAACGCCGTGTGGAGCTACGAAGAGCCCTATGAAGTGGCAAAGCCGATCCAAGGCTACTTTGCGTTCTACCCCGACGTGGTCGAGATCACCGAGCATCCTGTGCAGTAGAGACACAGCGGACAACGAGTCTGAGCGTCCACATGTATAGCGGAAATGTGACGGCGTAGAAGGGCTTGTCGTATCAAGCAGAGGCGGAGAAGGGCCGTCCTTTAGCTGATCCCGAGGATTACTTCAAAAGAAACCGGGGCTTCGACAACGGCCGTCAAACTTTTCGACCCGCCGAATCCGTCAGCACCATATTATTTGCATTTAGGTTTGTGCTTCAAAAGGCTGCCGAGATGTATTGAACAACAATGGACGAACCGCCCTGGCTGCGCTCCATAAGGGCGAAGTCGCGGATGCGGAAAGACTGGCTGCCTCCGCAGTTCTAATCGATCCCAATGACCCGGAAGCCAACCTGACGCTAGGCCTTATCGCCGGCAAGAAGGGGCAGACCGAAACATCCCTTAAGCTCTTACGGAAGGCGCTCGACTCCGCTCCTTCGTTGGTCGACGCGTCGAATGCGCTCTCGCGGCTCTCATTCCAATTAAGAAACCTGAAGCACGCGGAGAGCTACGCGAGACACTCCTTAAGAAGCGATCCGCAAAATGCAGGCGCTTGGAACAACCTCGGCCTGGCTCTTCACAATCAAGGCAGGCTCCAGGAAGCCGTTAACGCTTTCGAAACCGCCATCAAGTTCGGACCTTCCGATGGCGGCTATTACAGCAATCTCGGCAATTGCCTGTTGTCGGCGGGAATGCTGGCCGACGCGGAAAAGCTGTTCCAGCTCGCCTTTGCCAGAGGATTGCGGACTCTGGCGCTATGCCTTCAGCTTTCGGAATTCTCCCTGAAGAGAAACGCCATCAAAGAGGCGGTGATGTTCGCAAGGGCAGCGGTAGAGAACCACCCGATCTCGCCGGACGCCGAAAACCAGCTGGCCTGGGCCCTGAGCTGCGACGGCGACTTGAACGAAGGTGAGGAGCACTTCAAGCGAGCGCTGACACTCCACCCGAACCACGGCATGATCATGTCGACCTACGCATCCGCCCTTCAGCGGGCGGGACGCTTCGAAGAGGCAAAGGCCATGTTCCTGCAGTCTCTCAGATCGGAGCCCGGCAACAGCCGCGCCTATCTGGGACTCTTCGGAAACGAGAGGGTGGCCGAAGAGATGCGGCCGATCATCTCGCAAGCCGAGAAACTCGCTGCACGAAGCACGACGTTGCCGCGCGATGCGGTAGCGCTGCATTTTTCGATCGGCAAGGCATACGACGATCTTGGCGAGTACCGCAAGGCCATGGACCGGTTCGATCAGGCACACGAGGTCTCGCGCCACCTGCTCAGAGCCGATCCTTTCAACCCGGACGCGCACCGCCGAGCGATCGACAACGTCATTCGGACCTGCTCCCCAGAGCTGCTCCAGAAGGCGGCTGAAACTGGGAATCCGACCCAGCAGCCGATCTTCATTCTGGGAATGATGAGGTCTGGGACCACGCTGGTGGAGCAGATCATCTCTTGTCACCCTGACGTGGCGGGTGCGGGAGAGGTGGGTTTCTTTCAGGAAGGTCCATTAAGGAATAACGCCCTCCAAGGCTTTTCGATCGACGCCCTCAATCAGATCGCGCAAGCGTATCTCGAAGACCTCAATCGTAGGGCCGATGGGAAGCGCATTACGGATAAGATGCCGGCCAACTATCTGAGCGCCGGATTTATCCACTTGGCTTTCCCCAGGGCCAAGATCTTGGTTGTTCAAAGAGATCCGTGCGATACGGCGCTTTCCATTTGGATAACGGCCAACCGAGCGCCCATTAACTGGGCCCACAAGAAGTCCGATATCGCCTTCGTTTATCGAGAATATCAGCGGCTTCTGCAGCACTGGAAGAGCGTGATCCCACCGGCATCCATCATGGAGGTCCGGTACGAGAAGCTCATCGATGAGTACGAAGAAACGGTCAGGGGAGTGTTGGATTTCTGCAATCTGGAGTGGAACGAGGCCTGTCTGCATCACGATCAGAACCCGAGGCTGATCCACACGCCGAGCTTCTGGCAGGCCCGCCAGCCCATCTTCCGCTCCTCCTTGAACCGGAAAGAGAACTACCGAGACTGTTTGGGCGCCTTCGCTCAACTTCTTAAGAGCTGAGTCTCGCCTTGGAGGGCCTACGGGAAGCGCAGCCCTCATAGTCGCTGAGAGACCGTGACCCAGTGCTTGGACCACGCGGGCAGAAATCGAGAGCCTGTTGCATGGAGTGTCATGTGCCCGAAGGCTCCCACAACCTTCCAGGCTTGTCCTTCATCCCGCAGGGCCGACGGTTGTTCGATACCAGCCCACCTCTTAGGTGTGGGCGGGGATAGGTCGCGCCGGTGGCTGAAGGACTGCCGGGCCCGGCTGTTCGCAAGATCTGGACAAAGGGGCAAAGGCTTCTGGAGCTGTGGAGCTTGCCTACCAGCGAGCGTTCCAACTGAACAGTCTCTCATCCGCGGCTGCGGCCGCTCCGGTCCTACCCGAACCGCTATGCCCGCCCCGGGGAGGGCTAGGCTTAGCCGGTCCCGAGCCTTCGCGGCCAGACGATGTCTGAGCGCATCGAAGATGCTTGTAAGGACGAGCACAAGGCATCACGCGACCGCGATCGGCCGTTATCGCTGCTAAGAAGACGATGGCCTCCTCGGTCGTAGTAACATGTAGACAAGTGGCAATCGTTCAGTACAACGAGCCTTTACGGCTGGCACAGGATTTCACGCCGCGGGGAGATCAGGAGACTGCAATTCAGGGCCTCGTCGAGGGGCTCGATGCGGGCTACCGGTTTCAGACTCTTCTCGGCGCGACGGGCACTGGAAAGACGTATACGATGGCTTCGGTCATCGCGCAGACACAGCGGCCGGCGCTGATACTGGCGCACAACAAGACGCTTGCGGCACAGCTCTGCCAGGAGTTCCGGGCCTTCTTCCCGGAGAACTCGGTCCAGTACTTCATCAGCTACTACGACTACTATCAGCCGGAGGCCTATGTGCCCGGGTCGGACCTCTACATCGAGAAGGACTCGAGCGTCAACGACGAGATCGAACGGTTGCGCCACTCCGCTACACACGCGCTCCTTGAGCGGAGAGACGTGGTCGTGGTGGCCTCGGTGTCGTGTATCTATGGTCTGGGTTCGCCGAGCGAGTACGCGGAAGCGGTCGTCACCTTTGAGTCCGGAAACACCTTCGACCTCAGTTTGGCGATCGAGAAGCTCGTCGCGATGCAGTTCACACGCAACGAGATGGTGCTCGATCGTGGGACGTTCCGGGTTCGAGGGGACACGCTGGAGATCCAGCCAAAAGACGAAGAGATCGTCACGCGCGTCGAGTTCTTCGGCGACATGGTCGAACGCATCCGGCTGTTCGATCCACTGACCGGCGAGGTGCTGGACGAGCCGACCAAAGTCTCGGTGTTCCCAGCCACCCATTACGTGACTCCCTTTGAGCGAATGGATTCCGTTCTTGACCAGATACGCGGCGAGTTGGAGGCGCAGGAGCAGCTCTTCATCTCACAGGGCAAGCTGCTGGAGGCCCAGCGAATTCGGCAGCGAACCGAGTTCGACTTGGAAATGCTGAAAGAGGTTGGGTTCTGCAGCGGCATCGAGAACTACAGCAGGTATTTCGACGGTCGCGCCCCCGGAACGCCGCCCTACACGCTGTTGGACTTCTTGCCCAGCGACGCCATCGTCTTTATCGACGAGAGCCATCAGACGCTGCCGCAGGTTCGGGCGATGTACAACGGCGACAAGCAGCGAAAGTCCATCTTGGTCGACTACGGCTTCCGGCTCCCGTCGGCGCTCGACAACCGTCCTCTGAAGTTCGACGAGTTCTTGGAGCGTGTGCCGCAGGTCGTGTATGTTTCGGCGACGCCCGGGCCGTTCGAGTCTGAGACGCAGAGCCAGGTGGTGGAGCAGATCATTCGGCCGACCTACATCTTGGACCCCGAGGTGACCATCCGGCCGACCAAGGGGCAGATCGACGACCTCATCGGAGAAATCCAGAAGCGGGTCGCCATCGGCCAGCGCACTTTGGTGACGACCCTCACCAAAAAGATGGCCGAAGACTTGACCGGTTATCTCCAGGATCTAGGCGTCAAGGTTCAATACATCCACTCGAACGTTCATTCGTTGGAGCGGCCGGAGATTCTTCGAGATCTGCGTTTGGGCGTGTACGACGTCGTCGTGGGCGTGAATCTCCTGCGTGAGGGCCTCGACCTGCCGGAGGTCACTCTGGTAGCCATTCTCGACGCGGACAAAGAAGGCTTCCTGCGTTCGGAGACCTCGCTCGTCCAGACCATCG
>DASZPA010000354.1:0-4137 GCA_035550555.1 Fimbriimonas sp.
ACGGCTTCGAACGGATCGAGGTCGCTCCAGCGTTGCTCGAAGGTGTGCTCCCACCAGAGCTCGCCATCGGTATATCCGGCGGCTTCGGCGATGGTTGAGAAGACGTCGAAGCGTTCTTGCGGCGCTTCGTCTTCTTTCGTGAGGCGGTATCCAGCGGGAAGGTCAATGGCTTTGATCGGGATGTCGTGGGAGAGGCCGAACCGGATGGCGTTCCACTCTGGGGAGAACTCGGCCATCGGGTAGAAGCTGGCCTCTTTCGGGTTTTCGACCGAGTAGATGAGGAGCGCGACGGGCGGCTTGATCTCGGGGTGGTTGGCGATCGTTAGTGCCGATTCTGCCTCGGCAGGCATCTCTATGAGGATTGCATCAGGCTGGAACGCCTCAAGCTCTCGCAGCAGACTGCGAGCGGAGCCGGGTCCATGGTGCCGGATCCCGTAGATCCGGGTTTCGGCCATTGCGGTTAGAGAACCTCTCGGCAGGCGCGGTAGAGATCTTTCCAGCCGTCCCGCTCTTTCACGACTGTTTCGAGATACTCCTTCCAAGCGATCGGGTCGTTGGCGCCGTCTTTGATCACCGCTCCGGTGAGACTGGAAGCGATGTCGGTGGCACGGATCGAGCCATCGGAGAAGTGGGCGGCGAGCGCTTGCGCGTTGGTGAGGACGGAGATCGCTTCCGCGGTGCTCAGTGTGCCGCTCGGTGATTTGAGTTTCGTTTTGCCGTCCTCGGTGAGACCGGCTCGGAGCTCTCGGAAGACGGTGACGAGGCGGCGGACTTCGGCTTGCGACGGCGGTTCGCCAGGGAGCTCGAGGGAGCGGCCGATCTCGGCGGTGCGGCGGCGGACGATCTCCGTTTCTTCCTCGATCGAATCTGGAAGCGGGAGAATGACCGTGTTGAAACGCCTTCGGAGGGCGCTCGAAAGTTCGTTGACTCCTCGGTCGCGATCGTTGGCTGTCGCTACGACATTGAAGCCTTTCGTTGCCTGGGCTTCGGCGTTCAACTCAGGGATCGGGAGGGTTTTCTCGGAGAGGACGGTAATGAGGGCGTCTTGAACGTCGGAGGGCATTCGCGTCAGCTCTTCGACTCGCGCGATCTTGCCCTGGGTCATGGCTCGCATGACTGGGCTGGGAACGAGCGCTTCGAGCGAGGGGCCTTCCGCGAGCAGACGCGCATAGTTCCAGCCGTAGCGAATCGCCTCTTCGCCAGTGCCGGCCGTGCCTTGGACAAGCATGGTCGAATCACCCGAAATGGCTGCGGTGAGGTGTTCCGAGAGCCAGGTCTTTGCAGTGCCGGGAGGGCCGAGGAGAAGAAGTGCGCGGTCGGTGGCGAGCGTTGCGACGGCGACCTCGACGAGCCGTTTGGCTCCGACATATTTAGGAGTGATCGTGAGGCCGCTCTGGAGGGTTCCGCCGATGATGTAGGTGGTGACGGCCCAGGGAGAGAGGTTCCAACTGGGCGGCTTGGGGCGGTCGTCGAGCTTGGCGAGCTCTGCCAGCTCTTGGGCGTAGGCCGTTTCGGCGTGTTCTCTGAGGAGGGTGCTCATGGCTTTTGATTACCTGCCGCTCGACGGCGGGTTGATTTGGAATCCAAGAACTGATGCTCGAACGCGTTGTGACAAGGCAGTGATCCGTCGACGCAGGAGTCCATTGAAACGAAGGTTTTCCGAGACCGAAAAGCTGCTTTCTTAGTGGACTTTTTCAGGTTCGATTTTCCCTCACCCCCTCGCTTAGGCTCGTGCCCTTCCCGCGGCGGGAAGGGGCGTGGCGCTGTCGGATCCGATCGTTCGTTTGGGCATGCGCCACACATCGCAGGGACCATTCCTTCAATTTCCTTGACTCGAAGATGTAGGTAGCGACAGTTGCTCATGGGTTGTTTCGGATCGTTTGTCGCATGTCGTTGAGGAGAGGCAGCGTTTCGTTCCAGGAACCGATGCGCTTTTCGGATTCTTCGTCGATGAGGTTCAGGGCTGCGTCGTAAGTGGAGGGATGAAGCCGTATGGCGATGGCGAGAGGCTCGAAATGCATTTGGCCTCTTGTGAGTGCCGATTTGCACCACTTGAGAAACTCATGGCTGAGTTCGGGAGACCATTGTTTAAGACCCATGATCTCGTGCATGCCCGTCTTCCCATCACGCAGGAGTTTCGCTAGAAGCCTTTCTTGATCTCTCACCGGGAGCGCCTTGAAAAGCCTTGGTATGAAAATCGGGAGGCGACCGTCGAGGATGAGAGCCTCCGCCCAGGCGGAATCTTCGAAGAGAATGGCTGCTTTGGAGAGGCCCTGGAAGATGGCTTGGCCATAAAGGTGCTTGTTCGCAATGTTGATCAGGTCTTCCGGGGAAATGCCGAGGTGTCTCGTTAGTTGTGCTGGGCGGACGAGGCCGATCATTCGGATGAGAAGCGATTCACGCCAACCGACCCCGTGATACGGTTTCGGCCAAGCAAAGGCGAGAGTCTCCAAGGCGCCTTTGGGGTCTTTCTTAGGCGGTTCGTTGATCGGGGGCGGCTCGACTTCGAGCGTTTTCTTGAGGAAGCTTTTCGTGTACTTGAAGAGGCTTAAGAGTTGGCTTTCAACCTCTTTTGCGAAAGGACCATCTAGCTTTACAAGGGCTCGGACGGCGGTTTTTCGGACCTCCTGACTACGATCGGTGAGCAGGATCTGAAGGAACGGCTCGTCTTCAGGTGTGACCGTTTGAGAAATGGTCTCGACTATCTTGGTTCGGAAGTCGGCCGGCTCTTGCGGAAAGCCCTTCAGCACAAGGTCGAACGCTTCAGTTTTGTCTTCCTGCCGGATCCTCTTGAGTGCGGCGAGTCTGTCAAAATCGGCGCCGGTTTGCCATATCTCCTCGTCGCTGGCCGAGGTCTGGATGGCGTAATTCCAATCGGGGTTGAGTGAGGCGAGCCATTTTCCCCGGCTTCCGATGGCCGCGATGACGGCTTCTCTTCGGCTTGGTTGCACAGCGCCGAACGCCAGGATGTCTGGAAGAAGCGGATAGGGGACGGAGACCTGCGCATCTTGAGCCATTCGCAGCCATTCAAGAGTGAGCTCGGGAGAGAGTTCTAAGCAGCGTCGGAGGTGGCGCGCTCCGTTGACGACTGGCAGAGCGATGTCCGTCGGAGACGCTTGAATCGCGGCGTCTCCACGATCGGCTTCGTAGCCGGAACGGAGGCAGGTAGCGAGAACGGCTGCTTGAGTGAGGGCAGACGACTCTTTATCGAGCTCTTGCAATGCCTTCGGGGCACGCTTGGAGGTGCCCGCTACTGCACAACTGACCAGCTCGGTCCAGGTTTCGCGGCTTAGATCCGTATCGGCCTCCCGTTTAGTTCCGCGGAGAGGAGGCGGAGGGTGCGGCCGGTCCACTCGCCGAAAACGGAACATGGGTGGCCGCCCGTCTGAGCGAGGAAGCTCCAGGGAGTGAAGCCTCTTGTAATGGGAAGGCGCTTGCCGTTTTGGGTGAGCGACCAGTCGTCGCCGTCGGGCGTGACCGTCGATTCTCCAAGCGCGAAGGGCACTGCTTCGATCCATGGGTTTTTGGAGAGCGCGGTGGCGTACTGGTCGAGGCACTCCTCGATCGTGTGGTTGGGCTGGGGGCCGGGTGGTGTGTCTTCGACATCGAAGATCGCAGCCCGCATCGGATAGGCGCCAGGGTAGAAGGCGATCGGTCCGGCGAAGGAGGAGTAGGGCGCGAGGTTGGGATCGAAGGCGGAGCCGGCCACGGAGAAGGCGAGAACCATCGCCCAGCGTTGGGATTCGGCTCCGTAGAGCCAGCTTCGTTGGGTGGTGATTCGGTCTTCGGTCCAGCGCACTTGGCCCAGGACGGTCCAGCGATCGAGGAGCTTGCTCTCTTCGGGGAGCTCTTCCTTTTTGAGGGTCCAGCCGATGGCTTGGCGCATGTCGGCTTTGGTGGCTTCGTCGAGTGAGTCGGACCGTTTGTGGGCTTGAAGGAGCAGGTAGAGCGAGCCGGCTTGTTCGAGGAGCCGCTCTTGCCATTGGAGTCCGCTGGAGACCGTGTCTCCCATTTGCCGGACGAGGCGTGTGAGTCCCGGTGCTTGGGCATCGACCAGGCGTGCGGCCATGCCGTCGAACGCTTTGGAAGAGGCAAGTCCGGGAGCGGCGAATCCGGTGCGGATCAGGTCCTTCAGCC
>DASZPA010000355.1:0-13768 GCA_035550555.1 Fimbriimonas sp.
GCTTTTTGGCGCGGGTTGGGACAACCATGCCTACTTGGTGGGCGATGAACTCGTCTTCCGCATTCCCCATCGAAAGCTCGGCGGCGATCTCATGGACACGGAGTGCCAGGTTCTAGGCTACCTATGTCAACAAGACCTTCCGCTCCGAATCCCAGAGCCTCGTTACCAGGCCAAGCCCGGTGGCGGCTTTCCTTACGCCATTGCCGGATATCCGCTGATTCCAGGCGTCTCCGCGGACATGGTGACTTGGACGGACGAGGAGCGTGGGAAGAATGCGGGCACGCTCGGCGGCTTCCTCGCCGCCCTTCACAGCGTTCCCATCGGGATTCCGACTCCCCGTGTCGACGCCCTCAAGCGGGCGGATCTGCTTTACCGTATGCCGATCGTGCAGGAGAAGACCTTGAATGCTCCCGAGTCGTATCGCGCCCTTCTCGTCGAGCTTTCAAAGACGCCCTTGTATGAAGGCGCCCCGGTGTGGGTGCACGGTGACCTCTACGCCAAGCACTTGATCGTTGGCGACGACCGCCAAATCGCGGGAGTCATCGATTGGGGAGATGTCCACGTAGGCGATCCCGCCCTGGACATCGCAATCGCTTGGATGTTCTTGCCCATGCAGTCCTGGCCAAAGTTCCGCAGCGCTTACGGTCCGATCGACGAAAACACCTGGCGCCGAGCCCAGTTCAGAGCCATGACCCACTGGGCCTACCTGAACGAATACGCGCAAGACCGAAAGGACGGGGCCCTCCAAAGAGAGCTCGAGTTCTTATACAGCAATGTGGTGGGTAGTTGGTGAGGTGGCAAGGTTCAAGTTGGCAAGTCTCAAGTTGGCAAGTTGGCAAGTTGGAGTCTGTAAGACTCGATAGCGACGAACGGTCGCATTACGTTTCTGCTCTTATCGCTTATCAACGTGAAATCTCACAACTTGCCAACCTGGCAACTTGAAAGACTTGCCAACTTGCCAACTTGCCAACTTGAAGCTTGCCAACTTTGAAGCTTGCCAACTTGCCAACTCACCTCACGGATGCGCGACCATGCGCGAGTTAAGGAGAAAGCGGTTTCCTCCGACCATGGGGTGGCGGGGCTTTTTCCCTTGGTTAATGGCCTTGGCCTGTTCCTCGCACCGCTGAGCCACGCCTTCCACCATCTTCTGGGCTGCCTGGGCGATCGCTTCTTGTGTCGGATACTGGGGAGACGGAGCGGTGGGAATCTTCGTGACAACGTCGTCCAGCGGTCCGTGGACGGTCACAGTGGTGAATGGCGGCATCGACTCCAACACCTTCTCGCCCCCCAGCTTCGTCGCGGGCCCTTCTCGATAGCTTCGGTCCCGGAGCAGAGAGTCGCGAAGGCAGAGCTTGACCTGAAGAGCGATGGCCTTCTCGTCCAACGGCACAAACCAGATACTCCAGTGTCCGCCTAGAAACTCCTGATGGCGGCCATCAAAGTCGACCGAAAACCCGATCGGCGGCCGGTTGAGAATCTGCATGGGGTTCTTCGGAGGATTCGGGGCGGGTTTGGGCTTTTGCGCATCCAACAGATCGGCGACCATCAGCTTGGCTGCCCGTTCGAGCGCCTGTTTCTCGGTACCGCCGTTCAACTCGCTGCTCAGCATCGGAAGGTGGATCGTATAGTCGTAACGTTCGGGACCGAAGAGCACCGTCCCCGGTGGGTTCTTTCGAGAGGGCGGCTTCTGTCGGGAATCGGCGGGCCGAGGTGCGTTGGCTTCGTTCTGAACGGCCTGTGAGTAGAGAGCCTCCAAGCTGGCCGCAAGTTTCTCGACGGCCACGTCCGGCCTCATGGGTTCGACGTCGGCCCTTGAGCGAGCGACTGTTACCGTGTACTGTCCGGTCATGGAGAGCGCGAAGCCCAGTGGAGGGCCGTCCTTGCCTAACAGCGCCACATGATTGATGGGGTAACCGATCTTCTTGGGCTTGAAGGCATGGCTGAGATTGCTGGCCCGCATGCGAAACTCTTCGGCGATGACAGCGGGGCCATCCGTCGCGAGACGAAAGGCAAGATAACCGACGAGAGCCAAAACGACTGCCAACGCGACGACCGCGGGTTTCGAGTGTCGCTTGGTCCCAGGAGGCTGGAGAAGCCTGCCGGCGCCGGGTGGAGGAGCCGCAATGGAAGCACCTTGCTTGCCGTTCGCTTTGTCTCGGCTTCTCTGCATCGTTCGGCGCCCTCAACGCGATCAAATCAATATACATACATTTAGCGTTTGGCTTGTCAAAATAGTTGGTGGGCCTTGGCCGGCAACGACGGCATGGGCTGAACCGTAGTGCAGATGATGGCTGGCAACGATGGCGCCGATCTCAGATACTCCGATCAGGAAGTCCGGAGAATCTTGGAACGCGTGGCCGAGCTCCAGCTGAGGCAGACGACCGGAGATTCCAGTTCCGGCGCCACCCTCCGCCAGCTTCAGCAGGCGGCTTCGGAACTCGGTCTTGATCCCGATCTGGTTCAGCGGGCCGCTCTCGAGGTCCGCGCCAAGACAGGGGCCGAAAAGGGGACTCTGCTGGCGGGGGGGCCCTGGCGAGTGGATTCGGACCGCATCGTTGCCGGGTCTGTTAATTCCGAGAACTGGCCCGAGATCGTCGAGGACATTCGCAGCTTTACCGGACGAGTGGGAGTGGCGAAGGAGAGCGGACGCATGTTCGAATGGAGCAGCGAATCGGAGGGCATGCACGTCTCGATCACGCCGGCCGGCGAGGACTCCCGAGTCCGAGTGACGGCGCGGTTCAGCGACATCCCTTTCGTCACCTATTTCCTCGGCTTCCTCTTTGGGCTCATGGCCGGCGCGATCTACTGTGCCGCACACGCAAAGTCGCAAGACCTCTCGTTGGGTCTTGGAGCGGCTATCGTTCTCGGAACTGGGTTTTTGGGATATCTGCTTCCGCGCCTGGGGTTCGTCGGCTTCGGGGCGAAGAGGAGACGACGTACGCAGGAGTTTGTGGCCGCCCTCGAGCAGCGGGTCGAACGCACGAGGAGCGCATCGCTCCAAAGCGTCGAGCCTATCGTCGTCGACGAAGAGCACCTTCGGACTTCGCATTAGCCGGTCACGCATAATTCCAGGTTCATGAGAAGCGGCAATCCCGTCTTTCCCGGTTGGTACGCCGACCCAGAGCTGCACCTCTTTCGGAACCGGTACTACATCTATCCCACTTGGTCCGACGAGTACGAGAAGCAAACTTTCTTCGAGGCATGGTCTTCGGCCGATCTCGTCGGATGGCGGAACGAGGGACGGATCCTGGACTTCAAAGACGTGCCGTGGTCGACCAACCGGGCAGCCTGGGCGCCATCCATTGCCGAATCTGGAGGGCGATACTACTTCTACTTCTCGGCAGGCGACGGCGCGGGCATTGGCGTCGCGGTCTCCGACCATCCTGCAGGGCCGTTCGTCGACGCCTTGGGCAAACCGCTCATCTTCGAATACCATCACGGGGCCCAACCCATCGACGCCCACGCCTTCATCGACGACGATGGCCGCCGCTACCTCTATTACGGAGGCTGGGGCCATGCTGTGGTGGTAGAGCTGGGCCCAGACATGGTCTCTTTGGTCGGTCAGGTGCGGGAGATCACGCCCGAGAGCTATGTGGAAGGCCCGTTCATGGTGAAGCGGAAGGGCACGTACTACTTCATGTGGTCCGAGGGCTCTTGGGGCGACTCGTCATACGCTGTCGCCTACGCGAAGTCGTCTTCACCTTTGGGTCCGTTCGTGCGGAAGGGCCGCGTCTTGTGGGGTGATCCCGAGGTCGGCCAAGGCGCCGGCCACCACTCGGTTCTGAACATCCCCGGCGCCGACGACTGGTACATCTGCTACCACCGCCGCCCCATCGGAGACACTCATCGAGACCACCGAGTCGCCTGCATCGACCGCATGTATTTCGACGAAAACGGAGACATCCTGCCAGTAAAGATCACCGAGGAGGGTGTAGAGGCGAGACCGGTCGCCTAGCTTGGGAGTCCACGAAGGTGATCGCGTCGAGACGTGCCTTTTGGAACAACCAACCCGTATTGAAGAGGAACCACCTCCGGCGGGAATAAAAACGCCGACACGCGTCGGCGGACTCCCAAGCGAGCTCCCTACTTGGGCCGGCCGTCGTACTCCGCGATCAGCTTCCTCGGCGCGATGCGACGCCACGCCTCCTCGATCCGCTCGCCTAACTCGATGGGATCGATCTTCGAAAGCCGGGCCAGAACCGCGGGATAGCCCTTGTAGTGGTCGGTCTGGAAGTACACGTCCGGCTGCGCCATCATGAGGAACTCTTTGGCGTCCATGTCCGACATGAGCACGACCACGTCTGGCTCGCGGATGCGGGCCAACAGCTTGCCCTTCACCTTCAGCGCCGGCGTCCCCCAGCTGAGCTCCTCGAAGACTCCCGGCCAGTTCCGGTCGCGCCAGACCATGCGAACTATTTCGAAATCGGGGTCAAGAGGGTGCATCCGTCACCGATTATCTCCCCTCAATCTGCGACGAAAGGTTTTGTACTTCCTGGATCTCTTCGTTGTGGGTTGAAGAGCATGGTAGGACCGGGGAATGAGGGAGGAGAGATTCCTTAGGGCTTCGATGTTCGGTAGAGAGCAATTCTGCGGATAAGGGGCTGACCAACCGAGCCGATGACGTGAATTCGGACGGCTGAAACCTGCACCGGATCGAAGTGATCGATCTTCTTGTGGCCGATGGCCGTCCCGGAGGCTAGAACCTTCCATTGCCCGCCCACCGACCCTTCGATGTCGTACTTGCGCACGCGCTCCCCGGAGGAGATGTCTTCCATGGTGACCACCGTGTCGGCCACAACGGGCGCAGAGGGCTGCGCCGTGACGGTATCTCCGCTGCCCTGGCTGTAGACGATCGGCGTGCCATACCGCCGCCTGATTTCCTGGCCAAAAGCTTTCGCCGCCGCCACGTCCTTCTCGGGAATCAATCCGGAGGTGTCCGGCGTGTTGTTGAGGAGCATGACCGCCCCATGGCCGACGCTGGCGTCGTACATCTCCATGAGCTGATCGACCGATTTCACGCTGTTCTCATTCTTGGTGTTCCAGAACCAGGAATCTCGCATGCGGCAGTCGCACTCGTTGGGCAGCCACCGGTCACCGTCCGGGTCGCCGTCGGCGGCCGTCAGAGTGCCCCACGTCTTGGGATTGAACTTGGCGCCGTTCCAGCAAGGGTCAGGCGCGGTCCCTTCCTCGTTGCCCACCCACCGGATATTAGCGGAAGGGCCTTGAAAGACGATGGCATTTGGCGCGTACTGCTTAAGGATGTCGGAGACGTCGAAGATCAAGCTGCCGTCGAACCAGACCTCGAAGATCGGTCCGTACTTCGTGAGAAGTTCGGTGAGCTGTTGACGGAAGATCTTCGTGTAATCCGCCTGCTTCGCCGGATCGGTGGCTCGGCCGCCGACTTCGATGCCGTGTTTGTGATCCGCGGGCGAAAGGTAGACGCCGAGCTTGAGGCCGTACTTCTTGCACGACTTGGCGACGTCGGCCATCACGTCGCCCTTTCCTCCTTTCCATGGCGTGTTGCGGACGCTGTAATCGGTTGTCTGCGTCTGCCACCAGCAGAAGCCGCCGACGTGCTTGGCCACGAAGATCACATACTTGGCGCCCATCGACTTGGCGACTCTCGCCCACTGATCCGTATCGAGTTTGGCAGGGTTGATCTGATCGAGCGGGGTGGTGAGCTGGTCGCCCTCGGCGTCC
This sequence comes from Fimbriimonas sp., assembly GCA_035550555.1. GTDB lineage: Bacteria > Armatimonadota > Fimbriimonadia > Fimbriimonadales > Fimbriimonadaceae > Fimbriimonas. Next base: position 5,701 of record DASZPA010000355.1, read on the forward strand.
TGCCAGGTGTTCGGCGCAAAGTGGCAGAACATGCCCAACTCGTCGTCTTGCCATTCGAACTGTTGGGGTGTTGGCCGCGGGAGGGCTGCATCCGAAGGAATCTGCAACACGGCAGCCGCGAGTAGAGCGAGGATCACGCAAAGAGTTTGATCCATCAGAGCGGAATTTGAAAGCCCAGGATGAGGGCGAGTTGTCCCGCCAGGGCGATGGCCGGTCCCTTCCAGGTCCCGTCCGACTTGCCCAATAAAAGGCCGGCAAGCAGGGAGGTGACGAACCATCCCATGGGATTTAGGAGTGGGGCGCCGCCTGGCAGGGCTCCTCGTTCAAGCCAGCGCCAGTAACCCAGCGTTCCCGTCATGGCCGGCTCCATCACGAGGTCGGTCGCCGTAGCGATAAGCGCTCCCAGCACGACCGCCGGGAATCGGTCGCGAAAGAATGTGCTCGCCAGCAAGTAAGCGGAGCCGGCAATGAGCAGCCAAGCGAATGGGAGCAGCAGTGGGAAAGGTCCGAGACCCGAAATTGTAAGGCTGGGCCACCAGCGGCCGGTGTATTGGTATCTTCCGAACGGCAGTCCGGTGGCAAGACCTAGAACCTCGCACGCCGCGCCCAGTCCCAAGACGGCCAAGACCCTCGCCGGTCCTTGCGAACTCACGTAACAGGAGAAGGCGATCCAACAGCCCATGGCCAACGTCGCGAAGGAAGCGATCGGCGCAATCGGGCCCGCATTCAACTTCCATCCCTGTGTAACGCCACGGCCCACTAGGCAGAAAACGATAAGTCCGCAATAAACCGTCTGTGACCTGGTAATCCGCGCGGCTGGTATTCCGGCTGGCACGGGCCGATGATATACTAACGGCTAACGCGGAGAGATGGCTGAGTGGACGAAAGCGCCCGCCTGCTAAGTGGGTAGGGGTCTAAAGACTCCTCTCGGGTTCGAATCCCGATCTCTCCGCCAGAAAAGTTGCCGTACTATTAAAGGAACGGAATGCGTCGTCTCATCTTTGTATTGGCATTGTCCTGTGCTGCGTTGGCTCACGGACAGTCGGTATCGGACTATTTAGCAGCGCGAAAGCAGCAGCACATCGTCCAGCCGACCTCCGCTCAGGCGCTCCGTCAAGTCGAGGGCCCCGCCATCGTGGAGGTCCAGGGCGTCGTCCAAGGCTCGTTCAAGTCGGGCTCGGTCACGTCGCTGATGATCCAACTCGACAACGGCGACACGCAGCTTGTGGACTGCAAAGGCGATCTGCCCGAATGGCTTGGAAACGGCGAGGTTCGAGCCCGGCTCTTGCTCCGAGTGAACCGGGACGATTCTTATGCCCAGATGACGGCCACGCTTCTCATGGCTGCTCCCGAAGACGACCTCGCCAAGGTCGATGAGGCGTATTGGCGCAAAGAGGCCGCGGTTGCCAAGAAGCGCCAAGAGAAGCAGCAGAAGAGCAGAAACGGCCGGGGCGCCGCCCTCGCTTCGCGCGGAGGGTCCGCCATGTACGGCTGGATCGGACGCGCGCGCCCAAGAAACGAATACCGTCTGAACACCAATTTTGACCCCAAGGTCGTCGATCAATACACGCGCTACGTCCTGTCGCGAAATCCCAGGCTCGGCTACGCAAAAGCCCAAGAAATCACCTACGCGATCCTGAGCTTCTCTTACGAGTACGGGGTCGACGCCCGTCTGGTCGTCGCCATCCTGATCGTGGAGAGCGACTTCGATCCGAACTCGACGAGCCGCGCCGGCGCCATGGGGCTTGGACAGCTCATGCCGGCCACAGCCGCCTGGATGAGAGTCCGCGACCCTTACGATGCCACGGACAACCTTCATGGAATGGTCAAGTTGCTTCGGACTCATCTGACGCAGTACCGGGCCATGACCGGCGAAAACTTCGAGTCGCTCCGTTTGGCTCTCGCCGCGTACAACGCCGGGGAAGGCGCCGTACGCCGTCACGGCGGCGTCCCACCCTATCGGGAAACGCAAGCTTACGTGCAGAGGGTCATCCAGATCTACGAGAGCTTGATTCCGGCGAACGAACGAACCGGCTAGCCGTGGCCGCCGGCTGCGGTTTCCTCGACAGCCAAGCGGCCTCTGACGTCGAGCCGCCGCGCCTTGCCGGTATTCGTTGAACGCGATTACGACGGACGAGTGAGTAGCGTCGCGCGGCTCGCTGCGTCGGACAGGACCAGCTGCCGGATCTTCGACTCGCTGCCGAAGTCGAAGCCCCGCTCCTCGCACGCCTCTTCGGGGTTGTGCGTGTAGTGGGCTCGGAACACCGGGTCTTCTCGGAGGAGGTTCTGAACCAGGTCCGCCTGCATCGCCCGGAGCTCCTCGAGCGCCTCGCCCGCGCCCGGCGTCGTCCCGCCGCGAACGAACGACCGGATCGCCTCGCCGTGACGTCCAAGCGACCGCAAAGTGGCGCCCTTCAGCGCGTGATATCCGGGCTCGTAGGGGTTCAGGCGGATCAGCCTTCCCAGCGTGCCCAAAAGCTCGTCGTACAGGCCGAGCTGCCACTGAGCACGAGCCAAGGTCTCGAGCGCCCCGGCGTGGGTGTCGTCACTTACGAGAATCTCGTTGGCCAGTGCGACGGCCCGGTCTCCGTCGCCCATTCTCAGGGCTTGGACGGCCTGTCGCAACGTCTTGGTTGCTGTGGGCGCGCTCTTCGTTCCTTTCTCAGCGGCAAGGCAGGGAGAATTCATGACGATAAGCCCGTGGCGATCACACTTTAGCGCGAGTCGGTCTCGTTTTGGGTTGCAAGAATTGCCAGTCGAACCGAAACCGGGAGAAACAAGCAGCGAAAACTGGTCATTTTATGGGTGTTGAACCCAAACGTCGAGACGATGCCTAGCTTACGGACACTGAGACTCGTCCGAATGGCTTCAGAGTCGGTCCAAAACCTGGTAATTGGCCCCGTTACACTCGGGGGATAGAAAAGCGACCCTTTTCCGATGCGGCGTGGATTCATCCGAACCGACAATTGAATACGGGAAAGCGGTTCCCGCGTATTCACAATGCACAAGAGACTTGGCGACGTCCTCATCGACCGAAAGGTCGTCACTCCGGATCAGATCCTCCTTGCCATCGAGCAGCAATCGATCACTGGCAGGCCCTTGGGAGAGGTTCTGGTTCAAATGAAGCTGGCCACCGAGGAGCAGCTCGCGGAGGCGCTGGCCGAACAGCAAGACGTTCCCACCTGGAACCTGACCAAGAAGCCTCCGACGCCAGAGGCCATCTCATTGCTCCCAGGCGACTTCTGCCTGCGCAACAACGTGCTGCCTGTGAAGGTCACGGGACAAGTGTTGATGTTGGCCATGCAAAACGCGGGCAATCTGGCTGTCGTCGACGAGGCGCGCAAGCTCACCCGCATGTGGGTTCAGGCCGTACAGGCGCCGGACCAGCAGATCGCCGACGCGATCCGAGACGCCTACCACCAGGGGAAAGAGGACAGCGCGGACGAGTTCATCTCACAGGCTCTCGACGAGTTCTCGGTGCCGAACATCGAAGAGGTCTCGAACGTTACCCGCGAGGAAGACACTCGGCCGGTTATCGGCCTCGTCAACCAGATCATTTCGGATGCCCTCAAGCTGCGGGCAAGCGACATCCACCTCGAGCCTCGAGAAAAGACCTTCGACCTTCGTTACCGTATCGACGGCTCGCTCGTGAAGAAGCGCGAGATCCCCATTGCTCTGATGCCCATGGTGGTCGCCCGCGTGAAGATCATGGCAGACCTCGACGTCGCCGACCATCGCCTTCCTCAGGACGGGCGAATCGCGGTCAAGATTGGCAACCGCGCCGTAGACCTTCGCGTCAGCATCTTTCCCTGTAAGCACGGCTCCAGAATCGTTTTCCGTGTGTTGGACCGGGGCGCGGCGCTCAAGCGGCTGGATGAGCTTGGATTCAACGAGCGGAACGTGCTCATCTTCCGGGACCTCATCGAAAAGCCGTACGGCATCGTTCTCGTAACGGGTCCCACGGGCAGTGGCAAGACCACCACGCTGTACGCGGCTCTGAACGAGATCCGGTCCGAGCGCACGAACATACTTACCTGCGAGGACCCGGTCGAGTACGAGATTCCGGGGATCAGCCAGTCCCAGGTTCACGAGAAGATCGGTCTCACGTTTGCGGCGCAGCTTCGGTCCATTCTTCGACAGGACCCGGATGTGGTGCTTGTCGGCGAAATGCGCGACCAGGAGACGGCGGAGATCGCGATCCGCGCCGCCCTCACCGGCCACCTCGTGCTCAGCACCCTCCACTGTAACGACGCTCCGAGCGCCATTCCGAGGCTGATCGACATGGGTGTGGCGCCCTACCTGGTTGCCAGCTCACTGATCGGCATTGTCGCGCAGAGGCTTCTGCGCGTGCTCTGTCCCGAATGCAAGAAGCTCGCTCCGCCAACCGATCGCGATTTGGCCATCATGCGCGCGTTCGACCGCCACATGGATCAGGTCTGGACGCCCGTGGGCTGTCCCCAATGCAACGGCTCGGGCTATGCCGGCCGCATGGCCGTCCACGAGATTCTGCCCATCACGGAAGACATGGGCCGGGCCATCGCGAGCGACGGATCGGTGGAAGTCCTGCGTGAGAAAGGTCTCGCTCACGGATACCGCCCCATGCAGCTGGACGCGTTCGACCGAGTCGAAAAGGGTTTGACGACCTTTGAGGAGGCGAGACGGCTGATCTTTTTCACCAGCTCGCTCGAGCCTGATGAGTGCGAAGTCGCGCTCGATAAGGCGAGTTAAGCTGCTTCCGAGCTATTTCGGGTCTTAACCTCGTAAGTAGCATTCGTGAAAGTCGTTGTGACGGGTTCGTCGGATGGACGAATCTATCCTCGTCTGGTCCATGGGCTTCAAGGGTTCGACGTCTCGGCTGTAGGCGCCGGCGATCTCGTGGAAGCCTGCCAGGGTGCGGACGTTCTGGTCTCTTTCGGCGGCAGCTGGAACCGTGAGGTCCTTTCAAAGCTCCCTATCTCCCTGCTCCAGCGCTTTGGGGTCGGTGTGGATAACGTGGACCTGGCGGCAGCCGACGAACTCGGCATCTGGATTGCCAATGTCCCGAGCCTTCCCAGCGACAATGCCGACTCGGTCGCAGACATGGTGCTGCTCCTGCTGCTCATGGTGTACCGGCGGATTTCGGAGGCCCAGAAGGCCATGCAGACCGGCAACTGGGCCGTTGAGCCCGGCCGAACGCTGAAAGGAAAGACCGCGTGCTTGGTCGGCATGGGCGGCATCGGCCTTTCAGCGGCGGTGCGGCTACAGGCCTGCGGAATGAAGCTGCTTGGAGTTCGGCGGAACCCGCACAAAACCGTTCCGGAAGAGCTTCACTTCGAGGAAGTCTTCGGGCCGGATCGCCTCCACTGGGCTCTGTCCAAGAGCGACGTGGTCATTCTCTCGGCCACGACCGACGAAGAAACGCGGGGAATGATGGGGGAAGACGAATTCGCGATCATGCCCGAGGGTTCTGTCGTGGTTAACGTGGGCCGGGGCGGCCTCATCCGGCAGGACGCCCTTGTGAAGGCGCTCCAGACCGGGCATCTCGGCGGTGCAGGGCTGGACGTCTTCGACAAAGAACCGCTTGATCCTGCCCATCCGCTGCTCCGGCTTCCTAATGTCGTCGCCACGCCCCACCTTGCCGGAACCACCCACGAGGCGTTGAGAGGCATTGGCGACTACATCGTCGAAAACATCCGCACCTTTCTCGCAGGCCACCGGCTGGCTTCTATCGTCAACGATCCCCCCAATCCTCGGCGTCCTTTACGGTGAAGCAATGAAGTTCGTCATCGTCGGCGCAGGCATGGGAGGTCTGGCGGCGGCGCTGCGGCTTTCTCACGGGGGGCACCGGGTGACCGTGCTGGAGAAGACCGGCATGATTGGGGGCCGAAACCGCCCGGTCAAAGTAAACGAGTGCCGGTTTGACGGCGGGCCGACGCTTCTGATGATGCTCGACCCGTTTCGGAAGCTGTTCGCCGATGTGGGAGAGCGGTTTGAGGACCACCTGCAGCTAGAGCTTCTCGACCCCAGCTATACGGCGTGGTATCGGGATGGCTCGCGGATACAAGGAACGCCCGATAAGGCGAGAATGGCGGAGCAGATTGAGCTGCTGTGTGGAAGCGAGGACGCGGAGGGGTACCGGCAGCTACTAAGGGACTTGGAGGCCATGTATCAGGAGGCGATGCCGCGCTTCGTCCAACGAAACTATTACAAAGCGGCCCATTTCTTAAACCCGGATTCGCTGCGTAGCGCCGCCCGCCATGGCATGCTCGGCAATCTGGCCAGACGAATCGAGCGATATGTCCAAGATCCTCGGCTGCGGATGCTGTTCTCGTTCCAAACGATGTACTTGGGCCTCTCTCCCTTCGAGTCGCCATGGGTGTATGCGGTGCTTACTTACATGGAGTATGGGGAGGGAATCTGGTATCCACAGGGCGGTTTGGTCGAAATAGCCCATGTCATTGCCAAACTTGCCGAAGCCAGAGGGGCCGAGATCCGCCTCGACACGGAAGCCGCTTTCATCGAGGGGAAAACCGTGGAGCTGGTCGACGGTCAGACGCTTGATGCGGACGCCGTTATCGTCAACGCCGACCTGCCTTATGCGGAAAGAGAGCTCCTGGGCCTCAAGCCGGCGCGAAGGCGCAAATTCTCGTGTTCGGCCTACGCGATGTACGTCGACTATTGCGGCGAGCTGCCCGCCCTCGGGCACCACAGCGTCTTTTTTGGCGAGGATTTTCGAGGCAATTTGGAGCAGATATTCAACCGAAGGGAGCTGCCCTCCGACCCCGCTTTCTACGCCGCGGTTTCCTGCCGTTCGGATCCTGGAGCCGCGCCGGAGGGTCACGAGAACCTGTTCCTGCTTGTCCCCTGTGCCAACTTGGACCGCAACTGGACCCAAGACGATGCGGACACTCTCCGAGCGCGGGCGTTTCAGAGGCTCGCGGCGGAGGCCGGATTCGATGAGGACAAGATCGCAGGGTTCAAAGATTACGGACCCCAGGACTACGCGGGAGAGCTGAACTTGGAACGGGGCGCAGCCTTCGGACTGAGCCACCACTTTTCTCAAAGCGCCTTTTTCCGGCCGTCGAACCGGAGTCGTCAAAATCCATACGTGTACTTTGTGGGCGCAAGCACGGTGCCGGGCAACGGGCTGCCGATGGTGTTGATTTCGGCGGAGCTGCTGGAGGAGCGGCTGAACCGCGAACTTGGAGCGGCTCAACTTCGATGAGTCGCCAAGCGCAGGGACCGATTGGCTGGCTTGTCGAGCGGATGGTTCAGCGGTCTCTGTGCAAGGCGTTTCATAACGTTTGGTGGAATCCTCCGCCGACTCCGCTTCCTCAGCCATGCGTGCTTATCGCCAACCACCACGGGTGGCACGACGGCTACGTTCTTTACCATGCCATCCGCGTGCTCAACCTGCCTACAGTGGTTTGGATGGAGGAGTTGGAAGCGTTTCCGCCGTTCAAATACATCGGAGGTCTCACTTTCCCGCGAGAAAACCAGGGCGCCCGCACGGCAACGATTCGAAGGACCGTGCGTCTGCTCCGCTCGGGCCAGGCAAATCTGGCTCTCTTTCCTGAGGGAGCGATGCATCGGCCGCCTGGGCTGCTGCCGTTTACGCGCGCCTTAGAGTTCCTGTGTAAGAAGGTGCAGGGCCTGTCGATCGTCCCCGTAGGACTTCGGTACGAGGTGTCGATGCACGAGCGGCCAGAATGCTTCCTTTCCTTCGGCCAGCCCACAAAGGATCCGGAGGAAGCAAGGATCAGCGTCTTGAAGATACTTGAGGAGCTTGAATCGGCGGAGCCAGACGGATACGAGCTTCTGTTGGCGGGAACCAAGGACGTCAACGAGCGGTGGGACATGAGAAGGCTTGGAGCGCGTAAGGGGACTTGATGGCCGGTTTTGCATCGAAAGCCGATTACGACGAATGCCGCAGGCTCCATCGCCGCCACGGAACGACTTATTTCTTCGCCTCGTGCCTCTTCCCACCGTCTACACGAGTCCGCACCGATGCGGTCTATGGATTTGTCCGAACGCCTGACGAATGGGTCGACAACCCGGACGGCCTTGGAATCGAAGACGTCCGGGCTTT
>DASZPA010000356.1:0-20304 GCA_035550555.1 Fimbriimonas sp.
GAAGCCCGCTCTCTACCGATCCACGCTGAAAGGCGTTAAAGGAGAGCGCAGACCAACGGATATTCGAGTCTATGCGAACGCCAAGGAAGTTTACGTCCTCGACATGAGAGGGAAGACCGTGAGCATCCTGCGCCGGACGACGGATTCGCCAACCATTTCCGGTTTCGAGCCTTTCTTACAAAAGGAGCGCCCGCAATACACCCTGACCGGCCGAGTCACCGAAACGTCTTTCCACCACAAGCCCGCTTACTCTATCGAGGTCAAAACAGACAAGGCGACCGCATCCCTTGGCTCCGTCGTGATCGACCCGGTTTCGTTCTTGCCGCTGGGCTGGACCTATGTCAGGGGCAACAGCGAGGTGACGATCGGCTACCAGGTGACCCTCAATGAGCCGATGCAAGAAAAGGACTTCTCGACGACGCTGCCTAAAGGGTTTCGACTCCTCGTCGACCAGCGTAGCCAGCCGGCTCATTGACCGGACCCATTCTGCTCCAGGCTTGGGCGCGGAGCTCTCTGGGGCTGCCGCCGTACGATTGGCGTATCAGCCGCGCGAAGTGGAACGGTGTGGCGAAGCCGAGCTGGTCGGCAATCTCGCTTACCGAGAGGCCGGTTTCTCGGAGTAGCGCCAGTCCGCGGCGCGTTCTTGTCTGCCAGAGGTGCTTTGCCGGTGTTGTGCCGATGTGGGTCTTGAAAAGCCTGATAAGGTGCTGAGGCGAGACGCTTACTGCGGCGGCTAGCCTCTCGACAGTCCACGGCTCGGCGAGGCGATTCTCGAGGAGAGAAAGCGCCCTCGATACTGCTTCGGGACGGACCTGCCCGGTAGATGCCTCGAACTCGAAAGCCGCCAGGCAGGCCAATCCAAGAGAAAGCGCGAGCTTGTCTCGATCTCCTTCAACGCCGTGAAGCGAGAGACCCAGGTTGATGAGCCCGTCCAGCCTTGCCGACAACGGCAGGACTAGGGGGAGCGTTTCGACACGCTGCTCGAACCCCGCAGGCGCCTCCTGCGGTGGGACGGCGCACCAAGTGTGATGCGTGGGACCGGCAGCATCGAAGAGGAAATGCTCTTGCTTTCCCGGGCGCATGAGGGCGACATGATTGACCGGGATTTGGAGGACCGAACCGGCGAGCTTCACCTTCGCGGCACCTTCGAGGATTACGACCAGCTGGAAGTCGGACTGGATCCGCGGCCCGCATGCTCCGTTCGCTTTGTAAGTGGTCTCTCCGAACACAACCGAGGGCGACAAGACCAATCGGTTAATTTCAGATAGGTTTTTGATGCCTTCGGGTCTTGGAATCTCAGCTCTCATGAGTAAATCATGTTATACATGGCGCCGAAAGCCGATCTTAGTCTGAATGCCCTCGCCGAGGCACGACGTCTCTCTGCCTGGGACTCCTGGCCCGAGCAAGGCAGCCCCGCCGGGTATTTCCGCCTTCCGATGACCGACGAAGCCACGCGCTTCTTCCAAGAGCAAGGCTTTTTGGTGTTGGAGGGCGGATTGACGCCCGACGAAGTTGAAGCGCTTCGTCGAGAGACCGCCAGCATCTGCAAAGGCGAACGGGGCGACGTGCCGGGATTCGAGAGGGGACTCCCTGGTGAGAGCGACGACGACGCGATGCGCCGCTACCTCTGCATCCATTTCCCGCACAAGATCTCGGGCCCGATGAACGATGCGATCGCCCAACCATCGCTGGTCGACGTGCTGACTCACGTCATCGGACCAAACGTGAAGTGCATGCAGTCGATGCTGTTTATCAAGGCCGCCGGCAAGCCCGGGCAGGCTTGGCACCAGGATGAGATCTACATTCCCACACGGGACCGGTCCCTGGCTGGTGCTTGGATCGCGCTCGACGACGCGACGGTTGAGAATGGTTGCCTCTGGGTGATTCCTGGCTCACAGAAGCGCGGGGTTCTTTACCAGATGCAGGATCACAACGACAGGCGGTTCGATTGCGCGGGGCAGTCGCACGGCTTTCCTTACACGAACGACGACGCGGTCCCTGTGGAAGTGAAGGCTGGCTCGATCGTGTTTTTCAACGGATATCTGCTTCACCGGTCGCTGCCCAACTATGCTCCCGGAGGCTATCGGCGGTCTCTCGTAAACCACTACATGAGCGCGGAATCCTTTCTTCCCTGGTTCGGCAAGGAGGTTCCTGACGGCCAGTATGTGGCGATCGCGGACAACCGCGACATCATCCTGGTCGCCGGCGAGGACCCCTATGCGTATAAGGGAATCGAGAAGCGAAACGGTCCTCACGTGCGGGCCAGCGGAGAGGGCGGCTGCGGTAATCAGCAACGCAACGAAGAAGCTCTCGATCCGACTCTCGCCCCGCGCGACGAAGACGACGATTAAGTCGAAACCGGCTGCCCTTCACGGACGTTTTCGTAACTATGAGGCGTCGGCGCTGGGCAGTTGGAATCGTGTTGCTCGGGGCGGCCGCCGGGTGTTTTCTCCTGCTTCGGCCCCAGGTGGCGATGCTGCCTCACTACGTGCCGTTCCTTCGTGCGAAGCAGCCGCTTTTGGTCTACCGCGGGAAGCTCAGTAAAGCTCAAAAATTGATCGTGGAAGGCGCCCGCGACCAGCTCACCTGGGGAACGGTCTACGACGCGAGCTACTGCCACATTCCCTACCCAGGTGGAGACGTGAATCGGAAGAAGGGCGCATGCACCGATGTGGTGATTCGTGCGTTGCGCCACGCCGGCTATGACCTACAGGTGGGCATCCACAAAGACATCTCCGAGCACTGGAGCCTTTATCCCCGCTACGAATACAACCCCCACCCTGATCCCAACATCGATCAGCGACGTGTCCCAAATCAGCGAGTGTTCTTTGCGCGCTTCGGTAAGAAGCTATCAACTGGCGTTGCGAAGCCGGAGGGCTGGGCTCCAGGTGATGTCATCGAGTGGAGAATGCCCCATGGACACGATCACACCGGCGTTCTGTCGGATCACTTGGATCGAGAAGGCTTCCCTTTGGTGATCCACAACGTGGGTGACGGTCCGCAAGAGGAAGACGTCTTGCGGACTTGGACTGTCACCGGTCATTTCCGTTACCCCAAAGCGTAGACTGAACTTAGGAATGCGGAAACTCTCGAGTGGCGGAGGCTGGCAGGCCATCCGCTACAGCTTCAAGATGGGCAAGGAGGTCGGCTACCTGCCTCTTTGGCGCGCGATGCGCTCTCACAACGCCTGCAAGACCTGCGCACTGGGGATGGGTGGGCAGCTCGGCGGCATGACCAACGAGGCTCGCCGTTTTCCCGAGGTATGCAAGAAGTCGTTCCAAGCGATGGCCGCGGACATGCGCGGTCGGATCGATCCAGGCTTCTTCTCCAAGTACTCGATCAAGCAGCTTCAAGACCTCTCGCCGCGCGAGTTGGAGATGTGCGGCCGCATCGTCGACCCAATCTTCTCGGGCCCCGGAGACACTCACTACCGGCCGATCTCTTGGCCCGATGCCATCGCCATCATCGGGGATTCGCTGAAGAAGACTGCGCCCGATAGAAGCTTCTTCTACGCGAGCGGGCGAAGCTCCAACGAAGCCGGCTTTTTAATGCAGCTTCTGGCCCGTGTGTACGGCACGAACCACGTCAATAACTGCTCTTACTACTGCCACCAAGCAAGCGGCGAGGGGTTGAAAGGTGCGATTGGGGTTGGCACGGCGACAGTTACGCTCGAGGACGTCGAGGAATGCGACCTGCTGTTCCTGATCGGCGGCAATCCAGCTTCGAACCATCCGCGGCTGATGACCACTCTGATGAAGCTGCGTAACCGGGGCGGCAAAGTGGTGGTGGTGAATCCGGTTCGGGAGCTTGGCCTAGAGAAATTCAAGGTCCCCTCGAACCCGAAAAGCATGCTGATGGGGACAGAGATCGCCTCGACTTACGTTCAGCTTAAGCTGGGCGGCGACATCGCTTTCCTAGCTGGAGTCGCCAAGGCTCTGATCGAGCGCGGCGCCGTCGAGAAAGCGTTCATCGACAGCGCGACGGAGGGCTTCTGTGAGTTCTTGGAGCTGGTCGAGGAGCTTTCATGGGAGCAGATCTGTGCGGACAGCGGACTAGAGAAGTCGCTCATGGAGGACGTGGCGCGTCAGTACGCAGCAAGCGACAAGGCGATCTTCTCATGGACGATGGGTATCACCCATCACGAGCACGGCGTTCAGAACGTTCAGTGGATCGTAAATCTTGCGCTGATGCGAGGGATGCTCGGCAAAGAAGGCGCGGGCGTCATGCCGATCCGCGGCCACAGCAACGTGCAAGGCATCGGCACGATCGGGGTCTCGCCCGCCATCACCAAGGCAGCGGTCGAGGGGTTGGAGAAGCTCGGTGTGAAGCCGCCGACGTTCAAGGGGCACGACACACTCTCTGCCCTTGAGGCTGCTGAGCAGGGAGAAGTCGATTTTGCGTTTTGCCTTGGCGGCAACTTGTATGGAGCGAGCCCCGACGCGACTTTCTGCGCCGAAGCTTTGTCCAAGATCGAGCTGCTGACCTATCTCAATACCACTCTTAATACGGGCCACGCGCATGGGCTGGCCAAGCACACGCTGATCCTGCCGGTACTGGCTCGGGACGAGGAGAAGCAGAGCACCACGCAAGAGTCGATGTTCAGCTATGTCCGACTAAGCGACGGCGGCATTACCCGCCACGAGGGATTGCCGAGCGAAGTCGATGTGATTGCCGACGTGGCCGAGCGGGCGTTGGGTCGGGACGGGGTGCTGGATTGGTCCAAGCTGCACGATCATGACGCGATCCGCGCGCTGATCGCGAAATTGGTCCCGACGTTAGCCGAGATCGAGACGATCGGCCAGACGAAGAAGGAGTTCCACATCCCTGGCCGGGCCTTGCACACGACGGTCTTTCCCACCCAGAATGGCAAGGCGACTTTTCACGCTCACCCGTTGCCGGTGCTTCCTCCTTTAGCTCCGAATCAGCTTCGGTTGATGACGGTGCGCTCGGAGGGCCAGTTCAACACGGTGGTTTACGACGAGTTCGATCTGTACCGGAATCAAGAACGGCGCGATGTGGTACTGATCAACGAGAAGGACCTGCAGCGGATGGGCCTGAAGGTCGATCAGCGCGTGAACGTGGTGAATGAGACCGGTCGTGTGGACCACGTTCTGGTGCGAACCTTCGACATCGCTGAAGGCGCCGCGCTGATGTACTACCCGGAGTCGAACGCGTTGGTGTCTCGGAAGACCGACCCGAAGTCGCGGACGCCTGCTTTCAAGAACGCACTGGTAACGATCGAGCCGGTTGCCTGAAAGAGGTCTTATCGACTCTTATGGAGATGCTGGCGTGCTAACTGATCGCTTTAAGCCGTTGTTCGAAGTAGGCCAGCCTCTCGATTTCTCCTTCGGCTTTTGCCCATTCCCTGGTCTTCTCAAGATCTATCTTGTGCCGATTGGCGACGGCAACGGCTTGATCCAGAGCGCTAAAGTCAGGATTGGTGTGATAGAGCAGAAACCAGGACAATCTGTCTCTTACGCAATCCGTCGGCGATAGGATCTTGAGAGTCATGTCCTCCTTGGTGAGGATTGCGCAGTCGTTCATGCTCACGTCGCTATCTCCTATCTTAAACGGGCCCAACGGAAGGTCGAGTGTGAAAGGAGATTGCGTATGGATGAAGGGGCTTCCCTTCGCTTGAAAGCCGAGATCGAGAATGCACTGCTTTGACGAACCAAGGGAAGCCCAGAAGCCAAGCACGAAATCCAAATCGCGAGACTGGTAGAAATCGGGGCGCGTAGACTGTAGCGGCTCCGCCACCTGTTAGGACAGCTTCGATCCCGGCCTTGTCGAGGGCTGTACTAACGATAAATGCCATGTCCACGAGGGTTGTCTGCGGCCCAATGGTCATATCTCTTTCCCTGCTTTTCTCGGCCGCCGCCTGATTTGTGCAAGCCGCTCCTGAAGTCTTACGTCATTGACACCCAGCTTTGTGAGAAGTGCCTTCAATTCCGAAGCCGCGACGTAACGCGGATTTAAACGGAACCTCTTGGCCGTTCCTTCGGATGCTCCTATGATCAGCCCCTCTTTCTCTAGGCTGTCGGCTGCCTCTTTTATGCGACTCGTGCTTCTATCTAATATTCTTGCTATTTCGCCGACGTGGGTCTCACCAAGCATGCCGATGAGCAGCAGCGTCGAACTCCGCGTGGTTGTGCCGAAGAGCCGGTTGGATGGTGGTTCCCACCTGGTTTCGTTCCGATTTCCGGAATGATTCTCAAAGCCAGTTGGGCGCTTCGTAAATAAAACAAAAAAAGACCCCGATCTCTCGGGGTCTATCAAAGCCTTGTATCTTGTCTGAACGCCATCTCGTAGACGGGTTCATTGCCCTTCTTCATTCATTTTACAGGTGATAAATCGGATAATCTGGCAAAAGGCCCAGAGCCGCGCTCCTACTGCTCGACGACCAACATGGTCCAGTATTCGAGCCTAGGTACGACGACCCAGCCGTCCTTCACGGCCAAAGGATGCGGCGCTCCGATCCCATCGTCCGGACTCGCCATCCAAACGCGCCCCTTCACACCATCTGGCAGCCTCACTTTCACATTCAAAAGCACCTTGGCAGGATTTCGCAAGCCGTCCCGGTCCCGCCACAAGACGTCCTGAGCGGAAACGAGATTGATGAGATGGAAGACCGTATGGGAGCCGTCGCTCCGCGCAAACGACCAGATCTTCCCAGGCTCCGAAGTTCCGCTGAGGCCATCTCCCCGAAGAGCCAACGATGAAGGATGCACGGACGGAGATGCCAGCAGCTCCTCATACGCCACCTGGAAGTCGTAGTAGCTCTTCAAGCGCGTCAGAAGATCGGCGCCCGGCTTGAGGTTATGGTTGGGGAAGTACTCGTGGTCGAGCATCGAATCGCCATCGCCGAGTTCCAGGTGGCTTCCGCCGCTGGCTAAGATCGACGCATCGGTGAGCAGCACCCCGCTCGGATTGAAGTCGCCTGGCGGTTTGCCTTCGTATTTCTTTGCCTTGTCGTAATCCATGTAGGCGGTGATGAGCGACGATTTGCCCGTGGCGCGGGAGCGGTCGATGATCGCCTGCAGATCGGAGTACGTCTTCTGCCCCTCCCACTCCCACATCTCCGCGTACATCGCATCGGTCTTGCTCTTTAGCGATTCGCCTAGGCCATACCCGCCGACGTTGTTGAAGATGAGCGTTCCAGGAACCTGCTGCTTGGCCGCATCGAGGAAGTTCGTCAGGCGATCCTTCAGCAGCATCGCTTGACCGGTTGAAGTGAACTTCGGGCCCGGATTGCCCACCTGATCCATATGCCAGCCATCGAAGCCGAACGCCTCGATCGCTGCCTTCTCGCGAGGGAAGAGGTAGCTCTGCCAACCCGGATTGCCTGGATCGTAGAAGTCGAGATGCTTAGTAGCCCAGCCGTCGGGCATGGCAAAGCTGTACTGCTTCTTCGCCTCGGCATCGTCGAACATGCCCCACGAGCGCGAGACGCCGTCCTCATCGGAACCATCGACGCCGCCGTAGCCAAGGTTGTAGGCCATGCACGCTATGTTCCTCTTGTGCGCCTCGGTTATCAGCGCTCGAATGGAGGAGGCGGAGGTGGGCCGATTCGCGATATCGACCCAGCTCTCGAAGGGCGAAAGGGGTTGGTGATGACGCCACTGCCAATCGTAAAACTGAAGACCATCCAGGTGGAACTCGTTCAGCTTGGCGATCCACGCAGGCGCCTTTGCGGCGATTTCTGACCCGAAGTGGGCAAGGTATCCATACCGTGGATAAAGGGTCCATTTGGACGACACGTCGACTCCGCAACTGGCTCCGCCAGCGACCGCGAGGTAGCCGCGACCGTCTGCAGTGGGCGGCGTCCAGTCAAAGCTGGCCCCCGTGGGACGAATGGAACCGATCTCCTTTCCCAAATGAAACAAACGAACAAGCGAGACACTCGGAGCTGAGAGTTTGAAGTGGACGACCTGGCCAGGGCTGTACCGGGCACAATCGGTAGTCAATGCCGGAGCAACCGGAACCTGAAGGAACATCGGCTAGTTCGCCTGCGGAGTCGAGGTTTGCAGGATGCGGATCGCGCGCTCCTTCTCCGGCTCAGGCATGAACTTGTCATCCTTGATCTTCTGAATGCGCTGATCCAGGGGAAGGTCCCGGTCGCGAGCGATTGGGTTGAAATTCTGCTTCGAGACCGCCGTGTTGTCTGGTCCGCCACAGCCGGCCACCCCAGCCGCAAGAGCGGCCAGGGCAATCAGCTTGATGGATCTGATCAATTCCATTGCGGAATGTTGTTCATTTCGCGAAGGATCTCTTCGTCGGTGAAGAACTCGTTCGCCTTGATGCGGTCCTTCCCGTCGTCCCACATGTCTTGGGCCACAGCGTATTTGGCTTTGACCTGCTTGGCGTGGCCATCAAAGAAGCCGTAGGTGGAAGTGCCGTTGCCGAGGTCTTGAGCGCACGGAACCGAGCTGCCCCAGTTGCCGCTGGCAGTGCACATAAAGGCGTTGTAGCCGACGTTCATGTCGATGTAGAACAGGCGGGTCTCGCCAATCATAATCGTGCTCGCCGGGTTCTCGAACAGCGTGAAGGAGCCGTCGTCGCCATCGAGGCTCACGGCTGGAGGAGGTGGCGCTCCAGGAGTGCCGTTTCCGCCCTGAGTGACCTCGCCCCAAAAGTTGCCGGCGTCGTCACCGACTCCACGACCCGACTCGTTGCGCCCGGCGCCTTTGTTCACCGCGTAGCTTCGAGGGAACCGGCTCGTCTCGTCGCCGGTACCGCCGGAGCCGCCGTCGGCCGACCAGCCGACCGTCGAGATCGGATTCTGAAAAAGCCCTCCGTTTCCGGAGCCGGTGTCGTAGGCGCCTGTGTTCGGGTCGGTGGTGCGTCCGCCGCTTTTGATGTACGGCAGCGTCAGGTCCTTCCAGGACATCTCGTAAGCGTTCTGGAACCAGCCCGAATCGGGGCGTTGAACTCGAATGAGCGGACCACGGTCATCGGAGTCGTTCGCGTACATGAACATTCCGAGGGCGATCTGCTTGACGTTGGAGAGGTCCGAGGTTCGCTTGGCGGCGGCCTTCGCTTGGGCGAACACGGGGAACAGGATGGCGGCCAAGATCGCGATGATCGCGATCACGACGAGTAGCTCAATGAGCGTAAAAGCACGATTCTTCGATGAATGCATGTTCGTTAGGGTCTCCTGCTAGGCGTTCTCTCACCGTCGGCGGCGAGAGAAGATGTCGGCAGTAGGCCGGCATCGGCGACGACAAAATCGGCGGAAATGCGTTGGACGAGCGGTTCTGGTCTTTCACCGTTGACCAGCGAAAGCAGACGACTGGCGGCGGCCCGTCCGAGCTCGTAGGTTCGGGGCACAATGCGGTGGGCCTGCCAAGGGCGTCGCAGCATCATGGAGGGCCAGTCGTTGTAGGTCACGATCTCCAGGTCGTTGGGAATGGAGACGCCGAGGTGCTCGGCGCACTCCATGACGGCCGCCGCAAACATGTCCTGCACGCAAAAGACTGCGGTGATCGGCTCGTCTGCCTTGATAAGAGTGAAGAACGCGTCGTGCACGGCCTGCACGAACCGGTTGCTCTCGCCGAACTCGAGCTCGGCAGCGAACAGGCGCGTGAGGCTGCTGGGCGACCAGCCGCGTTCGTGGAATACGGTTTCGAATGTCGAAAGGCGTTCGACGACAGTCGACACGTTCGGCTTATTGAAGGCAAAGAAGGCGATGCGCGAGTGGCCGCGGTCGATCAAGAATTCCAAAGCATGGCGGGAGGAAGCGGCACTGTCGTGGGTGGTCGCGTTGATTTCCAGGTCATCCGGAACGCGGTCCAACAGGACGATGGGGAAATTGGCTTGTGCTAATTCACGGAGGACTGCCGTCGAGCGCGGGTTGCCGGTCGGCCAGCAGAGGATGCCGTCCACCTCGTTCGGCATCGTTTCCAAGAAGCGGATTTCGCGATCGACGTTCAGCTTGGAATCGCACCAGAGCAGGTTGATGTCGTCGCCGAGCCCCTCGTGAATGCCGCCGATCAGGTCGGCACGCGGAAAGTCCCGTTGGTGGGCAACCTGGTCGACGATGAGGGCGATGAGCCCCTTACTGCGCTTGTCGCGGGAGGCGACGACCGTTCCGGAACCCCTCAACCGGGTGACCAAACCCCATCGCTGAAGCTCCGCGAGGGCTCGGTGAGCGGTAGCCCGGCTCACGCCCAAGAGTTCGGAAAGGGCGGCGTCGGAGGGCAAACGGTCGCCGGGCCCGAGTCGTCCCGACTCGATGTCGCTCCGGTACTTTTCCGCAATCCCCTGCCAACGCGAATCGGCCATGGGAATCACTATATGCCAACTCTGCAAATAGCACAAGCTATTTGTGAAATTGACTTAGTTTTTCTGTTATTGCAGAGGGATGCGGTGATTTACACGCCTAATCACCGCAAAAAATGCGGCGATTTATGCCTATAATCACCGCAGATGCCCTACATCCACGAGAACTCTCAGTGGCCGCACTTAACGTGGAGCATGGAAAGGCTGGCCGAGCCGCTTTCCAGTATTCGATATCGCCAAGGACTCTTAATCGGCCGGATGGAGGCCCTTGGGTTCCAATCACGACAAGAAACGACTTTAGAAGCTCTTGTCCAAGAGGTGCGAAAATCGAGCGAGATCGAAGGGGAAAGCCTTGACGAGGCTCAAGTGCGCTCCTCGATCGCGCGCCGATTAGGGATGGACATCGCCGGGCTTCCGCAAGCCGACCGCCACATCGAAGGGGTTGTTTCGATGGTGCTCGATGCAACTCAGCGCTACAACGAGCCCCTCACTGAGGAACGGATCTTCGGGTGGCACGCGGCGCTTTTTCCTACCGGTTGGAGCAACCTCACCAAGATCACCGTGGGCGCCTGGCGTGACGACAGTCACGGGCCGATGCAGGTTGTTTCCGGCCCGATTGGCAAAGAGCAAGTCCATTACCAAGCGCCAGACGCCGACCGTATAAGGCCGGAGATGGACGCCTTTCTGAATTGGTTTGCCAACGAGACGAGCCTCAATCTGGTGCTCAAAGCGGGAATCGCCCACCTCTGGTTCGTGACGGTTCACCCGCTAGATGACGGCAACGGCCGCGTGGGTCGAGCGATCATGGATATGGTTCTGGCTCAATCCGACCAGAAGGATTGGCGCTGCTACAGCATGTCCGCGCAGATCCGAAACGAGAGGAAAACCTACTACGACATCCTTGAAAGCACCCAGAAGGGGTCGCTCGATATCACTCCTTTCCTGACCTGGTTCTTGGAATGCCTCAACCGCGCGATGCTTAGTGCAGAGGAGGTCTTGTCTCGTTCCTTGGTTCGAGCCAGATTCTGGCAAGTTCACCAATCAACGCAGCTCAACCCTCGACAACGCAAGGTGCTCGGGATGCTTTTAGAAGGGCTCAACGGCAAGCTCACCAACGCCAAATGGGCTAAGATCACCGACACGTCGCCCGATACGGCGCTTCGGGACCTAAACGACTTGCTGGGTAAGCAGATTCTCCGCCGAGAAGGCGAAGGGCGCGGCGCTCAGTATTTCCTAATCCAACTCTAACCCTGCGTATTCCGCGTAGCGGTTGAACAGGTTGTGCGCGGCCGGATAGCAGGAGTTCGGGGACATGAAGTGGGGGAACTCGAAGGTGATGATCTTCTCCGCTACCGGAGCCGCGGCCTCGAGCTTGAACCTCAAGTACCGCCAATCGGCAGGCGGGAACTTGATCGGCATGTCGCGGTCGAACGTTTCCAGGTTCGACCAGATCGTCACACCGTACCGGTCGCCGAGCGACTTGATCCCTTCGAGGAACCTCGGCAGCTCTTGGTAGTGGATCTGCCCATCCTGAAAGGCGCAGATGTCGAACGCCCCCTTGGTCTCAGCGAAGATCCTTTCCCAGTGATCGAACGAGTCGTCGAGCGACATCACACCGCCACCACCCTGCTTGGCGCCTTGCGGGAAAGGTGAGATGAGGACGGGCACGTCCTTGAGCGACTTGCAGTGGCCGCCGATCTGGTTAAACAGTTCGATGATGTGCGCGTCGTTCTTACTCGTCTCGTGGCACAGGTACCAACCTTTGAACGACGAATGGTGGCCATACCGCTCGACGACCTCGTCGAGGAACGGCTTGTTGAGCTCGACCTCTTTCCACCACGAGCGCATCCACCAGAACTTGCCCGAGTCGAACGTGCCGAAGTAGAGGCTCAGGCCCAGCTCGTCGGCGAGCGAGAAGAACAGCTCACCGAGGTCCTCGTAAACTGGAAGGAGATCGGGCACCGACTTGGCGGGGAAGATGCACTTGTTCTGGTAGCCCGCACGGATGATGATCAGTGTGTCGATGCCGATCTTCTTGTACAGTTCGAACTCGCGCCGCCACTCCTTCGGCCCCCAGTTTTGGGAAGGAATGTCGTGCGTGATCTCGTCGAGAAAAGTGCCGCTGATGCGTGGGCCCGCGCTCATCGAGAAGGATTGTGAACGAACCGTGATCGCCGGTGGCGGCGGAGCCGCCTTTGATCCGCCAGCCGCGTGGTGGTCCGCTTCTGGACGGCCCGAGAGGCAATCGTCACCTGGGGATCCCCCTCGATCCGGTTAAGTGCGTCGCGGACTTCGGACCGGAACTCTTGGACCGTTTCCACCTCGTCCTCGGTGGGTCCGTCAACGGGCTGCCCTGCCACAAAGGGCCCCATCAGGTGGCTTGGATTCTCGTCGTCATCCAAGCCCAGGACGTGGCCAAGCTCATGCTCGATGACGGCGGTCTTCTCGCTTGAATCCAACTGCCGGCCGTCCACGTTATCGCGAATCAGGATGGTGCCCTTGATCCGGTAGCTGCTGCCTTTTCGTCCCCACGCGACCTGCCGCAAACAGTGGACCTGCCCCTGAACGTCATCGCCCGACTCGATGTCGCTGACGAACACCACCTTGATATCCGGTTTATCCGACTTGGTGAAGGCGAACGGGCTCTCACCGAGACGCTCGGTCCAAGTCTGGATTCCGCGACTGACCGTCGAGCTCATAGCGCCCGATCCTCCGAGGCCGACGGTGATTCCCTTTGCCATCAAGATGCAGTTCAACGTGGCGACGGCGCGCGACCGCTGGCCGCCCGTCACCTGCTGGTAGGCAGCATGAAGCGCTCTTTGGGATTCGGATGAGATGGAGGGCGTCGCGATGGAAAAGGCGGCGACGCACACCGCTCCGACGGTTCCTAGTAGCCGGGACACGGAGTTAATCTTCGGTTGTGCGATGCTTTGGTCCCACGTAATTCTTAACGGGGTAGTTTTGGGTTAGCGACGATTAGCGCAATATCTCGGCCTAAATCTCTCTCATTTCCAGGCTTTCTTCGCGGGTAAGCGTCCGTGTTGGCCAGGTTTCAATGCCGGGAAGCTGCTTCGCAAGTTCGGCTCCAGTCAGCGCGGAAGTGTGATCTTCAAAGAAACCAAAGACCGCCGATCCCGATCCGGTTAGGCCTGCGTCGAGGGCTCCAAAGGCGATCAGGTGGTCTCTTAGGGAACGGCACTCAGCCGGCGCGATGGCCAGGAAGTCGTTATAGAGAGCGTCGTCTTCGGCAAAGTCTCGCCATTCGCGAGGCGCTTGATCGAGGCGCTTGAACATCTCCGGAGTCGAGCAGCCAACCGACGGCTTGGCGACGAGCATGAGCCGTTCGTTGTCGTCGGGAAGAGGGGTGAGTACCTCGCCGTAGCCTTCCGCCGAGGCCTTTCCACCGACGAGGAAGAACGGAACATCTGCGCCAATCGAGGCCGCAACGCTGATCCAATCGACGTTCTGCTCAGTGAGCTTTCGAATGGCCCTAAGCAGACCCGCCGCGTCGGAGCTGCCTCCACCCAGGCCGCTTTGGGCAGGGATTCGCTTCCGCAAGGCGACGCGGAGTGGAGGAAAGAAGAGCACCTTACGGGCAGCGGCAAGCGCTTTGGTGAGCGTGTTCTCGGATGGCAGCCACTCGGCATCCGAAACAACCTCATCCTTGCTTGCGACCTCGATCAGCAGCTCGTCGCAGAGGTCGATCGCTTGAAAGATAGACCTGAGAGGGTGCCAACCTTTGGCGTCGGGTGGCCCTACCGAAAGGAAAGTGTTGATCTTGGCGGGGCACCGCACGAGCAAGGCCATAGCTTCATTTTGCAGAACCTGTTGCGTCCTACAGGGCTGGGCCGCCCTGGCGGTGGAAAGAACCCGTTGATCCTTGACGCTTCTGCATGCGCGTCAAAAATGAACCTTAGGCCACGGCGCCCACCGTGGCCTTCTCTTTTATCTCGCCGGGTCGGCGTAGAAAACGCCGCGGCCGTTGGTGCCCATATAGACGCGGCCGTAAATGCGGGGATCGCCGATGACGACTCCTCGCGTCCCGTATTCGTGGTCTTTATCGGTGATCACCACCCATGTTGCACCCTCGTCGTCGGACCGAAACACGCCATACTGGCCCTGGATCTTGCCGTTCAGGAAGATCGTGGGATAGCTCTTGCCTGGCGCCGCCTTTCCGAACCCTATTCCTTCGGCGAGATCGACTCCTTCCAACTTGGCGAAGCTCTCACCCGAGTTGACCGTCCGGAACAGACCCGAGTCCGTCGGTATCCAGAGGTCCCCTTCTTGACCTGGTACGGCGCGCGGATAGCCGTGGTGGTCAGTGAAGTTCGCGCCGCCGGCTGCCGAAAAGATTGCTCCGCCATCGGTGCTGGCGAAGAAGTCGCCTGAACGCGTGAGAGCATAGACTTTCTTGGGATTGACGCGGTCGGAGATCAACCGGATGCCGTTCGGAGCTCCCTTCGAAGGTGTCCAGGTGGCGCCCCAGTCGGTGCTCCAGTAGGTTTGGCGTCCCTGCGGCGCCCAGAGCACTGTCTTGCCATCGGCGGACAAAGCAACCGAGCCACCGTTTCCACCCGGAAGAGTTTTGAACGGCTGCCAGGTGATGCCCGCATCTAGCGAATAGCCACCGCTGGGCTGGCTGCGGTTCGGCCGTCCGACGCGCACGACCTCGCTTGGCGCCGAATCGGCGGTGTCAAGGCCGTCGGTGTTGTCGAACTGAGGGTTAAGCGTCATGCCTGAGGCGGGGCGATCCAGGTCGACGTGCGTGAAACCACCGATATCGCCTAGCGCGGAGATCAGGTGAGGACCGGATTCAGGACTCAGCAGGTCGATGTCGGCCGTCTCTTCGATGCCAAGTCCGCGCACCGACCAGTGCGTGGGCTCATTGGCCGCGACGTCGTCTGAGCCCCAAATATTCGCACCGGTTCCATAGAGCACATGCGCCGGGTTGAAAGGGTCCTGAGCGACCGCACCGATCCACCAGCCGAACTCGGGCGCCTGCCGGCCCCAGGACATGTAAGGCGCAAGCGAAGCATCTCGGGTGCTCTTTGCGCGCAGACCCGCCCAGGTTTTGCCGCCGTCATGGGTTTGAAAGACGTCGTCGCCAGGCTTCCAGCGGTCGAGAGTGGTAACGACCAATGTTTGGGAATCGCGCGGTTCGACCGACAAGCCGGCAAAGCCGAAGCCCTCTTCCGTTCCGTTATGAGGTTTGACGGGCGAGATGTCGGTCCACTGACCGGACTTCGTATCCAGCTTCCAAACGGCGCCATCCGAGATGCCGTTCGGCCCGGGAGCGTTGCTTTCGGTCAGGTAAAGCGTGCCATCTTTGGTTAGGCACATGTGGTGGGGATACAGGCCCGACGGAGCACCCTCCACCGAGGACCAAGTTGCACCCCCATCCTCACTTTTGACCAGCGGCTCGCTGTGGGAGGCAACTCCAATGTAGATGCGTTGACTCCCGTGTCCCTTGCCGCCCGAAGCCGTATCGAAGGCGACGTTCACGACACCGATCCCGTTGGTCCGTCCAGTAACCGGGAAGCTCGCCACCTGGCTCCATGTGATGCCCCGATCGGTGCTCTTCCAAAGCCCGTTGTTGCGCGTCCCGAAGTAGATGACCCGCCCATCGTTGGGGTCGACGGCGAGCCGCTCGCCCATCGAACGGCCGTCCTCGTTGCCGCCAAGCTTGAAAGGAAGATCCGTGCGCTGGAAGGTTCTCCCCTGATTGTCCGAGCGCAGAATGGCGCCGTCATTGCCCCACTGGTTCGTGTAGGTTCCGCAGGCCAGAAAGAGACGCTTGGGATCCGAGGGATCGAGGCCTATGCTCTCGATTCCGTAGAGGTTCCAGTCAGGCTTCGTCAGCCAGTCGAGCAGCGGGATCCATCGCTGCCGATGGTCATCCCATCGGTAGGCGCCTCCGATATCGGTGCGAGCGTAGGCGAGTCCTTTCTGGAGGGGATGGAACTGGATCCCGCTCACAAAGCCGCCGGCAACCACTGCCACGTTCCGCCACCGATACCGCTCTTCCCCCACCACGCGAGCCGGCTTCGCCAAGCCGAGCAAGGAGCTACCAGCCAAGATCCCACAGACCACACGCGAGACCAAAAGATCAACGTTCACGCGTACAGTCTAGACGAATCCTGAACAGGTGCTTGGTATTCGTTCGAACGGCGAGGCTCATCCTTGGAGGCTCACCGCCACCAAGGCATCCGAGCCTAAAACCTCTTCGCACGTCGGTATGGAACTCAGGAAAGAGTCGGGTTCATATCCTTTGCTAAGAATTGGAGTGAAACCTCTGCCTGGCCCGTAAATTGAGGAGTTCTGTCCTAAACTTAATCTGCCCGGATAAACCATGACTGCTGACGCAATATCCCTTGCCGCATCCTTTTTCATCACACTTCTGATTCTGGGACTGTTTTGGATAGGCCTTCGAAGCGAGCGGTTGGCCAAGATCTTCCCGACTCAGAGCGAGCGTATTAGCTCACTAGACGGGCTTCGGGGATTTCTGGCACTTGCGGTCGTGTTCTCTCACCTGCTCAGCTACCGGAGCTATCTATCCAGCGGCAGATGGGATTTCCCGAATCATTTCTTTGAGTTTGCTCCAGTAACCGCAGTTCAAATGTTCTTCTGCATCACTGGTTTTCTTTTCTGGTCAAAGGCCATACGTTCCAAGGGCAAGACAGACGTCGGAGACTTCTATTGGCGCAGGTTCCTGCGCATATACCCCCTCTACTTTGTCATGGTCGTGATAAGCGTGGCGGTATTGATTTGGACACCCTATGGTAAGCCTGCATCACCAGCTTGGTCTGACCCGGCCAAGATCCTCTTTCCACACATCCCTAACACAGAGTGGCCGCACATAAACGGAAGGTCGCCATTTTTGACACTCGCCCAGTCTTGGACGCTTTCATTTGAAATTGGCTTCTACGCTCTCTTCCCTTTGGTGGCTTGGGTCTTCGCTCGCTCCCTAAGAACGTTTCTGCTCTTCGTTCCCTTGTTCGTTGCGGTCCTGATCTATAGCGTTAAAGCTCCTTCGATGCAGGGGTTCTCCCAGTGCGCTCCCTTCTTGGTTGGCATGATCTCAGCCGAGATCGTAGAGCGCAGATTTGCCTTAGACTTCTTGAGAGGCATCGGCGGCACCATTCTGGTTGCCGTCGGCCTCGGAGTTCTGTACGTGAGCCATACCAAGATCACCGATGTTCTTATCATTCTAACGTTCGCACCCATCGCCGCCGGAAACACTATATTTGGTGTGCTTGCTTGGAAACCCTGTAGGGCCCTTGGCGATATCAGCTACAGCGTTTACCTCATCCACTTAGCCGTCATTACCATTCTCTTAATGGCTTGGCCCCTCGATGTCGCTCATTCAACGACTGGTGCGTTCTGGGGTTTCGGCACGACTGCGGTTCTTCTTTCAGTCTTGGCCAGCCTCGGGACTTACCGAGTGTTCGAGGAGCCTTTTATGCGAAAGAAGTCACCTAAAAACGCAAAGAGAGCCCCAGGCTCGGCTTTAATTTCGATGTTGGTTCCCGATGGGTTCTTCACCGCGTCGGCATGCGCGATAGCCTTACAATTCGCCTTCGTCCGATCACACCCTCGCACCAGCGTCGCCACGTCACCAACCTGGACAGGAAAGCCGCAAGGCGTTCTCAAGACGATGCGGCAAATCTGCGAAGGAGATCCGCTCACGATCTGCCACTGAAGCGGAGCGCTCGTTGGATCGTGAGCCAGGTTGGTCTGGACAAGAGAGTAGTAAGTGCTCCCGCTACGAGTCACGTAGTCCCAAAGGCCATAAGTTGTCGCGCCCGACCAAGCCGTGGGGACGAGCACAGTGTGCAGCTTGACGTCTGATCCCGTGCAGACCGCGTTGGCGCCCGATGTCCAGACCACTTCGCCAAAGCTGTAAAGCCCACGGCCTCGGTATCTCCCGAGAAGTCGAGAGTGAAGGCGTCGAGCGCCGCAAGCACTGTCCGAGAATGGGAATCCCGCGCCCGGATTGTCTGACCTGGATCGCAGCGCAAGTCGCCATACGTCGCCACGTCGCATCGTGAGCTAAGAGTCCGTCCTGTCACGTTCTTCAGCCTGAATAGCGTCTCCTGCAGCTCGATCTCAATCTTGGAGTCATGCAGAGTCGCTTTGGCTACCACGTACTGCCCCAAGACCATCGCACCATTCCCGGGGTTGAGATAATCGATCTCGTAAACCCAAACTCGCGCGCCTTCGTAAACACCGCCGATGAGGTCCTCCACAGTGATCTGTGAGGCGATGGCGGACTGGATCGTCGTCGCCTGAAGGTTGCCGGCCGAAGTCCCCGTCGACTGTTGGATGGTGGAGGCGTCCACGCCGTTGTAAGGTTCGTAGCTCACGCCTTCAAAGGCGAATCCCAGGTTCGCATCCGTGAGCCCCCAAACGGAAGCAAGCTTCGGCGCCACCTTTACGGCGATGCAGCGCGTCGGGCTGTCGAGAAGCCCTGCCGGAACGGTCCTCATTCGCCAAACACCTCAATCAACTCGAGCTGCGCCTTGGCGTAAAGGGAGTCCAAGGTCATCTGGTATTCGTCGCTCGAAAACCTGACGCTCGTGTAGAACCAGAAGGAGGCCGTAACGGCTTGGCCGCTCAGGGGCGGAATGGTGAAAGCGATAACGCCTGTGGTTGGCGAGACCGAGTAGTCGCTTCCTTCAGCTTTGGCTACGCCATTCACTTCAACGGTGAATGAAGCCGTCGGGACTCCGGGATTCAATCCCTGCAGGTTGTAAGGAACGATTCCTTGGCTGGAGGTGACCGACGCCTTCTTAAGCGGGTCGCCCACTTGACCGGCTTGCTCGCCGAGCGATGCGAGGCCCGATCTCACGCGCTTCAAACCGGCGTCGAATCCCTGCGTATCGGCAGAGAACCGGCTAACTAGTCCTCTGAGTCGTTAATCTCTCGGTTCTTTTTGAGGCCGTGATCCGTCCTTACTTCATGGGCATGGAGCTTTCAGAAGCGGATATCCAAGCACTTAGTCGATTAGTTCGCAAGGCGAGCGCAGACCAGCGAACGGTACGTCGAGCGAAGATTGTTTTGGCTTTGGGTGAGGGCAAGAGCACAACCCAGGTGAGCCGCGAACTCGGTATCGAATCGGACACGGTGCGTTTGTGGCGTCGGCGATTCCAAGAAGGAGGTGTGCCGGCACTCTGCCAAGATGCCCCCCGCTCGGGTCGTCCGACTACAATTCCATCGGAGCGCAAGAGGGCGGTGGTGACGCTGGCGTGCCAAGCGAAGCCTGAGAACGCGACGCATTGGACCACTCGGGAGATGGCCAAGGTGGCAGGAGTGAGCCAGTCGAGCGTGCAACGCATCTGGAGTTCGAACGAGATCAAGCCTCACCTGGTTCGGACGTTCAAGCTCAGCACCGATCCGCACTTCGAGAAGAAGCTGGTCGACGTCGTCGGGCTTTACTTGGACCCTCCGGAAAAAGCGATCGTTCTCTGCGTCGACGAGAAGTCCCAGATTCAAGCGCTCGATCGTACGCAGCCGGGATTGCCGATGAAGAAAGGTCGGTGCGGCACGATGACTCACGACTACAAGCGCCACGGAACGACAACCCTCTTTGCCGCACTCAACGTGCTCGATGGAACCGTTATCGGTTCTTGCAAGAAGCTTCATCGGCACGAAGAGTTCCTCGCCTTCCTCAAAGAAATCGACCGAAAGACACCCAGGGATCTGGACCTTCACTTGGTTCTGGACAACTACGGCGCCCACAAGCATCCGAACGTAAAGGCATGGCTCACCGAACACGAACGGTTCGTTCTTCACTTCGTGCCCACCTCATGCTCGTGGCTCAATCTCGTAGAACGATTCTTTGCCGAGATCACGAACAAAGCGATTCGAAGAGGAGCCTTCGATTCTGTCGCCGCGCTCGAAGACACCATCAAGGACTACCTCCGATTGCACAACCGAGACGCAAAACCCTTCAAGTGGACCGCGTCCGCCGAATCCATCCTCGACAAAGTCAAAGCATGCCGAGAGATTAATGACTCAGAACACTAG
>DASZPA010000357.1:0-2689 GCA_035550555.1 Fimbriimonas sp.
GAAGCGGCGGGCATGGCCAAGGAACTGCGCGACGCCCGAACGGAGAGCGGTTTTAGCTTCGTGGATTGGGCAGCCGACCTCGCAGGCATCGCGCTGGCCGATCGCGTAGCCAAGCGTTCGATCACGCTCGACGGCATCGTCGGCCGGTTCCAGGCGGCCGACTATTTGCCGGACACAACGGGGTTGGAAGAAGGCCTTTCGTGGGAAGATTTTACGCAGCGTTACGGGTCGACCAGCGACAGGCGTTTTCGAACCGTCGATGCCGACATTCGCCGAAGAATCAAGCGTTTGGCCGACACGAGCGCCCCCTAACGGCTAGGGGGTGCATAAGGGGATTTGATTTTTAGGCGGCGCAGCCTATTGGATCGTCCTTTGGGGTCGATCGTCGGTAAAACGGGGAGCCAGGGCGATTGACGATCCATTGGCTGAGTCGGTCGTCATCGCCTAAAGCCGCCGCCCGAACCTGCAAGATGTGCTCGGCGCCGTCCGGACGGTTCCAAAACTTCTCCGTGCCCTTGACCCGATAGTTGATCTCCTTGATGAGCGATTCGATCATCGCCGACGAGACGGGCAGTCCTGCACGGCGGTACTCGGGGTAGTTCATCCGCTTTCGATTGTTCTCCAAATAGGTGATGGTGGTTTGAATGATGGCACGGGGATCCTGCTCGGGAAGCTCTTCGTTCCCAGGCACGGGGTTGGCTGTCTGCCATGCTCGTAACTCTGTGAGGAAGTCGTCCAGGCGTCCTTGCCAACATGCCTCGCTCACCTGGAGATAGACCGGCCAGGGATCGGCAGGCGAGAGAACTCGAGCGGCGTCGTACAAGTATCCCAGCGGATGCACGAAATCCGTAATCCCCACGAAGGTCGGGAAAAATCGCTCTTGGAGTGTCCAGTTCCACGCTTGACCATCACCCAAGAAAGCTCGCCGTTCCGCCTGATAGAACCTGCGACGTTGAGCCTCACCAGCCACCAAGGGACCGAAATCGTCGCTGCAAGCCATGCTGCTGAGGCAGGTGCGGACTAACCGCCGAGGACGCCAATCTTTTGCCTTTCGGGCGTGGGAGAGACTCGCTTCCGCAGTCGGCGAGCAGTTTGGCACGGGAGCCAGCTCAGTACCAATTTCTTCTGAAGAGGGGCTGTCTTCTCCGCATTTTGCCACCGATTTCGTCGTGGAGCTGTGTATCTCACGCACCAACTTTTCAACGTAATCTCGGTCAGCGAAACAAGCCGGCAATTGCGGGTGCGGATCCTCCTGGGAGACGGAACTACTCATCGTCAACAGGCACGCATTCTTGGTCTCTTTCCATGCCTGCTCATGAACACCGCGTCCGGCGTCGGCCCGCGTCATGAGCCGACCGCCATCTACGGATACCGACACCACTTTGGGAGCTTCCGGGTATTGTGGCTTGAGCCGTTGGTCGACATGGGCATCCGCTTGCTGCTGCAGGTGATCATGCAGTTCCTTTCCGATCATCGCGGTCAAATCCATCATGTGCGGCACGCTGACTTTGATTTCGGCGAGCTTCCACAGCATGCGTTTCGCTTTGGCCGCCGATTTGTGTTCTGCATTGGCCGACACGATTTTGTCGACGACAGCGGCGCTACAATTCCGCTGATCCAATCCTAACTGCGGACGCTGAGGGAAAAAAATCTCGGCGACAGGCCGAGCAATGGCAAACCGGTTCGGCTAGGTCCACTGGACCATCGATCGTTTCCAGCCCCCGTTCTCGATGGATCAGTGGGCACTTCCGCCCGCAGGTCGGACATGGCTGAGCCCCCGTCATCCGCTCCGCCCGCGCTAAGGCCAGCCGTTCGGTTGTGATCTGAGCCACCGCCCTGCCCAGTTTATGCCCAGCCGCTTCCATAGCCGAGAAACGCACATCCTCTTGCAAGAACTCTCGCACCGGGATCTCGAGTCGTTCCGCAATGCTCACAAACGTCTGCCACTCCTGTTCACTGATCTTTGCGCGGGCCATCCTGTTCATCCTTGAACGGGGTAGTTTCCTCTCTGGGCTTCCCAATTCACCCAGCCACAGGCACGACCATACCCGAAATCACTCAATTCTCCGATTGACGTTGTTCAGAAAATCCGTTCCGCGCGCAATTCCCCTTATGCACCCACGGCTAGGTCCGGCCGGCAACTGCCGTTGTTGGCTAAGCAGCGCTTATCTACAATCCGCCCTCCTTTCCAGCCGGCGAAAGTGCTGTAAGCGCACGAGCAACGCCGGCGCGACAATTCTCGGCGGCATGCCGTCGCGAGCGAGGGTTTCGATGGTGCGGTCGATCCGACGTCTCTGGCCAGGAGGCCCAGGCGCCGCTTCATTTTTGTTTCCGGTCCACGGCGCCTCCGCCGCGTCGACCCAAGCCTACCGCGAGGCGTTGCAATGCTGGTTGCGTTGGGACGCCGCCTTTGAGATCTCCACCAGGGCGATGTTCGCTCAACGGCGCGACGCTGCCGCCCAACAGCGCCTGCTCGACGATCTTGAGCAACTTCGCCAGGACGCGCGCCGCGCAAGTCGAGAACTACTCGGCAACGACCTGTAGGCGCCGATCTCGCCGATGGACGGGATCTTGAGGGCACCTCTCTTTCCTAGGCCCACTCGGCGCGGACATTATCTCTTAGCGCGCCAATCAACTCAGGCTTCTTGACCTACTTAGACTACGTAAGTAAACTCCTGCGTAGTTTCTG
>DASZPA010000358.1:0-5879 GCA_035550555.1 Fimbriimonas sp.
TAGCTGCCGCCGAACGCCTGTTCGGGAGCGCTCGAATCGAGAAAGGTGTCCTCTACGTCCCAGTCGCGCGGCGTGCCGACTTCAGCGCCGCGGTACAGATTGATTGGCGGCGTCTGAAGATTGGCCGAGACGAGCAGCAACGTCAAGAGCATTTCCCCAGGGTACCGGGCGATTCGGCAATGTTGTCAGGGCGGATGACGTCACGCGGCCCGGGTTTCGAAATCGCACTCAGAGTAAGGTGCTTGGCGCCCTGGTTAAAGATCAGCTTCCACGAATACTCCGACTTGGCCGCGGCGGGCTCTTCTCCTTCGACGGCTGCTTGACGAGGCCCACAACGACAACACTTCCACTCACGATCCTAGACAGCAAGAGCGACACCAATAAGAGTCGCGATGACATCGCAGAAGTGAGAGTCTCAATACCCCGGACTCCCAGACTCGTAGTGCAACCGAATGAGCGGGTTCCAGTCATACTCCGCTGCAGCAACGTTGACCTCAATGAACGAATTGCCCTCCGAAGGTCGGAGGTTTGTTTCGCCGTTATCCAAGTGACTCAAAAAATAGACATTGGAGTCATCGGAGACCGGCGAGTAGCACCAAGCCAAGGTCCTTTGTATGTGTGTGCGCGTGTAGCCGATTGCTGCCAGCTGCTGCGAGTAAAGGTTCACGTTGTCTTGTCGTGCTGCCGGGAACTTCGTAGACCTCATGCGCAAATTCAACGCCAAACTCATTTTGGTTCACTTCGGACGAAACCAACCGGTAGCTCTTTAGGACGCTCTTCACACCTGCAAATCGGGCTTGGGTTCGATGGGTCATCTGGGCCCGATTCGCCGATGAGAGGCTACTTGCAGCAACGATGAAGAACAGTACGGTTCCGCCCATAAGCCTTAGAAGCGACCTTTGCGTGGTTGGCTGCTTGTTCACGTCCGCAACTCGCGGTGAAGAGTCTTTGCTGCCCTTCCCTGGTATGGACGAGTCAGATAGTCTGCCGCGTTCGGCAGGCGAGTCAGGCCATAAACCGGCAGTAGGAGGCCAGGTCCTCCCTATCTTCGACCACATCGGCTAGCAGCTTCCCAAACCAGGGCCCGAATTTGAAGCCGTGACCGCTGCAGGCGCTCGCTACGACCATCTGGGCGTCGGCCTGGTGAATCAGGAAATCCTCGTTCTCCGTATTCGTGTAGAGACAGCCTTTGGCCAGAGTGATCTCGGGATGGGCGACGCCGAAGCGGCCGACGGCAAAGTCTAGGATCTGGTTGAGACACTCGGGCTGGGGCTCGCGGGTCTGAATGTTCGGATCAACCTCGGGACCGCGGTCGTGGACGCCGATCTTGAAGCTGCCGCCCTCGCTGGGAATTCCGTACAGCGTGAACGAGCCAACTTTCTCGGAGTCCGCGATCCAAACGGGACCGCTGAGATTGCCGCCAATGTGCGCGAACGTCTGGAGGCTGATCACCACCGGCGCCTCGGGCCACCACTCCTTGATCCACGATCCGGCACAGACGATCACCTTGTCGTAGCCGGCAACCTCGTCGCGCGAGACCCTCTTCTCGATGACCCGGCAACCCGCCTCGATGGCTAGCATCGTGGTAGCTGCGACGGCCCGATCCGCGGAAACCCAACCGGCCTCTGGGGTGAAGACCCCGGATTCGTTATCGTTGAGAAGGAACGATGGGAAGCGGTCGTGCACCTGGGACGCGCCGAGCCGTTCGTAAGGGACGTCCAACTCGCGGAGGCCCTCTTCTACCGAGTTGACTTGTGGCGAAGAGTCGAGGCCGAAATAGAGGAGCCCGACCTCGTGGAGGATGTGCTCGCCGCTTGCCCGCTCCAATTCGCTCCACATGGGATACGCCTCTTGCATGCAGCGCGTGTAGAAGCCGTCAGGATAGGCGCGGCGGACAATCCGCGAGCGGCCGTGTGACGAGCCGCGGTCGTGGCCGAGCGGGAACTGCTCAAACAGCGTGACATTGTGCCCGCGCTCCGAGAGGTGGCGTGCGGCGCTGGCACCCGCGATGCCCGCTCCGACGACGGCGATGTTCATGGACTTCATTTGACTCTCCGTGGCTTTTTGGCAGGAAGCAGACGATAGCAGTTGCGACAGCGGGCCTCGTATGTCTCGTTCGCGCCGATAAGGATGATCGGATCGTCCTCACGCGCAGGCCTGCCATCGATTTGACGGTAAGTGTGGCTGGCCGTGGCGCCGCACTTCATACAGATTGCGCGCAGCTTCACGACCTGATCGGCAACCGAAAGGAGCTGCGGCATCGGTCCGAACGGCTGCCTTCGAAAGTCTTGATCGAGGCCGGCCAGAATCACATCCTTGCCGGCGTCGGCCAGTTCGACGGCTAGATCGACAATCGATGCGTCGAAGAACTGCGCCTCCTCGATCAGGATGGTCTGGGCGTTCGCTCTGAGCTTCTTGCGGATCTCGTCGACCGAGGCGACCGGAAGGGCTTCGTGCTGGACGCCCATGTGCGTGACCACCATTGTCTGATGGTAGCGATCGTCGATACGCGGCTTAAAGACCTGGACCTTTCTCTTGGCGTAGAGCGCGCGTCGCGCCAGCCGGATCAGCTCCTCGGTCTTTCCGGCGAACATGGAGCCGCACACGACCGTGATCTGGCCGAGGGGCTTGGGGCGTGGGAGCGTCTCGGCTCTGGCCACTACTCTTCTTCCCCACCCTCACCGGCCATGTCGGCTTCGAACAGCTCTTCCATTTCGTCGGACGTGTCCTCGTCCATGGCCT
Organism: Fimbriimonas sp.; assembly: GCA_035550555.1. GTDB lineage: Bacteria > Armatimonadota > Fimbriimonadia > Fimbriimonadales > Fimbriimonadaceae > Fimbriimonas. Next base: position 2,743 of record DASZPA010000358.1, read on the forward strand.
TTCCCATCTCGCGCATCATGTCGCGCATCCCGGAAGGGCTGTCCGGCTCACCCATGGTCTCGAGGCGGTCGGCCATGTCGTCGATACGGTCGTCCTCGGTTCGGTAGCGGGCGAATCGGCTCACCAGCTTGGACGTGCGCAGGCTGCCACAGTTGGGGCACTTCTCGTCGTCAGGTTCGGCAACCATGCCGACCAGCGCCGAGAATTTGCGGTTGCAGTCCAGGCAACGGTACTCGAAAACGGGCACGCCTCTATTTTGCAGGGTGTCGGGCGTTCTATAGGAATTGCGGAAACCGCTCTGGGTTGCCTTGGCTAGTCAGACTCCAAGCGAACTATCCGGCCACTTATCTCTTTAGGAGAATAAAGGAACCAGGACCTACAGTCGCACGCGGCTTGCGCCGGTACACTGAGGGCTCCGCTGAGAACGACTTGTAATGAACAGCAACAAAAGTGCGCGCGGCAAACGAACACGACGCCGCTCCCAAGATTTAGCGGTTGACAGCCTGAACGGACACCACCGAGGGCAGGGACCGCAGAAAGAAATCGTCGTCAACGTCTCCAATCGAGAGACCCGAATCGCCCTCCTCGAAGATGGGCTCCTCATGGAGTACCGCGTGGAACGAGAAGAGCGCGTCGTCGGCTCCATTTTCAAAGGCATCGTCCAAAACGTGCTCACCGGCATGGACGCGGCGTTCGTGGATATCGGACTCGAACGGAACGCCTATCTATCTTTAGCAGACGTGATGCCGGAGGAGGGCCAAGACAATAGCCCTTCCGCCATGCGCCGAAGCGAGCTTCGGCGGCGAAAGATCAAGGACCTCCTCAAGCCGGGACAGCAAGTGATGGTCCAGGTCACGAAGGGCCCTCGCGGCACAAAAGGCGCACGCGTCAGTACGCGAATCGCCTTACCGGGACGCTCTGTCGTTCTCATGCCCGAATCGGGCAGTGTCGGCGTAAGCCGCAAGATCGAGGACCGGTCCGAGCGCGAGCGGCTTCGCAAGATCGGCGACAAGATCCAGCCGGACGGATTCGGTCTGATCCTTAGGACCGAGTGCGAAGGCCGCACAGAGCTTGAGCTCAAACAGGACGTGGTGTTCCTTCAAAACCTGTGGGCCGACGTATTGAAGAACGCCAAGCGGATGCGGGCGCCGGCCATCGTCCACAAGGACCAGACGCTGCTGTTCCGGACCTTGCGCGACATGTTCGGCGAGGGGATCAGCCGGATGATTATCGACGATCCCGACGAGTACGAGAAGGTCCACCTGGTGGCCAATATGGTCGCGCCGCACATGAAGGACAAGATCCAGCTTTTCGACAAGGACCAGCCGATCTTCGACTTCTTCGGCATCGAAAAGGAGCTGGACCGGCTCATGCAGCACAAGGTGCCTCTCAAGTCTGGCGGTTCGTTGGTTGTCGACGAGATGGAAGCCCTTACGGCGATCGACGTCAACACGGGCAAGCATGTCGGCTCCGTTTCGCTCAACGATACGATCCTCAAGGCGAACTTGGAGGCGGCGGATGAAATCCTGCGGCAGCTTCGGTTGCGCGACATGGGAGGAATCATCGTCTGCGATTTCATCGACATGGACTCCGAGACCGATCGCAAGAAGGTCTTGGATCACTTCACGAACGGATTGGCCAAGGACCGTGCCCGAACTCGGGTGGGCCGCGTTTCATCGCTCGGCCTGATCGAGCTCACGAGAAAGCGAACCGGTGAATCGGTCACTCAGGAGATCACTGAGATTTGCCCGATGTGCGCCGGTGTGGGTCGGATTCCGAGTAAGGAGACCGTGAGCCTTTGGATCGAACGCGACATGTGGCGCAAGATGAAGGAGCCGGGCAATGCGTTTCTGGTTGAGTGCAGCCCCGCTGCGGTTGAAGCGCTGATCGGTCTCGACGGCGAAAACGTGGAGATGCTGGAGCACGAGATGCGCCGCGGCATCTATATCCGAGCGAACTTCGACCTCGAACACGAGGAGTATGAGATCCGCTCGGGCACGATCGAGGAGTTCGACCGGCAGCTGATGGGATTCCGTCGCGCTCAGGTGCTGGAGGTCAACGTCCGCCGCTCCGCCTTTGAAAACGTGGGCAAAGTCGTGGGTTGGACCGACAACGGCTTCTACATCGAGCTGATGGACGGCGCCGAACATATCGGCGGCCGCGCAAAGGTATGCCTGCTGGACATCCGGCGCTCTTACGCGGTTGGCGAGGTCATCATGCCTGGCAAGCCGGCCATGGCCCGATAGCGAACCACGCCCGCTCCTTGCCACGTCAACTTTGGTGAAGTAAGGATGGACGCTTTCAAAGAGAAGACCGTTGGCTGGCTCCTGGTCTCAGGGGTGGTCGTGATCGTGATCTCCTTGATCCTGATGTTCATGTTCGCGGGGGCGGGCGTGTTTCACGGCACGATGACACGCGAACCGGGTACCGACCGAATCACGGACCCAGGCGATCTGAACCTCGTTCCCTTGACTTTCTTGCTTTTCGTTGCGGGTTTGGGACTGATCGCCGGTGGGCTTTACATCGGGCTGAAAACTCATAACACGCGGTTCGAAGGGCCGTCGACAGTCGTGCAAAACGCGCGAGTGATCGCTCGTTACGGCTACACGCAGGACTGGAACATACTGTCGGAGGACTGGCAGTTTGAAGAGGCGGAGAACCCAACCTACTACGTTCGGCTAGAGACCGCGCCTGGCGTGGTCAACGAGTACGAGTGCCGCCCCGAGACCTACTTTGCGGCGGGTGAAGGCATGTACGGCGACGCAACGCTTCAGGGCAAGTGGTTGGGGCTGTTCAAACCGTACATCGGAGTCCCGCGCCAGCCGGGACAAGAAGCGTAAGGCAGTTTGCCGTTTGGCTAGGCCTCAGAGCCGCGCAAACCATAATAGATAAGGTCAGAAGCGCACGCAATGGGATTTGAAGATCTGCCTGACGATATCGAACAGGATATTCGCCGCTTTGCCGACGAGCAGCATTTGACTCGTGACGAAGCCGTGATCCGCTTGCTGGAATCTGGGTTGGTCGCAACAAAGACAAAGAATAAGTTCGGGATACCTGGATTGCCAAGTGAACCTATGTCGGATGAGGACGCAGCCGTGATGGACCAGATTGTCGACGACGCGATGCGTGCGCGCCGC
>DASZPA010000359.1:0-8575 GCA_035550555.1 Fimbriimonas sp.
AAGGTGCCGGCCTCGACCAATCCGAATCCAACGACTCAGCCCCAGAACAACCTTTGGGACGGCCTTCGCTAAAGGTCTCTCCAGCCAGACGCGAGCTGATCGCGTCTGGCTTTCTTAATTACCCATGCAAAAAATCGGACGAGCAGTCATCTGTCTTCTCCCTTGTGTCGTTCTGACCCAAGGATGCAGTACATCGACACCGCAGGCCACGGCCCAGCAGGCAAAGGCGTTCCAAGGAGGCCCCATGCCTCCGGACGTAATGCAGAAGTTCAAGGCGAGTCAAGAAGCGGCGATCGCGCAGAGGGCCGAAAAGGCGAGAGCCGCCGCGATGGCAAAGGGCCAGTAAAGTCTAGGAGGAATCGCATTATTGCGCCATAATCCAGCAATTCTTGATTAATTGTACAAATAGGCATTTAGAAAAAATACATGTTGTACAATATGCCGGATGGCCCATCAAGGTGGATCGGCCCGAATTGCCCGGAACGGTTTTCGGAACATAACTGCTTCACTCCAAGGGAGGATCGAAGCCGGCGAAATTACCGCCGGCGCCTACCTTCCCACTGAGCGTGAACTCCAAGCGGGCTTTGGCGCGAGCCGAGCCACCGTTCGCAAGGCCCTGGCTGCTCTCATCGACTCGGGATGGGCGTTCAACGTGCCCAAGAAGGGCGTGGTCGCCACCCGGGGCCTCAAGCCAGGACAATCCTCCAACGTCGCCTTCATTCACGTAGACGACTTCAGTTTGATTACGCTCGGCGACCGGCTCGAAGAGATCCTCGATGAAAGGCAGCTCGATCTGGTCCACATGCCTGGACGGCGCGACAGGCCGATGGAAAACTCACTCCGGCTTGCGGCGGATGGGAACTTCGTCGGCGCGTTCGTATGGTCTTACCGCGGATGTCCGGATGGGGATCTGATCCGGATCGCGGCGGGTCAACGTCCCATCGTGGCGCTCGACCACCGGATCGGCGGCACCGAGACGGATCTGGTCACTTTTGATCATGAAGCGGCGGCCTTTGAAGCTACGGAGCTGCTTATACAGTCCGGATGTAAGCGGGTCGGCGTGACGGGCATGATGGACATGCTCGAGATCACCCACCACCGATTTAGAGGCTACATGCGAGCGATGTTCGCTCACGGGATGCAGCCTCAGTCCCGCGACTTCCTCTTTTCCTACACCAGTGGGATGAGCGACGCGGACACAACCGCCTTGGATGCCCGACTCCGCTCGGCGGATCGTCCGGACGGGTTCCTGGTCCTCCAGGATTTTCTAGTGAGTACGACGGCGGAGGCGGCTACGCGAGCCGGCTTGTCGCTGTCCGACGACCTGAAACTTACGACTATCGGCGTGGTGCTTGAACCCAACGTTCAGGCGTCGATCATCGCCGGAATTGAACTCGATTGGCAATCATTGGCCCAACAGGCCGTCGAGCTTCTGTCTGAGAGGCTAGACAATCTTCACCGTCCTCCCCACGTGCGCTTCGCGCCGCACCGCGTGGTTGCCGGAAATGTTTGCAATGCGAATGCCGGAGAGCTGACCAAAGGGACCGATCTGTCAGGAAACGGCGCCGCCGGCTCTCTCCTTCGATCCCGAGAACCCTTGAACGCAATGGGCATCGCTCCGCAAGGTGCGATGCTTTCTCAAAGCGGAGAAATCCTATCATGAAAAAAGCCTTTACTCTTATTGAGTTACTTGTCGTCATCGCAATCATCGCGATTCTTGCCGCCATTCTGTTCCCGGTTTTTGCTCAAGCAAAGCTTGCCGCGAAGAAGGCCAGTTCCCTTTCGAATGTCAAGCAGCTCGACCTGGGCGTCTTGATGTATGCGAACGACTCGGACGACCGGCTCCCGATGGGATCCGGCTTCAGCTGGTGGTACCCGCTCGATGGCGGCTGGTCCTGGGATGTCGAGCCGTACCTGAAGAGCCTGCCGATCATGCACGACTCGACCGATGGCGATGGCAAGCAGTTCTGGCCGACCTGGATGGGCGACCCGATCGTCGAGATCAGCTACGCTTCCAACGGCTTGATCGTTCAGAACCACAACCGTGGCGTCATGGGAATGGCCCAGGGTGCTGACGTCACCGCGACACGGAACGGTCCCGTAACCGGATGGTTGGACGTTTCGACTATCACGAGCACAACGGTCACCAAGCCGGCCGAAACCATCATGCTAGCCACGCGCTTCGGCGGCGACGATGCATGGGGAATGGGCGACATGGTTTCTGGAAATACCGGTTGGGACTTCGCCGGACCGAACGCCCTTCCCGACGGTACGAGAACGCCAAACGTTCCTTACGTGGTGAACACGGGCAACGGCAAGGGCAACTTCACCGTTAATGCCGACCAGCGAAACGGATCCATCGCATGCCCGTACTCCAATCAGGCGAACTTCTCGTTCGTCGACGGACACGCGAAATCAATGGTTCCCTATGCAACGCGCCAGGTCCCCACTACTGATATCGCAAACCCTTCGGATAAGGATATGTGGGACGCTTATAGATGATGAAGAAAGTTCAGATCTTGCTTATCGGAATTGCCGGCGTATTGCTGGTGTGTTCGGGTGGCTGTAGCAGCGATGACACGGGCATGTCTGCCAAAGACGAGGCGAACCTTAAGGCGCATGACGCCAGCAAGATCAAGATGCCTACTGCGGAGCAGATGAGGCCGGGAGCCGGGTTCAGTTCGAGCATTCAAGCGACAACTGGCGGCGCGCCCGCGCCTGCTGCTTCTCCCACGGGCGGCAAGTAGCGCTCGTTTTGGGGAAGTAGGCAGATCAGGTTCTGGGGTCCTCAAGACCCCAGGACCTGATTGGTTTCTATCTAGCCGTCGATAGATCCCAGCGTAATCAGGTTGGCGGCCAAGCGGAGAGGTCTCTCCTAGATCGTCTCCTCATTAGGATCAAGGGTTTCAACAGCAGATGGCGACAGAACAGTACGACGTGGCGATCATCGGCGGAGGGCCGGCTGGAAGCACGGCCGGAACGCTGCTCAGAAAGTACAAGCCGAACATCAGGGTTTTGATCCTGGAGCGCGAAAAGTTTCCGCGCGACCACGTCGGCGAGAGCCAGTTGCCGGGAATCTCTCGCATTCTGGACGAGATGGGCTGCTGGGACAAGGTCGAAGCCGCCAATTTCCCGATCAAGATCGGGGCCACCTACAAATGGGGAAAGACCGCCGAACTGTGGGACTTCGACTTCATGCCGCCCCAAATGATCCAAGAGCTTCCGCGGCCCGGTAAGTACGAGGGCCAACGGGTCCACCTCGCATTTCAAGTCGACCGCTCCATCTACGACCATATCCTTCTCGACCACGCCCTGGAGCACGGCTGCGAAGTCCGCCAGGAAACGCGGGTCACTTCCGTGCAGGCGGAAGGCGATCGCGTGACGGGGCTTCGGCTGGAAAACGGAGAGGAAGTGAGTGCGCGATGGTATTTCGACGCCTCGGGCCACTCCGGCATTCTTCGGCGAGCACTTGACGTCGAGGCCACCTATCCAACCGCGCTGCAGAACATTGCCATTTGGGATTACTGGCAGAACGCCACATGGGCGGAAGAGATCGGAATCGGTGGCACACGTGTCCAGGTGATGAGCCTTGGGTATGGATGGATCTGGTTCATTCCATTGGGTCCAACTCGAACCAGCGTAGGGCTCGTGATCCCGAAGACGACCTTTAAAGAGATGGGTCTGTCGCCGCAGGAGGCCTATACGCAGGCTCTCACCCAAGAGTCGCGAATTCGAGGCTTCATGGAGGGCGCCGTCAGCGAGCACAAGCTGCAGACGACGCGCGACTGGTCCTTTGAGGCGGCACGCCACTGCGGCGAAAACTGGTTCTTGATCGGAGAGAGCTCGGGGTTTGCCGATCCGATTCTTTCCGCCGGTCTTTCAATCACCCACGCCTGCGCCCGCGAGGCGGCCTTTACGATTCTTACCATGGACGCGAATCCTGCGGATAAGGAGTGGCTCGCTTCTGAGTACAACACGAGGCAGAGTCGCAGGATCCAGGCGCATATCCGCTTCGCCGACTACTGGTACACGGCTAACACCCAGTTCAGCGAGCTTAAGGCCTTTACGTCCACGATTGCGAAGGAATCGGGACTGAATCTTGATCCCGAGGAGGCTTGGCGCTGGTTGGGCCAGGGCGGATTCATCCTCGATGACCAAACCTTTGGGCTTGCCGGGATCCACTTCACGCTTTTTGCCGACCTTTCAAATCACCTGGCCCAGCTTCCAAACATTCACGAAGTTGAGAACAACAACGTTTTTGTGATGGATGTGAAAGGTGCGGCCCATCAAGACTTTGCCCAATATGAAGATGGGCACGTCATCAAAATCCCCTGCTTGACTCGCAACGGGAAAATCTGGCCCCTGCAAGGCGCCTATGGAATCTGGCACAAGATCTTGAGAATTGCCAAGACCACGCCAGAGATCATCGACGGCCTCAAGGCGACGTTGCCCCGAAACTTGACCCCCCACGAGCACAACACCCAGATGTTCCATATTGGGACCGCATTGAACGTGCTAATTGTGGAGGGCTGGGTCAAAGCGAGCATGGATCCGAGATATCCGATCTTTAAACCGATGAGCTACACAAAGACCATCCATAAGCATGAAAGAGACGCTCCCCTGCAAACGGTTGGTAAGGGACGCAAGGGCTAAAGACCCCGAAGCTCGTCAAACTCGCCAAGCCAAGGCTCATACCGCTTCCACCGCTCCACCGAGCTCCGGTAGATCGGCTGGCGCGCTTGCCAAAAGCTGGGGGTTCGAATCGTTCGGCTGTTTCGCTCCGGATGCAGGCACGCATCGTCCCACGGCAGACCGCAAAAGTCGATCATCTGCCTGGTGACCTTTTCCGGCTCGCTCGTCAGCGCTTCGTAAGACACCTCCTGGTAGCGCTCGCTCGGCAGGACCTCGCGGCAGTGGTCGGAGAACCGCAGATATTCGCGATAGGCGAAGACGATATTGGCCTTGTCTCCCATGAACGAGGCGTTCGTCTCCATCGGCGTAATCCAAAGGGAAAGCGCCGTGTCCACAGCATTGCGGCGCATGTGGATGATGGGGCTCTTTGGGAATGCGATGTGGAGGAGCGGGGCGACCATCAAATTACCGGGGTTCTTGTCGACGACCCGCGGCGTACCCGGTGAGAGAGCCCGGAGCAGGTCGACATACTCCCGACTCAGCGATCTCACGGCTTCAATGTCCAGAGATTGGTTCGCGAAGTTCATCACCCGAGGCGCCACGTCACTCCAAAAGGGCTGCTCTCCCGACGGGCCGATCTGGCCATGGGAGGAAAGGACCTGCTCGGCGAAAGTAGTCCCGGCGCGCATCATTCCAACTACGAAGATCGGCAGATCGCTGGCCGAACCCTCGTCGCGATACCGCGCGAGCAGCTCCTTTGAAAACAGACGGATATGGGCATCGGTTTGCTCGGCATACCGCTTCTTGTCGAAAGGACGGAGCCTTGAAAGTGCAGCATGTTCTCGGGCGTTCGCCCGGTCGTAGAACGACATGGCCGTCTGATAATCGCCAAGGTTGTCGTGTGCTTTTCCAAGAGCGTAAAGAAGCCCGATCCTGTCACCCTCCCTCAGAGCAGGATCCTCGGACAGCTTGCTCATTTGGTCGATCAACGGGCGGTCTTGTTCGGCAAACCGTCCGGAGCCCGTCAACAGGCAGTAGGCGGTTGCCTCTCGCGGGTATTGCTGAATCAGGCGTCGAAGCTCGGTTCTGCCCTCCTCGAAGTGCCCAATCCAGTTAAGAGTCTTTGCCTTTTCTAGAGTTGCTCGCGGTGAGTTAGGCTCCAAGCTTTGGGCGCGCTTCCAATGAACCTCGGCCTCGTCCGCACGGTTCATCTCGGTGAGGCATCGCGCAAGCAGGATATGAGCGGCGGGGCTGTTTGGCTGTGCCCTTGTCCCTTCCTGAAGTAGCGGAAGAGCGTCGGCATGTTGGCCAAGGGTCAGCCGCAGCCTTCCCAGGGCCAGCAGCGCGGATGGATGGCGAGCAAGCCGGACGCTGGACTGGAGATCTTGGATAGCAGCCGAAAAGCGGTAGAGCCGTTCGTTGGCTTCGGCTCTTCCGAAGTAGAGCGGGGCCTCGCCAGGTTTGAGTCGGATGGCACGGTCGAAGCAGCTCACGGCTTGGCCAAACTGCTGCCGTCGCGAATGGATGTTCGCTAGAACCGCCAACGCATTGGCATTCTGAGGGTCCGATGCGAGGACATTGTTCAAAATCCGCTCCGCGTTTTCGAACTGACCCGATTGCAACGCCCCTATAGCTCTTTCAACCTCTGCCTGCGCGTTCATTTGCATCGGCTGACGATCTCCTGGCCGGATTCGGGCACGGTCTCTTTTACCTTACGGAAATTTGCCGTATCTGTGAAGGTTCGGCTTCTGCAAGGGGATTGAAGGGGTTGAATAGTCGAAGGAACACGGAATTCAATGGCGACCGATCAGTACGACGTGGCAATCATCGGAGGCGGCCCCGCCGGCAGCACGACTGGGACCTTCCTTAGGAAATACGCGCCCGAAACCCGCGTGGTGATCTTGGAGCGAGAGAAGTTCCCGCGGGACCACGTCGGCGAGAGTCAGCTTCCTGGAATCTCTCATATCCTCAACGAGATGGGTGTTTGGGACAAGGTGGAGGCGGCGAACTTTCCCGTCAAGATCGGAGGCACCTACAAGTGGGGCAAGACTGCCGAACTGTGGGACTTCGATTTCATGCCCGTTCACCTGATCAAGCCCGAGCCAAGGCCTGGAAAGTTTGTCGGCCAGCGGCGCAATCTTGCGTTCCAGGTCGACCGGTCGATCTACGACGAGATCCTGCTCGATCATGCGGCATCGTTAGGCTGCGACGTTCGAGAGGAGACGCGGGTCCTTTCGATCGAGCGAGAGGGAGACCGAGTCACCGGCCTACGCCTCGAATCGGGTGAGACGATCACAGCCCGTTGGTACGTGGACGCTTCGGGCAACTCGGGGATTCTTCGCCGCGCCATGGGAGTCGAGGTGGAGTATCCGACCGCCCTTCAGAACATTGCCATCTGGGACTACTGGCAGAACGCCTCCTGGGCCGAAGAGATCGGCATCGGCGGAACTCGCATTCAGGTGATGAGCATCGGCTACGGGTGGATCTGGTTCATTCCCCTCGGTCCGACTCGCACCAGTATTGGCCTCGTGGTGCCCAAGGAAACTTTGAAGCGGCTTGGAAAGACTGCCGAGGAGCTTTACCGGGAATCACTTCCGTTGGACGCTCGCATCTGGCGCCTGATGGAGGGCGCCGAGAGCGAAGGAAAGCTGCAAACAACGCGCGACTGGTCGTTCGAAGCGGATCGGCATTGCGGCGAAAATTGGATGCTCGTCGGCGAGTGCGCAGGCTTTGCCGATCCGATACTCTCCGCTGGGCTGACGATCACACACGCTTCCGGCCGAGAAGCAGCCTTCACGCTTCTAAGCTTGGATTCCGACGAGAACCCCGATTGGCTACTTGCCGAGTATTCGCGAAGGCAAAAAAGGAGAATCCGAAGCCACATCCAGTTCGCCGACTACTGGTATACGGCGAACACGCAGTTCAAAGACCTAAGCGAGCACACGTCCGAAATTGCGCGAGAGGGGGGCCTTGAGCTCAATCCCGAACAGGCATGGGACTGGATCGCCCGCGGGGGTTTTATCTTGGATGAGCAGTCGTTTGGCTTCGCGGGTGTCCATTTCTCGCTCCTCAAAGATCTAACGGCTCACATGGGGGATATGCCCGAAACACGACCGGTTGACGTCAACAACGTGTTCCATCCAAATCTCAACGACTCCGTTCATGAGGAGTTCGCCCAGTACAAGCAGGGTCGCGTCAAGAGAATCGAGTGTCTTATGCGAGACGGAAAAATGTGGCCGCTCGAGGGTCCCTACGGGTATTGGTACCACACGCTTTCGCAGGTCACCACTGCGCCCAAGATTGTGGAAGCCTTGCACAAGGCTTTTCCAGCGAACGTCGATGTCGCTCATAAGCAGGCTGAGATTTTTCGGCTGATCACAGCACTCAACATCCTTATTATCGATGGGTGGGTCACGGCCAGCCACGATGAGATGCATCCCGTTCTGCAACCAATGAACTACACGCGGACAGTAAAGTGGCACGAAGCCGACGCACCGCTTCAAACGGTAGGCAAGCCCAAAAACGAGCAAGGTTAGGCCTCGGTAAGCTGGGCGCATGCTTGACCCGCGCGTCACTCGGCTTGCCGAGCTGCTTTGTTCTCATTCGTGCCGCCTCAACTCTTCGGACTCCCTGCTGATCCATGCCTTTGACATGCCGGAAGAGGTGGTGGCGGACGTGGTTCGGGTGGCGCAGGGGACCGGAGCGAAGGTGGCCGTACGCACCGAAAGCAATCTGGTTCGGCGGCAGCTTCTGATGGGGATGACCGAAGAGAACGCGCGAACCATCGCCGCCATCGAGAAGTACGAGATGGAGCAGATGACGGCCTACATCTCGCTGCGCGGGGCCAACAACACTTCGGAAACTGCCGACGTGCCCAGCGCCAACATGCAAATCTGGCAGCGGGAATACTCGGTGCCGGTCGTATTCGGGGTTCGCATTCCCA
>DASZPA010000360.1:0-4299 GCA_035550555.1 Fimbriimonas sp.
ACCGGAAGGCTTGAGACCCAACACGCCGCTGAGACTCTCGACCATCGCTTTAAGATGCTTTCGCGCATCGGCGATGCCGGCGCTCTCTTTCTCCAGCTCATTCGCTGACTTCGACAGTTCCTTGTAGGCGGGATCAGCCACCGATTGGACAATCTTCTGGTTTAATTTCAGGTCGTCGCTGGCCTTGCTTGCGGCTACCTGCTCTATGAAAAACTGACGAATCAAGGCCTCGCGCTCTTGCAGGATGCCGACGCCGGCCGCGAGTTCGTCCTCAGCAACTTTCAACCGATCCGCCCCGGGCAATTTCGCGAGGCGGCGCAGCATGGCGTCGGTAAATCCGCCCGCCGGGGACGCGAAACCCTCCACTTCGTTCTGACTGATGAATTCGATTTGATCCGGGGAGGAGGCGCTGTCAACGGACACGGATTCATGCAGCGACCTGGTCCCGCAATGAACGGGATGCTTATCGAAGAGAGCGCTGCGACCGTGCAAACCCACTGCCAGCAGATTGAGCAGCGTGCTCTTGCCGGAACCTCGCCCACCGATGAGACAGGTGAAGGAGGGGTGGAACGCGAACTCGTGTTCGCCCCGGAAACAGAAGGGTATCCCCTGCCAGGTCGCGGTCGCAGGCAGGGAGATTTTTACTTGGTTGATGTGGTAGAGAGGATAGATCGGCGGATCGACCGCTAGACTCACCCGCCCGTCGTATTCGTAATAGGCCTGCTTCAGGGTCTCGAAGCACACCTCGCCTTTGAGCCAAGTGAAACATTTCCCGAGTCGGTTGTGCTCGGCGGAGTCCGCAAAGTGGTGCGCGTCGCTGCAATCAAGTAGGCGGGGATTGACGTTTTGCTCTACCAACGCCTGGCGGCTCCGCGCGGAAGCCGGCACATCTTTGGCGCTCGTGAACACGAACGCGGCTTCGTTGATCAGCGTGAGCTTGTTGGCGATGCCCGCTTGAGACCACCGAAGCAAGTCCCACTCCACCTTGCCTACGGCGGTCAGCGTACAGTCTCGGAAATGAGGCCGTTGAAGAATTTCCCGCACCTTGTCGTGCGTGATGCAGAGGCTATTGAAGCCGATGGCCAAATCGCTGAGGGAGTCCATCGCACCCCGCTTGTCTGCGGGCGTGCGCTGGCGCACGAGAGCCCCAAGCTGTGCGAGACTAGAAGGGCTAGGGATCATTTGCCACTCGTTGTTTTTCACAACGGCGCCATAGTCGTCCGTGATCACATAGCTCTGAGCCAAGCCCGGCATGAATTGGGTTTCGATCAATTCGGGCGTAACTTGGTCGGAAAAGATCACATGGAAATTGACCTTCTTAAGCGCGGATTCGCTACCGCTGAAGGTGTCCAACCGGAGTTCGATAACTGGAAGCAACAGTTCGATGTTGGGCAGATTGCCTTTTTGCTTTTCCGCTAACACGCGCCTGTAGCCACTGATGAAAAGGTAATCATTGATTCCGATGGCTTTAATTTCGGGAGGCAACGCACGTAGCTCGTCGAAAAAGCGCGGCCACGGGTCGGCGCCATCATAGTTGTGGACCAAAGAATCGGGGTGTGGACGTGCAGGTCCCAACGATACCAGTTTGAACCACGTGGCAGGGGCATAATCAGGTGCTATTCGGCAATCGTATCAGGCGCAATGTCATACCCCATCACCATGGCGCGAGCCCCACTCGACGCTCGCTCCGCTCGAATTCTTCTAGCTCTGCCCCGTCCGTGTCGCCCGATTTTATGGGCGGTCAAGGTAGTATCGCTTCGCGATCTCCACCACGCGCAAACATTCCGCTTCCCCCTCGTTGCGGATAAATCCGCCGCCTCGGCGCTCCATCCAGCGCTTTGACTTTCGCCCATGGGAAGCGGGCGCTTAAGCGGGCAGCACCCGAGATCACTCGACATGTTGTTGAGAAGGGTAACGCAGCTCGCGCGAGCGCTCACAATGCGCGTTTATGAAGCCAAAATCCAATACCTGCTCGTGCAAGAAGGTCCCCAGGAAGTCCTCAATCGGGCCGACAAGATCGTGGAGTACATGAATGGTGCCTTTGACGAAGCGCCGGTAGCGGAAATGTTCTACGTCGTATGCCTCACCCGCAAAAATCGACCCTTGGGACGCCATCGCGTTACGGTTGGGACTGCGACTTCCGCCTTAGCGCACCCCCGGGAGGTATTTCGGGCAGCGATCCTGGCAAGTGCTGCCGCCATCGTATGCGTCCACAACCATCCCAGTGGCGACCCCGGGCCAAGTGCGGCGGACTTGACCATCACCAAGCTGCTCCGGGAAGCCTCGAAGACGGTGGAAATCGACCTGCTCGACCACGTAATTATCGGCACCAAAGACGACGACCCGCTGGGCCGCGGGTACTACAGTTTCCGGGATGCGGGCCTGCTTTGACACCCGTCAAAGGCAAGTCGCATCAGCAATCGTTCAACCATGAAGGCAAAACCTCCTTGAAATTGAACCTGCGGTTCCGTCCGCAGTAGCCTATTGACACCGGCGTGACTGGTAACGGTCGGGTCGGAAGCTGTCAAGACAACGTACCGTCACTGTAACAAGTGGACCGATACCGCGAGGGACTCGGTCGGACTGCGAGCGTCAATGCGGTCCGCGGGCCAGGCTGGATGGCAAGTCCAACACATGTGAACTGCGTCAAGCACCGTGACTGTATAGAAGCCAAAGGCGCTGATAGGCTCTCGCCAAATGGGCAACGCCGCCGAGTCGTCCCCGTCCGGATAGGGCGACACGGATCATAAGGCGGTCGGTGTATTAGCAGGGACTAAACCATCCATTCGTTGCTGAGGTGAAACAGGCAAAGTCCGACGGCTCGCCCTGCAGGGCAGTGGGACCGCGAGGTCCCATGATGAGTCGGCGGGACAAGGATGCTGGAGAAAGCGAATGCCGCCCTGTAATCGGGCGGACAGGGGTTGCGACATTATCCCACGCGAAAGCGGGCCCACTTCCAGCAGGCAGTTCGTTACGAAACAGCATGCAGAACCAACCCAGGAGGAAATCGCAAATGAGCGCAGGGGAACCTGCGTGTGCATCCTCCCGCACGGAATCAGAATGGGACCGGCTCGACTGGTCCCGGATTGAGCGCCGGGTGCGGCGGCTGCAAGCACGCATCGTAAAGGCAACACAGGAGAGACGCTGGGGCCGGGTGAAATCCCTGCAATGGCTTCTCACCCATTCGTTCAGCGGACGCGCTCTTGCCGTTGATCGAGTGACCACCAACAAGGGAGCGAAGACTCCGGGCGTTGACGGGGCAACCTGGCAAGCGCCCGGGACCAGATACAGGGCCATCGGATCGTTGCGGCGTCGGGGCTACGCCCCGCAGCCGTTGCGCCGCGTCTATATCCCGAAATCCAATGGGAAATTAAGGCCGCTGGGAATCCCCACGATCAAGGACCGGGCGATGCAGGCTTTGCACCTGCTCGCCCTGGAACCGGTCGCGGAGACCACTGGCGACTTGAACTCCTACGGGTTCCGGCGGGCGCGGTCGACGGCGGACGCCATCCAGCAGTGTTTCGTGTCGTTGAGCCATCTCGACGACTCGGCCGAATGGGTGTTCGAAGGCGACATCAAGGGCTGTTTCGATAATATCAGCCACGAGTGGATGCTGACGCACATCCCGACGGACCACGAAGTGCTGCGCAAATGGCTGCGCGCCGGGTACGTGGATAGTCGAACTTGGTTTCCGACGGAGGCGGGGACGCCGCAAGGCGGCATCATCTCGCCCGTGTTGGCGAACCTCACCTTGGATGGGCTTGAGCGGCTCCTGGCGGAGCGGTTTGCGGCGAGACATAGCCGGGGACCTCACTCCGAAAGGAAATGGCACAATCCCAAGGTGCATCTCGTTCGGTATGCGGACGACTTCATCATCACTGGCAGCTCGCGAGAGCTGCTGGAGAACGAGGTCCGTCCCTTGGTCGAGGGCTTCCTCGCGGAACGGGGGCTTCGGCTCTCACCCGAGAAGACCACGATCACGCATATCCGCGAAGGCTTCGACTTCCTCGGCCAGAACCTGCGAAAGTACCGGAACGGACGGCTGCTCGTCACGCCGGCAAAGAAGAACGTGCACGCGTTCCTGGAGCGGTTCAGGACGGCGCTGCGGAACAACGTCGCGTCGGAGCAGGAGCCGTTGATACGCCACCTCAGCCTGATCGTCAAAGGCTGGGCCAACTATCACCGGCACGTCGCTGCGTCGCGCACCTTCCGCAAGGTGGACCACGAGATCTGGTACAGTCTATGGCGCTGGGCGAAATGGCGACATCCCAAGAAAACTCACACCTGGATAGCCAAACG
>DASZPA010000361.1:0-28335 GCA_035550555.1 Fimbriimonas sp.
AGCGAATAGATCCTCAAATGACGCTTAGGCAGGGTGGGGGCGATGCTCCGGCAGATCGTCCAAGCGATAAGGCGCGCCTGACCCTCCACCCACTGCTCCTTGGCCCATCTTAGAGCCTGACCAGAACATACAAGGCGCGCCTATCAATGTCACCGACAGGATACCGACAGGTCCCCGCTCCGCGGAGTAACAAGACGCGGACACGTCCGCGGACTCCGAAAGATCCTGACCTACTAGCTGCACGTCACTTTCCGCCTGTCAACGTGATCCCTCGAGAGAAGTATTTCTGGCCGAAGGCGAAGATGAGGAAGATGGGGATCAGGGCGATCGTGGAGCCTGCCATGAGAAGGCCGTAGTCGGTCCTGTGAGCCTGTTGCAGCGACCTCAAGCCAACCTCCAGGTTCATCAGATCCGGGTCGTTCAGCATCATGAGCGGTCCGATGAAGTCTTTGAAGCCTCCGACGAACCCCAAAACGCCCAGTGTCGCGAGAACGGGCGCGCAGTTGGGGAGGATCAGGCGCCAGAAAATGACGGCGTTTGACGCGCCGTCGATCTTTGCCGCTTCGTCCATCTCGCGCGGGATCGCGAGCATGAACTGACGGATTAGGAAGATCGAAAACGCGCCGCCACCGAAGAAAGCAGGGATCACGAACGGCTTGTAGGTGTTGATCCAGCCGAGTTTGGCGAAGAGCACATAGCCCGGGATCATCGTGACCACGCCGGGAAGCATCATGGTGCTCAGCAGGATCAGGAAGAGACGGTCCCGGCCTCGGAATCGAAGACGGGCGAAGGGGAACGCCACCATCGCTGCTGTGATCACGCCCGCAAGCGTCGGTACTGTGGCTAGAAAGAGCGTGTTGAACAGCTTGCGGGTGAAGTTCAGCTCAGGGTCGGTCAAGACTACGCGGTAGTTGCTCCAAGTGAGATGGAGCGGCCACGCCCACATGGAACTGTTCCCGATCTCCTTGTCGGTCTTCAGGGAGATTGCCACCATCACGTAGAGAGGCAGTAGAAAGAGGACGGCGCCGGCGACGAGGACGATCATCAAAATCGTGAGAGCGGCCTTGGTCTTGAACCGGCTTGCTTCCACTATTTGAGCTCCCCTTCGTAGAAGACCCACCGCTTTGCCAGAACGAGCTGGACCAGCGTGAACGCCATGATCACTACGAAAAGGATCCAAGCGATGGCCGAGGCATAACCCATCTTCAGTTGGCCGAAAGCCTGGTCGTAGAGCCACACGACCATAAATTCGGTGGCCCTGTCTGGACCTCCGGCAGTGATGACGAACGATTGGCTGAATACCTGTAGAGCGCCGATGAGGCCGGTGATGAGCGAGAAAAACACGTACGGCGAGAGGAGGGGCAGTGTCACCTTCCAGAAGCGCTTGGTGATGCCTGCTCCGTCGATAGTGGCGGCGTCGTAATAGGAAGTCGAGATCCCCTGGAGACCGCCCAGGAAGATGATCGTCCCGCCTCCGGCGCCCCACAGTCCCATGATGACGAAGGCAGGGATAACGGTCTTTGCGTTGCCAAACCAGTTGACGGCTTCACCCGGCGTGCCAGCCAAGTTGCTCAGAAATGCCCCAAGGTGCAGGAATCCGGACTTGCCGTCCGCGCCATAGAGGAACCCGTTGATCAGTCCCTGGTCTTTGTCGAAAAGCCGCATCCAGATGAGCGACATCGCCACGGCGCTGGCGAGCGAAGGGAGGTAGTAAAGGGACCGGAAGAGCGGCATGCCCTTCACCTTTTGGTTGAGAAGGAGGGCCAGACCGAGCGCGGCGGCGATACCGATGGGAACGCTGAGGCCCGCAAATACAAAGGTCTGCCGTAGCGAGATCCAGAGCGTGTCGTCGATGTTTGGGTTCAGCAGGTCGGTGTAGTTGCCAACCCCCCGCCACTTGGGCGTCTGAATGATGTCGGAGTCCGAAAAGCTCAGCAGCAGGGAGTAGATCATCGGGCCGAGGGTTAACGCCAAACCCAGAATCCAGGGAATGAGAAAGAGGTAGGCGCTTCGGCTCTCGGCCTTCTCGACACGCGTCAGGCGCCTGCGAAACTCCGGCAAGTAGACCCAAACGGCCAGGGCAACCGTTAACGCGATGCCCACGGCCAGCCCGGCAGCATAGGGGTAGGGTGGCGACTCAACTCTGCGGAGTGCCAGCCGCAGCTTTGCCGGCTCGTTTCTTTGGAGCTCGGGCAGCTTTGTTTTCGGGTCGCTCTCTCCCGAAAGAACGCCATAGTAAACGCCTTGCAGGTCGTTGACGATAGTCGACTCGAACCATTGCGGAAGGTGGCGGTTCAGAACCCGCAGGGCAAGCTGGTCTGTGATCTCGATGTGCTCCGGTGGCATGTTCTGTCCGACTGCCGGCAGCCACACTCCGGGTTGGAGGGCCAGCGCCCGGATCGACGGTTGGGTAGAGCCTGTCTGCCCCATCGGAATCAGTCCTGGGCGGCCACAAAACCACTTGATCCACTCCCAGGTCTCCTTTGGGTGCGTGGTCGTCGCGAACATGCCGATCCCTTCGCCCTCTCCAGGCAGAAAGTCGGAATCGCCGCGAGCGAAGCGAGGGAAGGGCGCGATGTCCCAGTCGTCCCGCATTTTCGCGCGCATGTCGCGAATCTCCCATCCGCCGGACTGCAGCATGGCGACATGGCCTCTCCTGAACTCGTCCTGCATGGTCGATCCGGAGCCCAGAGACACGTCGGCGTTGCTGGGCATGAAGTGGAGCTTGTTCAGGCAGTCCGCCGCGAACTGAAAGACCTCGATCACCTTTGGGTCGTCGAGGAACAGCCTGGTGGGCTTTTCGTCGCTGTCCCACATCTTTACATTGCTGGAAGTCAGCAGAGTCTCCATCCAGAGCTGTGGCCAAGCCGTCGCGAGGCCGTACTGGTAGGGCTTTGCGGCGCCCGCCTTGCGCTTGGTGAGCTGCTCCATCACCCAGACAAAGTCTCTTTCACGGAGCTCGGGCCGAACCTTGGTATCCCAAGTCCATGTGCCATCGGGGTAGGGAAGCCCGGCTTCGCGGAACAGCCGCTTGTTGTAGTAGATCACCGCCGAGCAGGCGACGTCGCGAGGAACCGCGTACAGCTTTCCGTCGACCGTGTAGGCGTGAACTGCGTTAGGATAGCGGCCCTCGAGGTCGACATCGGGGCTATTCAGATCGCCGAAGTCGTTTAGCGGCTTGAGCGCCCCGCGACTGGCGAACGTCACGATGCGGTTCGCATTGAACTCCGCACAGTCGGGAGCGATGTTCGCGGCGTACTCGGCGAGGAGCTTGTTCTCGTAGCTGTCCACGACCGGTTCGACCTTGATGTGGATTTCCGGATGGATCGCCTCGAACTGGACCACCTGCTTGTTGAGGAGCTTGAGGTTGTCTCCTCCGGAGCCCACCACGAACCGGATCGTTACAGGTTCTGCCGAAGCGAGCGCGGCTAAGCCGAGCACTATCAGCCCCGCCAGGAGCTTCACGAAAGCACCGGTCGAGGCGCCCAGTAACGGGGATCGTCGGTCGGCGCTTCGAGAGACGGCTTCGATTCATCGCGGGAAGCCCTCAGCCACCCATCCGAAATCATCGCCTCGATAGCATCGAAAGCATCGCCTAGAAACTGCATCGCGAGCGCCTGGTCGGCGCCGCTTATTCTGACCTGCTCCATCAGCGCGCCAAAGAGCTGATCCGCGGTTGCCCCGTCCTTTGTGGCCCGAATGATCAGGCCGTAGGTGCCGGCGTTTGGCAGCAGGTGATCGCCTCTTCGATAAGCGCGGTGCCGCGTGATCCGTCCGTTCTCCAACCGGGCGCCCCAATCCTTTTCGGCGCCCTCCAGGTCGAGTTGAAACACGTTCATGCCGCCAGCGACATAGCGCGAACCGGTGCCTAGAAAGGAGCCCGAGATCTGTTTGGCGAGCCGCAGTGTGTACCCGCCGAACCCGGTTCCGACCACGTTGTGATCGACAAACCCACCGGTGCCGAGCCATTGCCAAGCTTCATCGGGGCTCAGGTTAAGGCCCGCGTCTTTGGCGATCTGACTTGTGTAGTCGATAAGGTCGGTGAAGCACCCGTTCGATCCGTACCAAAAGTCGGCGAACCGGATGTGCTGACAGATGCCGCGGCGTTGATTCTCGCTGTACCAGTTGGCCAGCCATTCCGGGTCGAAGTCGCCTCGATCGGCCCCAAGGATGCAGTACGCCGCATCTCTTGCCCCGACGTGAGCCAGCGACATCCCGGCGGACAGGATGGGATCGGCAAATCCTGCGCTTTCGCCCACTAGGTACCAGTTCGGCCCAGCAAGTTTCTCCGCTACGAAGGACCAATCTTTTGTCGTGGAGAGCTTGTTCTCGCGGGTGGCGTTCGTCACCAGATCTTGGATCTTGGGAGCTTCCGCCACGGCTTCCTCGTAAAGCTGCTCGAGGCGCTTACCGGACGATTTGTAATAGTTTGCCGGCAAAACCAGGCCAATTGAGGTGCGGCTCGGGCTGAGGGGAATGAACCAGAGCCAGCCGTAGCCGACGCTGATAACGACGATCCGGGTGCCTCCAACCCCGACGCTGTCCATCCACTCCGCGTTCTGCCAGTAGTCCCAGATAGCAATGTTCTGAAGTGACGTTGGGCACTCGATTGGAATCTCCAAAGCGCGCCTGACAATGCCTGCGTGCCCCGACGCGTCGGCGTACCATCTCGCGTGAACGGCTTCACCGCTTTCGAAGGTGAATGACGTAACCCGTTCTCCATCGGTCTGCACCGAGCGAACGCCTGTCTCTTGGAAGACCTGGCAGCCCAGTTTCTCGGCGTGGTTGAGGAGGATTTGGTCGTAGATTCCGCGATCGACCTGAAAGGCAGTCCGGTTCCTCTGGCCCTCAAATCGAGCCGGCCGCGGTTCGGCTTCAAGGTCTCCGTTTGGGAGAAAGTGGAAGTCCCAAAACCCTTCCGCCGAGCCCCAACGGTAGGTGGCTCCAACCTTGATCGGGAAGTTGGCCGCTTCGACGGCGTCCCAGCAGCCCATCTCATCGAGAATCGTCCCGATGACCGGAAGCTGGCTCTCCCCCACGTGGTCGCGGGGGAATCTCTCGCGCTCAAAGATCGCGACGCTTAATCCGGGCGCATATTTCTTAAGCAGCGTGCCGAGTGTGCTTCCCGCCGGCCCGCCGCCGACGATGGCGACATCGACTTCCAACGATTACTTGGTCATGCCCCACTTCTTCTCGAGCTCTGCAGCCTTCGCGGCAGCGCCGTTGCCCTTCATCATCGCAATGACCTGCGCACGATTGGCCACGGGAACGCTGTCGAAGTCGAGTTCTTTTTGAGACATCTTCGCGCGGAACGACTTTTCTGCCGCTGCGGAGGGTTCGCTGCTTCCACAGCCAGGAGCGACGACGAGAACCGCGAAAAGGAACGGGAGGAGCTTCTTCATGGTGTGTGGATTCAAAAGCCGAGACCCGGCGACCTGGGGTCGCCGAGCCGATACTCGTCGGGAAGCGTTACCGCTTCGAGTTCCACATGTTGGCGTCGGGCTTGTTGATGGGGTCGGGGTTCGTGGCCTCCGGTTTCATCGACTTCGCATGCCCATCCGCGAACGAGAAGTTCGCGTTGCCCGAACTGGTGCCCACTGCGGAACTCTCCGGCATCGAGACGCCGCCCCTCGGACCCATCGGGAACGGTCGAGTCGTTCCGTACTGTGCGTCACGGGTTCCGTCAGGAATGCCCGAGCCCTCGGCGCAGTAGTAGTCCTGTGCCGGGTTGCAGTCCCACATGAACACGTTGGTGAGCCACACGGCTGCCGTGTTGGCGCCGAGCCAGTTCAACGATGTGTACTGGTTGTCTCTGGTGTACTTCGGACCGATCATGACGGTCTCGGCAACCTTGGTGACGTCGGTCTGGCTGGTCGTTCCGTTGGTAAAGAAGCCATCCCAACCCGACTCGCTCTGCTGGAGACCGAAGATTCCCTCGCCGCCATAGTTCTGCTGGACGTTTCCGCCTTCGCCTCCGCAGAAGCTGTTGCCGGCTACGGAGATCCAAGGACCAGACCAGCTGTTCGGGTAGTCCTCGGGAATGCGGGTATCGAGGGGACTTCGGACGATCTCCGCGTTCTTCGTGTATGGGGTGATTCGCACCGGCCAGGCGCGGTCGTTCGCGACGAAGTTATAGACGGAGGTGGTGGGAAAGAGGTCGTCGAAGTCGTTTGCGTAGATCAGCGCGGCGAGCGTGATCTGCTTGAGGTTCGACAGTTCGGAAGACTTCTTGGCGGCGGTCTTCGCTTGGGCAAAGACCGGGAACAGGATGGCAGCAAGGATCGCGATGATCGCGATGACGACTAAGAGTTCAATTAAGGTGAAAGCTCGTTTCATGGACGGTACCTGCGTTGGTATCGAGATGCGGATTTCTCCGTCTGCGACGATGCGTATGGATTGCTGTAAGCCATGGGGCTTGAGGGCCGCAGCAACGCGGTCATCAAACCCATGGCATAACGACGAAAACTCTAGAGACAGCTATGTCCAACCGTCTCAATGAACGCGTTCATCATACAACAGTTTTATCTGCCTTCCAATAGGATTTGCAGTTTTTGAACGCGTTAAACCGCAACCTGTTCCATGAGAGGCGCTGTGGAGGATCGAACGATCAGCCGCGGCCGCAGCCTGACAGTTTCGCTGGGCATGTTCGGGTCCAACGCCCGGTCGATCGCCATGTTCGCGGCCAGCTTGCCGATCTCCTGTAATGGATTCTCCACAGACGTGAAATCAAACCCTGCTTCCAGGATGTCTTTGGCTGCATCCACGCCCGCAACCGACACGTCTTGCGGCACCCTCAGACCTGCATCTTCTAACGCCGGCACTATGTCGGCCAAGATTCCGTCGTGCCATCCAAGAAGCGCCGTCGGCCTCGCGTCGCCCATGTCGTGAAGCTGCTGCGCGAACGCCTCGTTCGATTCTCTGACGATTCGGATCGCCGAGTCGCCGGCAATTTCGTGGAAGCCTTGCCAGCGCTCGTGACCACTGACATGGTCCTGACCAAGCGAGATGAAGCCCATCCGCCTGTGCCCAAGCTCTTTGAAATGGCGTGCAATTAGCCGCCCTGCCTCCACGTTGTCTATGTCGACGCAGGAGACGTCCTCCAGCCACGGCGTGGACCCGATTTGAACGATGGGAGCACCCCGACGCTGAAGCGACGGCAGCAGGTCGCCTTTGGGTTGCGGAGCCGCAACTAGCACCGCGTCGCACCGCCCGTCGTACTTGCGGCGGATGGCGTTACCCACATCGTCCCACATGGTCTCGGCAAAGATCGTCACGCTCCAGCCTCGCAGCGCTGCGGCTTCCAAGGCCCCGTTCAGCAGCCCCTGCAGGTATCCGAGGCGGCTGAGGGGGCGCTCGGTGAGGTCGGGGACGATCATTCCCAGGTTCTCCGAGACTGCCGCGCTCTGGTTCTGCTCGAATGCGGGCGGACGGTATCGAAGCTCGCGGATGCTCTCGAGGATGCGAGCCTTGGTCGCAGGATCGACCCTCTCGTCGCGCCCATTCAGCACGTTGGAGACAGTCCCAATCGAGACACCCGCCTTATTCGCCACCTGCCGAATCGTCGCCATGAACCACCGAGCGCGTTCCATTAAACGCGTTCAATAAGGGTACTTCACCTTTTGATGATTCGTGCGAGACGATTCCGAAATGTAGCCGCGACATGGGAGACTGTTGCATTGGAGCAGGTCACATACCGAGAGGCTCCCATAACTTTCCAGGCAGGTCCCTCATCCCGATTCGAAGTGAGGCGTGCGATTTCTTGAGAGTCCGCGGACCTGTCCGCGTCATGAATTGCGCCGGAGGCGCGCCCATCAATGTCGCCTGACGGGATATCGATAGCCCCCCGCTCTGCGAGGTGACGAGACGCCGATACGCGTCAGCAGACTCCCAGTCCCTTCATTCAATCTTCAGTCTGGTTATTACGAAAGACGATTTATTGACTACGCGACCTGTCGAATCCCTTCCGGCGCCCCGTCGACCATCACCGGCTGAACCGCTTTCGCTCGGCTCTGTCGTAGCGCCGGGTACTCGAAGAGACGCCAGAAGCCCCAGGAGACGAGGCAAAGCAGCGTCGGGAAGATGGTGAGGTTCACGTAGAGCTGGGTCATCGGCGAGAGGCCGTGGCCGAAGTAGGGGAGCCAGAACCGGTTGAGCGCGTTGTTGTGAAGCAGATAGAGGCTGTAGGAGATAAGGCCCACGCCCTCGAGAAGCCGCATTGGCGCGGCGTTGACCACCTTTTCAGGCAGCCGAAGCGCCATCAAGATCATCGCGGCGAAGCCGATGCCGAACATCTGGTCGACGAAGACGCCGGAAGCGTTTCCGTCGCGGATGCAGCGGGCGAACGCCACCAAGATGATCGCCGAGACCATCGCCAGGATCGGAATCTTCACGGGCTCTCGCCGATAGTAAAGGTGGCAGGCGAACATGCCGCAGGCGAACTCGAAGCACCGCGCCAATACGCCGCTATGCCACACCGTCCAGATCCCTACCGAGTCTCGATCGAGAAAATGGCCGGACAGCACTTGGGTCGCAGCCGTCAGGGCAAGCGTTCCGCCGAGGAGTCCCTTCCATCCGATCCGGTTCACAAACAGGATGAAGAGCGGCATGAGGACGTAAAGCTGCACTTCAAGGGCGAGCGACCAGAACGGGCCGTCGACCGAGAGAATGGTCGAAGGGAACAGGTTGTGGATGAACAGCGCGTGCGTGCCGAACTTTTGCAGGAAGATGGCTGGCTTGAGAATGTCCGGGTCTGCGAGCAGCGCCACGCTGGCCGTGGCCACCACGAGGGCCGCGAAGTAGGCCGGATAGATGCGCAGGAACCGTCGCTTGAAGAACTTTCGGACGTCGACTTTGATGTTCCGCTCCGGCTGGTTCTTGTAGAGGCCCGAGAAGACGCAGAACCCGCTGAGAACCAGGAACAGGTTCACACCCACGTGGCCCGCTTGCGCAAAGGAGATCAGCAGGCCTTTCGCCTGATTGCGTATCCCCGGCGTGTACAGATAGACGTGGAATGCCACCACCCAGAGCGCCGCAAAGGCACGAAGAATATCGATCGCGGCCATCCGCCTCACTCCGTGGATCGGCTCAACAGTCTGTCCCTGACTCATCTTGAGGTTGGCGGCTACAAGAACCATGCCAGCAAGATTCATTCAATGTTCATGCAAGGGTCACATCGTTTTCACTCGCGGCCCTAAGAATCCTTTTTGTGGCAATCGCCAATGGAGACGAATGATGACTACGACAATGATCAAGCCCACCGTCACGCGTGCGGAGAAGGGCAACTCTCGCTGGTACGGACCGAGCCTGATGTCCCACGTCGTTCCCTCGGAGGCGACTGATGGCGCCCTGACGGTAGTGCAGTTTTACGGGCCTCAGGGCGGCGAGCCCCCGTTGCACAAGCACAGCCGAGATGACGAGTTCTTCTACGTGTTGGAGGGTGAGGGCACCTATGAGTGCAACGGCGAGAAATTACGGGCTCGGGCAGGCAGCCTGGTCTGGTTTCCTTGCCACACCGAACACGGCTTCAAGTTCGACACACCGACCGCCAAGGCGCTGGTCGGCGTGATGCCCGGCGACTTCGAGAAGTGGTTCATCACCTTTAGCAAGCCGGCCGAGTCCATGTCGCTGCCTCCCTCCGACAATGCGTTCTACAGAGAAGACATCCCACGAATGATGGAGATGGCCGGCCAACTCGGAGTCGAGTTCCTCCCACCTCACGTGACGGCTACCACCCCGAGCGATAAGCCCGCTTCATGCGGGTTCACGTCGCACCGAGACCTAGTCGAGCCTCTGCGATTCCCGAACATGACGATGCGGTTCCTTTGCGGCTCGGATGCCACGAACGGTGCGCTGACCGTTCTCGAGAACGAGCTCCATGTCGGCGCCTCGATCCCTTTGCACACGAAGAAGGATTTTGAGGTCAGCTTGGTTTTGGAGGGACAAACCCGCTTCCAACTGGGCGATCAAGCCGTCGATGCCGGTCCCGGCGAGTTCATCATGAGCCCCCCGGGTTCGCCTTTCGGATATCGGAACACAGGGTCCGAGCCTTGCCGGCTCATCCACTTCATGTTCGGAGGCACTTTCGACAAGTTCGCGCGTGAGCTGCTGAGCCTGATGGGAGATCCTTCGACAACGTGGGAAACCGTCTGCAATCTGCTTGAAAGGCATCGAATGACGGCGATCGCTCCGCAGATCGCCCTCTGAGAACGATTCAAGATGCGGCAACCTCTATAGTGAGTTGATCGCTGCTTGTATCGGGTTGTCCATGCTTCTGTCCCTTCCTTCGCTTACGGGAAGGGACAGGATCGATCGCCATGCCTTGGTGGTTCGGCACAACGTACATGTAAGCGCCCTGAATAGCGGAAGTCCACTCCAGGTGGGCAACGGCGAGTTCGCCTTCAATGTGGATGCGACCGGGCTCCAAACCTTCACGCCGTTCAACACCTTGTCCCATTGGGGTTGGCATTCGAGCCCGCTGCCAGCCGGAACAAAGCAGGTGGACTTCCAAGGCCAGGTCTGGGACACTCACGGACGCCCTGTCCGGTATCCGATGCCCGATCCTGCCCATCCGGCGATCTCGACCTGGATGGAGTCGAATCCGCACCGGATCAACCTGGGCCGTATTGGCCTCTATCTCAGGAAGTCGGACGACAGCGTGGTGCGGCCTGACGATCTAAGGAACCTAAGCCAGAAGCTGGACCTTTGGAGCGGAATCATCACAAGCCGGTTTGAGCTGGAAGGGCGGCCCGTCACGGTAGAGACCGCCTGCGACCCGAAGTCGGACACGGTCGCCGTCAAGATCGACTCGAAGCTGATCTCCGAAGGACGCATCGGTGCATTCTTCTGCTCACCGGGCGATGATCCTCGACCGTTTTCCGATTACATCGGTGATCGGACGCATCCGGCGGCGTTGGAGATCAAGAACACGCCAGATGGCAGAGGCGCGATCTTGGTTCGGCGGCTTGAGCAAACCGAGACGGACATGGCTGTGCGATGGGAGGGCAGCGCCTCGCTTAGTCGCGCTCCTGCGAAGATCGGTGCTTTGCAGATTCTGAGCGCCAAATACGGCGCCGGCGACAGGTGGCTCGATGTCACGGATGTGGTTCGAAAGCAAGTCGTCGGTGATCGGCTTTCGGTGAGGGCGGGCGTGCAGTTGGGCGGCGACCCGAATCCAGGTGTAGGCAAGCGGCTCAAGGTGCTCTACGCGTATGGCGGCATCGCGCAGGCGGTCGAGGTTCAGGAAAACGACCTACTAAGCTTGGAGCCCGGCTCCGAGAAGAACCGCCTGACGCTCATGCCGGAGAAAGGCTTGCAGAGCTTCTCGTTCGCCTGCTGGTTTTCTTCCTCGCCGCAGGTGCCACCAAATGCCAGCGAAGTGTTCGAGGTCTCGAGGAGGCACTGGCCCAAGTTTTGGCAGAGTGGCGGTGCGATCGACCTTTCTGGCAGCCGTGATTCTCGCTGGTTCGAGCTAGAGCGCAGGATCGTGCTCTCGCAGTACCTCATGGCGGTGAATGAAGCTGGCTCCCTGCCTCCGCAGGAAAGCGGGCTGGTGAACAACGGCTGGTTCGGCCGGTTCCACATGGAGATGTACTGGTGGCACGCAGCGCACTGGGCGCTTTGGAACCGTTGGCCAGAGCTCGAGAATAGCCTGGGAATCTACCGAAAGCTTCTCGCTAAAGCGAAGCAGACTGCATCGGCGGAGGGTTACAAAGGTGCGCGATGGCCGAAGTGCATCGGTCCGGATGGCCGCGAGTGGCCGCACGAGATTCACGCGCTGCTCATTTGGCAGCAGCCTCATCCTCTCTTCTTCGCCGAGCTGGACTATCGTGCGCACCCAACTCCGGAGACCCTTCGAGAATGGTGGCCGGTGGTAGAGGCGACTGCCGACTTCATGGCGTCCTACGCTTATCGCGATCCTTCGACTGGCCGGTATGATCTCGGCCCCCCGGTCTTCGTGGCATCGGAGAACACCGATCCAAAGACGACCGAGAACCCGGCGTTCGAGCTCGGCTATTGGCGTTTCGGCCTTCGAGTGGCGAGGAACTGGAGGAAGCGCATGGGATTGTCGGCGAACGCCGATTGGGACACGGTCTCGGAGAATCTCGCTCCGTTACCCACTCAGGACGGCCTCTACGTTCTGTATGAGGGCGTTCAAGAGATGTGGACGCGCTTCAACTTCGAGCACCCGGCGCTGACAGGCGTGTTTGGGATGCTGCCCGGCGATGGCGCGGATCGAGAGACGATGCGAAAGACGCTCTCGAAGATTGAAGCGGTCTGGCATTTCGATCGCACTTGGGGTTGGGACTGCCCCCTCCTCGCCATGTGCGCAGCTCGACTGGGCGAGCCTGAGAAGGCGGTGGACTACTTGCTGACAACTTCGGGCCAGTTCCAGTTCGACAACGCTGGTTTGGCAACGGGCGGCCCTTTCCCTTACTTTCCATCAAACGGCGGACTCCTTTACGCCGCAGCCTTCATGGCTGCGGGTTGGGATGGAGCGCAGAAGGGCTCGGCGCCGGGCTTCCCGAAGAACGGAACGTGGAAGGTTCGATACGAAGGGCTTAGCAAGGCTCCGTAGGTGTTTGCCGGCATGCAGGCAATTCCCCCCTATGTGGGACACACCTGGGGAATGCACGGGAAGCTGCCGGCGAACGCCGCAACTCTGCCGACGCAAGACGTAGGGCAGGTGGAAGACATTTCGCTCCCGTCGCCATGCGTCCCGTAACGCGGGTTCGCTGGGTAGTCAGAATCGAGTCCAACCAGCCGGCTTCCGATAGCCCGCTGGGTTCAATTCTGATGTATGATATTCGAAACGCTTCGACTCCACGAGTTGAACCTACTACGCCTTAGGAGAGCCCTCACGTCGAATGACTTCGTCCCCCTTCTTCAATGCCCACCACTCTCCAATCGGAGCCTTTGCATCGTTTAGCTTCGGTTGTAAGGGCCCAAAGGGCGGGCTGGGGCTCGAGCTCTCGGGGCCGGCCAACGAGAACCTGTTCATCGGCTGCGAAGACTCGGTATGCCGGGGGAGGTTTCGAGCCTTTCCGTTCTATGAGTTCGCCGGTGACCGCGAAGCTGACTTTCATGGCCACATTTCGTCGGATGGGGACGAGCAGTTCGAAAGCTTTCCCGATTCGGAGATCGAAAGGGTTCTGCGGCCCTGTGTCGATTCTTGGCGAGCAGGGGACCTGACCTTTCGCGTCATCTCGCCGGTGGAGGCCGTACCGGACCCGGCGGGTGGCGGAGAATCGGAGCTGAAGGACGTGCTTTGCCCAGCCGTGCTGGTCGAGCTGACGCTGGACAACACAGCCGGGACCTTTCCCCGAACGGTCTTCTTTGGCTACGAGGGTTCGGACCGGTCGAGCGGAATGAGAGTCCTCGATCATCCCCAATTGATCGGCGTGGGACAGGGTCTGCGCACCGCTGTGGTGACTCTCGATCCTATGGTGGCCGGTCTTGGCTGGTCCCCAAGCGATCTTCTTGACCTGAAGCACCTCTACAACGCCTATTTCATGCTTGGGCCGATGGGACTTCTCACCGGCGTCGTCGCAGCGGGGGAGACCCGCAGCTTCAAGATCGCGGTCTGTTTTCATCGTGCCGGAATCGCCACGGCGGGATTGCCCACCCGCTATCTTTACAACAGATGGTTCGAGGGCGTAGACGACGTGGCCAAACACGCCCTTTCGCGCTTCGACGGCCTTGTTCGGAGAGCGGAAGCCGTCGATAGGGAATTGCTCGAGGGTCTGGAGCCGAACCGAGCACTGTCGCTGTCCCATGCGGTGAGAAGCTATTACGGCTCAACACAGCTTCTCGAGCGGGAGGACGGCCGGCCCGTGTGGGTCGTCAACGAAGGCGAGTACCGCATGATGAACACCAGCGACCTGATGGCGGATCAGGCGCTTTTCGAGCTTCGGATGAATCCGTGGACCGTTCGCAACGAGCTGGACCTGTATTCCGAGCGCTACAGCTATCGAGACACGGTACGGTATCCGGGCTCGTTAATCGAGTATCCCGGCGGAGTGGCATTTGCGCACGACGTGGGGGTGACGAACGTGTTTTCCCGGCCGGGCTGCTCGGCCTATGAAAAGGCGGGCCTCACGGGCTGCTTCTCGTTCATGACCTGCGAGGAGCTGACGAACTGGGTCATCTGCGCCTGCCTGTATGTCCTCGGGACGGGGGATTCGGCTTGGACCGAAAGGAATCTCCCGTTGCTCGAAGAGTGCTTGGAGAGTCTTTGCCATCGAGACGATCCGGACCCAGCGCGGCGAAACGGAGTCATGGGCTTGGACAGCTCCAAGTGCGAAGGGGGATCGGAGATTACGACCTACGACAGCCTCGACTCCTCGCTTGGCCGGGCTCGGGGCAACCTGTATCTGGTTGTCAAATGGTGGGCAGCGTTCGTCATGATGGAGCGCGTCTTTCGACAGAACGGAAAGGATAGGGCGGCCGACGAAGCAGGGCTGCAAGCGCAGAAATCGGCTGACTCGGTCGTGGCGTCCCGCTCTGCGGACGGCTCTCTTCCAGCCTTGCTCGACGACTCGGTTCCCGCGCGTATCATTCCGGCAATCGAGGGGCTGGTGTTTCCTTTGCAGGCGGGAATGCACGACGTTTTGCGGCCGAACGGCCGATACGGCAGCCTGCTTCGGACCTTGGGAGAGCACATTGCCGCCGTGTTGAAGCCAGGAGTCTGCAAGTTCGACGATGGAGCCTGGAAGTTGAGCTCCACCAGCGACAACTCTTGGCTCAGCAAGATCTATCTTTGCCAGTACGTTGCCGGTGAACTCTTTGGGATCCGCGATCCTGCTGCCGATAAGGCGCACTGGGGATGGCTCATGGACGAGGCAAACGTCTACTACGCTTGGAGCGACCAAATGGTGAGAAGCAAGGCCGTTGGAAGCCGGTATTATCCCCGCGGCGTCACCAGCATCCTGTGGACCCGCTATCGCCAGGCGAACCTTCAAGGCTCCGAGCCAACTGTCCCGGCAGCGATGAACTAGGCCGATCTTGGCGAGGTGTGGCGCTTTTCGCCGGCATTCGCTCTACCTTTGAACCGGCGCGGTGGAATTCCGAACGATCAGCTCCGGTTCGTACATCCGTCCCTGCGCACGGACCGCTTCGTCAATTTCCTGAATCACTGCCAGCATGGCTTCGCTCGCCATAAGCGCCAAGGGCTGTCTTACGGTGGTGAGCGGCGGATGGAAATAAGGAGCCACCGGCGCATCGTCGAAGCCGACAACGCTTACCTGCTCAGGAACGTCGACGCCGACTGCGCGCAGACCTTCAATCAGGCCAAACGCCATATCGTCGTTCGCGCAAAAGAACGCGGTCGGTGGGTGCGGCATCCGTGGAAACGACCTGCCTGCTTCATAGCCGCTCTCGCGGTGATAGTCTCCGCCGATCTCCAGTCGCGGATCGAAAGAACCCGTTTTTGAGACCATGAACTGCCTATAGGCGTCGCGGCGAATGTTGGCGTCGGCAAGCGCAAAATTGCCCGTGACGTGCGCGATGTTCCGGTGCCCCAAGCTCCAAAGGTGCTCCATCGCCAACAGAGTGCCGCGCTCGTTATCCACCACGTAGCTGGGTCCCACGCCGTTGTCCGTAAGCAGAATGGCGTACGGCATATTGCCGTTGCCAATATGCTGGAGGGCCGGCGACTCTCTCCTGGGACCGATGAAGACGACTCCATCCACTCGACCATCCATCATGTCGTCGATGACATCGTCCTGGATGTTTCGATCGTGCGCGGTGAACACCAGCACGTCATGGCCGAGCTTCGCCGCGGCGTTGAAGGCGCCGTTCAGGGTGAGATGCTCGCAGGGCGTCAGCAGCAGGTCCGCATTGAGGTCGACGGGAACGATTCCTATGGTGCGTGTCCTGCGCGTAACAAGCGATTTCGCAATTCGGTTTGGCCGGTAGCCCATTTCGCGCGCCGCATTTTGAACGCGCCGATGAACCTCCCGCGAAACCGGCTTTGGGCCGCCGTTGAGGGCGTAGCTCACCGTGCTGATCGAAAGATTCAGCCTCTGAGCAATGTCCTTAATGGTTGTAGCCATATTGAAATCGCATCGACCATGATATCTCGGCTTGACAACTCCTTGGCTGCGAATTTTGGGAGGTCCCCAAACGGTTTCCGGGCAAAGACGCCTCCTCGGAAGATGCCAAGAGCTGATTTGCTCGCCGGCGACAACCGCGGCGACGTGATTGTCGAAGCGCTTCTCGCCTATCGTAAGGCCGTTGGGCCGTCTCGGCTTACGCCAGAGCCGACGAGGCTTGAGCCCGTTTTGCTTCCTCTTCCATCATCCGCTGCTGTCGCCTGACTCTCGCCGGCACCACACGCTCCCGGGGGACGGCAGGATGGAATTCCAGTCGTTCGACGCCCAAGCCTGCAAGAATGCCTCGCTCGACCGGTGAAAAGTCACCGGGATCTTCACGGTCGAACCGCATGGGCGCCGTTAAGTGCACCGGCGGATTGGTGATGACTCGAACGGCGCGCAACGGATTCTGCGAGGCGGCGTGAAGAAGGAACGGGTGCAGCAGAAACACGTCGCCCGCGTTGGCGGTGGCCTCCTCGAACTCATGGCATTGCCCCACCAGCCCAGGAAAATCGAACTGTCCGGGGAGCACGCCTTCCGGGTGATCGGCCAAAAACTTGGAGACCACGGGCACGGAATCGGTGGCGATGTAAGTGGGGCCGCCGTGGTGCACGACATCCGTCCAATCGACAAACACGAGGAGGCCTTGCTCCGGCGAGTCGAGGAAGTGCCGGAAGAAGTCCCCGTCCTTATGCCAGCCAGGCGTGCTGGGTCCCGCAGGCTGCCACTGTTCATCGGCGCGCAGCCCCAGGTTCACAATGAAGTGGTCCGACCAGCGGATCGGCTTTTCAATCCGGTCCTCACCTCCGAGCAGATCGGCCATTGCATCAAAGACGCGCGGCGCGAAGGAAGCTACGTCCACATACTGGTCGCCGCCCATATGGATTCTCTGCTCGGTCCACGTGGAGGGATCGGTGCGATCATATCCCAGGCGGGCGAAGCACCTCTCCACCCATTCGTCGGCTACCGCCCGAGGGAACGCGCCCTCAATCTTCACATACCCCTTTCGGATGAACTGGTCTACGTCGGCATCGGACAGCACGCGGTAACCCATGAAAGCAAGTGTATTCCCTTTGCGCGGACAGACTGGCAGTCGTGCTCTAACGGATGAGGGTCATCTTATTCGGTCAACCAGCAACACGCGCCCTCGGCGTGATGGAGCCGTCGTGCCGGACTGCCCACAGGCTCCTGGCTACTTCTTGCAAGGTCAGGAGTTCACGATGGAGCCGCCGTTGGGGTGGAGCACTTGTCCCGTCATGTAGCTCGCGTCTTCGCTTGCCAGGAACACGTAGCAGGGCGCAACCTCGACGGGTTCGCCGGCTCGCTTCAGCGCTGTATCAGACCCGAAAGTAGCGATGTGCTCGGGCGTGAAGGTGGAGGCGATCAGTGGTGTCCAGATGGGGCCGGGGGCGACGCCGTTCACGCGGATCTTCTTTTCGGCGAGCGACTGGCTGAGCGATCGCGTGAAGGCGGTGATGGCTCCTTTGGTGGCGCTGTAGTCGAGCAGCTCCGCGCTTCCTTTGTAGTTGGTCACGCTCGTCGTATTGATGATGCTGGAGCCTTCCTTCATGTGCGGCAGGGCTGCCTTGACCATGTAGAACATGCCGAAGATGTTCGTTCGAAAGGTCTTTTCGAGCTGTTCCGCCGTGATCTTTTCAATCGAGTCTTGTGGGTGCTGCTCGCCTGCGTTATTGACAAGGATGTCGATGCGACCGAACTTCGACACGACCTTCTGGACCGCTTCGGCGCAAAACGACTCGTCGCCGATGTCCCCTTGGACACCCAGGAAGTTTCTGCCGCTCTCTTCGACCTTCTGTTGCACGTACTCGGCGTCACTCGCCTCGTTCAGGTAGAAGATCGCGATGTCGGCGCCCTCCTTGGCAAAGTAGAGTGCTACGCTTCGGCCGATTCCACTGTCTCCGCCGGTGATAAGGGCGACCTTGCCTTCCAGCCTGCCGCTGCCTTGGTACCCTTCGCGGATCTCTAACGGATGCGGAATCATCTTGGATTGGATGCCGGGCTCTTCCTGATGTTGAGGCGGGCGAAGTTGGGTCTGGCTCATCGTGTCTCTCCCTTGCGATTCATCGGTATTCAGGACAGGAGCATGCGCAGGAGGGTTCCGTTTGCCGAGCGTGGCGCGGAGGCACTGTGACGGCTTGTGGTGCCTTCTTTGCAATGAAAAACCTGGGCACGCGTGTCCAACGACTTGCGGATCAGGCTATGAGTAACGAAAACGTGGATGACGAAAACGCTCCGTCTGTTCGCTTCTTTCGGCTCAGGTAAGGCTCCAGGCGATGTCACATTTCCTCAAGGGACTTGCGGACCCTTGGTTTGAGAATGGTGATAACGTAGTCAACCGACTGTGTTTCTGCAATAGTCGCCTGATATCATGTGGCGCCTTAAGCGTTCTAGTGCAGAACAATTATTTCATCTCTAACAATTAACTGCCGAGGCGGCGGCTTCTGTCTGTAGGCGTGAATCTCCTTGATCGGACATGTCTGATGAAGTGGAGACGGAAATGATGTGATCGCGGTTCCTGGTGCTTTTCTTTCGGCATCAAATATGGCTTAGAGATTGCCTACAGAGATGGCCCATGGCTGTAAAGGTCTGTTCCTCTGAAGGCATAGTTGACAGTATCCCAGGCGACTTGAATCTGGTCAGTCTCTGTAGAGCATTCATGTACATAGAAATAACGGCAGCTTGACGGTCCGATTTTCATCGTCTATACCAGTACATGCATACGCGATCGTTCGCAATTGCGGGACGGTAGAAATATGAAGGGTCGATATTAGCAGGAAGGAATCACATGCTATCAAGTAAGACGAAGCCAAGGGTTGCCGAGCATATTTGGCGGAGAATCGACGCCCGTTTGAATAGCAGAAAGCTTTAGGGAAGGTCTAATGTGTGAAGGAATTAGCGTGGAAGAAGAGTTTAAAGAGATGATACAGACGCTGAAGGGCTTCTCGTCTAGGATCCATAGTCGGCGCGGGGATGTTGTTCAAAGGTGTCGCGATAAGATTAGGGATCGGAACCTTCACTGTTACGTGTGCCAAAGGAGCCCGGAAGCGGTCGTGATGGGGATTGCGGAGGGAGGCGACTGGCTCATCCATGTGCACCTCAGAGGCTGCCGGCACCTCGACGATCTGCTTCAAGACCTCGTTCCGCAGTTCTGCTCCGAACTGGAAGAAGAGGACCGGTTCGCGGCCGTTTGAAGCCTTGAATGGAACCACCTTCCCAGAGGGCCGCGTTCCTGTCTGACGTTGCGGGAGGCCTGAAGGTTGAAGGCTGCTGTCAAGACGCTGGAAGAGGCGCGGTGGATTCGTCGCTTGAGATGGCTCGGCAGATGGGCGCCGACCATACCGTCAACAGCAAACAACCGATCCGGTGAAAGCGGTTATAGAGTTCACGGGAGGACGCGGCGTCGACCTCGCATTCGAGTGCGCGGGAGGCAAGGGCGATGCCTACCACCCTCGATCAAGCCACGAAGTTCGCCTGGCGTGGCGGCAAGGTCCTCATCGTGGGGGGGTTCGACGAAGGTTACGTCTCGAGCCCCTTGGAGTGGCAACGGATCCAAATGTCGGAGATCAAACTTATTCCGAGCGCCAGCTTCTCCTTTTGGGGTTTGGACGCGGAGCAGGGAACCGTACGGGATCTGTTCGGAAAGCGGCGAGTGGATGGGCGGGCTTACGCTCTAGTTACCGCTCGATGGCTCGTCCAGCTGATGGCGCGCGACCTTTCCGTTCTGGACCGGCTTTAGCCGCGGCGTTGAAGTGTGCGTTTCCACGGGCTTCTTGGAGACTTTCAGCGTTCCAGGCCTCTCATCCGAGTGGATAGCGTCGTAGCCCCTGCGCCCGAAAGCTTCTGAGACGGACGCGACACTGGGGAGAGCGACGACCATCTCGAACTCTCGACAGGCGTCGTGGAATCGCAGCGCCACGTCCACAACTCGATCTGCTCTCTCTATATTCACCTTTTCACTACTCCCGTAAGTTAATATGTCACACCTTTGCTCGATGGTACGTTGCCAGGCATGACCGGTTTCTCGCACCCTCGAAATTCGCAGTCCAGCGCGGCGGCGATCGAAAATGACGAGACCTCGGGCTGGGCTGCGATATTGACGAATGCCTATTTGCGATCTCGGTCTCATAACGATTCCGCTACATCAAGACAGTCGAACTTCAACCAGCTGCCCCGGTTGAACGAGAAAGTCGTCGGCTTCGACCTTTGCGTCGCCTACGGTGACGGTGGCTCCGGAGCGTCCAATCACCCGTGCCCGCGCGGAGAAGTCCGGATGGCCGTGAACGCTGAATCCGAATCCCCGCTCATCGAGGTGGCGCTCGGCGAGCGGGTAATCGCAGAACAGGTAGCCGCCGCCCGGAAGACGATGGAAGGCTCGCGACGCCACCGCGAGCGCGGCGCCGGCGCCATAGATCTCCTGTCCGACCTGGCCGACGGGCTGCCCATCGACATAGAGGTCTTCCACGGGAAATTCCAGAGCCCTCACGATCTGACCGCTGCGCGTGGTGTGGGCGATCCAGCTCTCTTTGAGGGAGGATGGATAGAACCACCAGAGCCTGTCCAGGGCGTAACGCCAGAACTCACAGCTTAGCAACCGAAACTCTTCCGGCAAGTCTTCCCGGCCCAGATCCAAAATCTCCTGAGCTGCCCAGAAAGACTCGTAGCACTCGAACGGGGCCAGATACGGTGCGTTGTGCAGACATGTGACTCCCAGAAACGTGTTGACATCGTCTAGCCGGCCGATCCTGGACTGCCATATGACGGAGTTGTGGAAGAGGCTGCTGAGCAAGACCGCCGCTTCGTCGAAGAAGAACTTCTCACCGGTCTGCCGCCAAAGCCGGAGACACGCCACGGCGCCCCACGAGGTCAGATTGGTCTGGTACGCGACCTCGAAGTGCATATCCTTCATGGCACGAATGGAGTGCTTGGCTTCTTCCAGATACCGCTTGTCGCCAGTTAGGTCGAAGGCATCCAGCATCACATAGGCGTAGAGCCCGCCCGCATCCGTCTGTCCCGCTTCACCTGGACTGCGGCCAAGAGTCTTTACCTCGAAGTTCTTTAGAGAGAACTTGATGGGCCAGGTGTAGTCGAAGTGCTGGGCGGCATGAACGGCATAGTCCAGCGAGGCCGTGAAGAGGTCCCAGGCGCCTTCATCGCCATGCTTGGCCAACGCCGCCAAGCTCCGCAGGGGGTGGCAGAGATACCAGGAGTCGACTTCGTCAGGGTCTTTGTCGGGGCCGACGGTGTCGAGATATCTTCGCACTGCGCCGATCTCTGGCGAGAAGAACCGGTATACGCCGGCGCGCAGCTCTGCTTCCATCGGGTGCGGTTCGCCGCGCCATTTGCCGTATTCGTGAATCGCGAGCAGCAGCGCGACTTGTGCCATGGAATCCGGCGGCTCCGCCCCCACGTAAGGTCTCACATATTTGTAACCGGCATCGACGACGGTCGCCAGGTCGCTCTCAAGACTCTCCAAAGTGGCTTCCGCTTTTGCGGGCCAGTCGTGGAATTTCGGATCGGGCCTGTCAAGAAATGGATAGATGGCGCTGAGGTGCTGCAGGAAGAGCCGGCCCTCGGTGCGGGGATCGTTACAGGGTTTGGAGCCCAGGCGCAAATAGGCGTCGGAAAGCGTCATTTCCTTTCCCGCTTCCAGGCTTGCATGGGGGAACGCAGGAATCTGATAGCCGAGCTCTGGCCACTCGCCTCCAACCGCTCCGTCGGGCTTGGTATTTGTTCGGTTGAAGAAGCCGTTCAGCGACGTCAAGTCCTGAATGTAGAAGAAGGTGCCGTTGATCGGAGGGTCGATCTTCCCGTAGACGACGGCGGCGTTGTAGCCGCGTTGGGCCGCAAAGACTTCGCCCTTCGCCTTTGCGGGATCCCCCTCTTTGGCCAAGATGTACAGGTCACGCGGCCACCAGGGGACTTCGAATTCGAAAGCAGGCGTGAGACGGGTGACGACATGGATGATGTTCGGAGCGGGCGAATCGATGCTGATCCTGTAGTCTCCGAAGGATGAGAGAAGGCGGATCTCGCCGCCCCGGTGCTGCTTGACTTCCATGCGGGCGCCGGGAGCCCAACCGCAGCGAAGGGCGGCCTCCAACCCTTTAGGCCCTTCGATGATCGCCCAAAGCGAATCGCCACCAAGGCGTAGCGTTGCACAACGCTCGCCCATCGCAATCTCGCCCACCTCGCGAGTCATGTTTCTCCGGAGCTCGTCCCGGAGCGCAACAGCGCCAATCGGCATGAACTTCGTCATCGCCGGTTCTGACAGCGTAAGTGACTTTCAGGTTCGCCCTCTTGGACGCGCCAAGTGATGCAGAAACGCTGTTCCGAACTGGAAACCGAAGCTGGAACCCCAATTCCCGCCCTTGCGTCCCACCCGGCATGTCCCATAGCGACGAGATCTCATTGAAAGGGAAAAGGGTCCTGGTATCCGGAGGCACGACCGGAATTGGTCGAGCCATCGTGGATCTATTGGTGGAGGAAGGCGCTCATGTCGCTGCCTTTGCGCGTAAGGCGGAAGACATCAACGAGCTTTCAACGGCGCAACCGACGGTGCTGGCCTTTACCGCCGACACTTCCAAGCACGAAGACGTCAAAGCGGCCTTTGACCGTGCCACCAAGGAGTTCGGCGGGCTTGATCTGGTCGTGACCAACGCTGGAATCAGTGGAGATTCCGTCCTTCAGCAGCCGTTCAGCGAATGGAGGTACGTGCTGGAGGTGAACCTGATGGGACCGATGTTGATGACGACGATGGCTGGCGAGCGGTTGGAAGGAGGGGGACGCGTCATCGCGATAGGATCAATCTCGGCCAAGGTTCGCGGGGAGGAGAGCGACGTTTATGTGGCGACCAAGACTGGACTGCGCGGCTTCGTGGATTCCGTGAGCAAGATGCTCAACCCAAAGGGCATCGGAGTTTCCCTGATCGAACCGGGTTTGACGCAAAGCGAGATGGTGCGTCACGGTCGCTCGGATGAGGAGCTCGACGAAGAGATAGAGAAGATGAAGATGCTCGCGGCGGAGGATATCGCTCGCACCGTCCTGTTCGTCGCGCGGCAGCCTGCCAGAGTTGAGATTCCCTTCATGCAGGTGCGTCCGATCGGGGAGCCCGAGTAAGCGACCATCGCGCACGGTTGCGGTTTTCCGGAGGGTCGCTCCGCCTTGGCCTCTCCGATCCCACCTCCACGTAACACTCGAAGACGACTGCCATCGGCCGTTGCTGCCGTCTCATTCAAGGACTCTTTCCTTCTATTCCCGTGTGGAAAACCATGGAACCCGGCTTTGTTGCTTCCCGTCTTGCTCTTCATCTTTTAGGTAGTTCAGAGCCGGCTAATTCAAACGGTCCGCCAGATATAGGCTCTGCCTGGAAGCAAGGGGAGGTGCAAAGAATGGCAGATTCGGTTTTGATTAAGGGGGGCATATGGAACGAGTTCCATTCCTGTCTGTCCGCGATGAGAACTCTTAGTGGATGCTCAAGAGCTGCGTCGGTCTCGAGCCGGAAATGCTTCTCGATTCCCGCCTTCTATCGCTGCCGGCCGTTGGTCGCGCCGAGAGGGATTACGCGGTGGTCCATGGCCATGACTTTTCACCAGAATTCGCCGAAAAGGTGAGCAGCTGGGCGTTGGGAACGAAGACGGTCTGATCGGCGCCGGCTACCAAACATATGAGCGAACCCCCAGCTCTTGGAGGCCGCATCCCATGAGTTCGTTGATCTCATTGCGGGCGCAAAGGCGGTCTTAACGAACTTCTTCCGCGGTGCGTCTTTGCCTTCGCATCTCAAAACCGGTTGCCTGCGAAGTTTCCCAATATCGCTCGACAAAACTTCGCGGATCGATGGAACTCTTGGGAGGCGAGAAGCATCTTGTAGGCGGCGATGGGAAAGTGGACGGACTCCTAGCCGAACCACCGCCCCTCGCCATCTCGAATCGCTTTTTGGGCGCAAGGCCGCGTCTATCCTTGCGGCCACTTGAAGAGCGCGCGCTTCATCGAGATCTTTTCGGAGATGGAGGTCCCGGTGGCCGAGATCGAGTCGGCCGACTGCGTGGAGGTTCGACTCCTTGCTGGATCGCTTTGGGCTCCGTTAAGGGCTGCTGAGGAGGAGCAAAGCCTCTTCGGCGGGGCCAACCTGGTCCTCTCCAATAAGCCCGCGAAGAGTCTGAAGAGCGTATTCGTGAGCTGCGGCGCCGTCGCGGCAGCCGCATAGATCGCCGATCACATAGGGCCGTTTGCCGATGTCGAAGATGTCCATAGCCGTCTTGTGAATGGATCCCATCGTTTCCAGACCGCAAAGGGCGATGGTCTCCCACTTATGGGCGTCGAGCTCCTTCAGGAACTTGGGACATAAAGCGGTGTAGCGGCACTTGTCGAACGCATTTCTCGCCAACGGGAGAACTTCCGGACAGAGGTCGATTTCGGGTGCCAGGTGCATGCCGCTATGCTCGAGGAACCGTTCGGACGGACTGCCTGCGTGGTTGACAAAGCGAAAGAAGGCCACGTCGCCGCCAGCCTTCCTCCAACTCTGGACGTAATCCGCGATGCGTGCCGGAAGATCCTCCACGCTGGGACTTAAAGCTCCGTTTTGGACATCGATCACCGCAAGCACAGCCTTGACTGAGGGCCCTTTCAGGAACCTCAGTGCTTCCATTCGAGTGGGACGCATGAATCAGGGAAGGCGTTGAGCCATCTTCAGATGCATGCGCAGAGTTGGCAGCGCCATTCGGGCGAAGTTTCGGATTCTCGGGTTGCGGCCATTCTTGGCTTCGTCCTCGAACGCCGCAATGTCCTTTCGATGGTCCTTCACCATCGTTGAAGCGTAGATGCTGTCGAACTCCCGACCGTGCCTGGAGCTGAGCTTGCCGAGGGTCTCAGCCTCCTCTCCGCCTATGCTGCTGGGAACAGGCAGGTTCAATCTTCGCGCCACCCGCATGAGCTGCTGGTTCGCTTTCGAATGGTCCGCCACCATGCGGCGTCCGAACCGCTTCACTCTCGCGGACCGGCCCTGCATTGCCGCAATGTTTCCCATTCGCACCTCGGCCATGCCGCCCATCGCGGCTTCATGGACGAAGTGACGGTCCTGCACGCTAAGCGACTGGGCTCCCACAATCGAAGTCAATCCCAGAAAGAGGGAAGTAATCGTCGCAAGCCTTTGATTCATGCAAAACGCCGACGGGAATTCAATACCGCGGGTTCCATAGCAGAACGATGAGATGGATGGAACCCGGATACATGAGACCGCTCTAACAGTTGAAACTTCACACTTACATCCGGTTCTGAAGGAAGTGTCCACCTGGCTCGGAGTCTGGAATTGCGATGGAGCGGCGCGTAGTCTCGCAGAGGCTTAGACTCTACGGCTTCTCTGTAGTGGGAACTGTGTACAGGTAATTCACGGCTTCAAGAATTGCTGCCGCCTGGTCAAAACTAGCACTGCTTCGCTCTGGGGAGAGTGCTTTGAAGACTTTTAGGCAAATACATCCAATTTTCATCGAAAGAGCCCAAAAGGGCGACGAGGCTTCGTTCAATCGGATTGTTAGCGAGTACAAAGATGGCCTCTACCGTTTCATACGGCGGCTGAGCCGTAACGACGATATCGCGGCGGATATCGTGGCGGAGACGATCGTAAGAGCGTATCTCCATCTGCCTTCTTTCAAGGGAGATGCAGAATTCAGTACATGGCTCTTTCGGATCGCCTTCAGACTCTACGCGGACGAATGCCGGCGGGCGAAACGACTCAAGACCGTGAATCTGGGGCAACAGATTGCATGCGGCTATAGCTTCGTTTCAGACGGTATGCT
This sequence comes from Fimbriimonas sp., assembly GCA_035550555.1. Classification (GTDB taxonomy): domain Bacteria; phylum Armatimonadota; class Fimbriimonadia; order Fimbriimonadales; family Fimbriimonadaceae; genus Fimbriimonas. The sequence continues at coordinate 25,898 of DASZPA010000361.1, forward strand.
GCCGGACGAGTGCTGCGAAATCTCAGAGGAAAACGGCAAAATAGTCACCGCAGTTAGGGCCCTACCTGAGCTGCAAAGAGAGATTATCACCTTGTTTCACTTGCACCATTTGTCTTATCAGGAAATTTCTGACCGGACAGGATTGCCCCTCGGCACGGTTAAGAGCCGTCTGAACCGTGCGAGACTGATGCTGTCGCAAAGCTTGGGGCTCGAGCTAAGCTCTATTGCCGCTTAGCGTTATCCATTAGTCGTCTATGATGTGCTTGTAAGGGAGCTTGTGATCCGACTTAGTTGCACTCCTTCTAACTGAACGGATTTAAGTGGCAGTTGCGATCGCGGAGTGGGAACCCGTCTGAACCGGCCGAAGTCTGGCACCAGGGGACCAGCGAATTCACGCTTACCCGAGGAGTTAGAAACATGGTTGAAACCCTTGAGAAGCTATTTCAAGAAAATATCAAAGATCTCTACAGCGCCGAAAAGCAGTTCTTGGCCGGCATGAAGAAGCTCTCCAAAAAAGCGGAGAGTCAGGAGTTGAAGCAGGCGCTCGACCAGCACATCGAGCAGACGGAAGAGCATGTGAAGCGAATTGAGCAGGTTGCGGAGATTTGCGGCACGAAGCCTTCCGGCAAGGCCTGCAAGGCTGCTCAGGGACTCGTCGAGGAGGCAGTCGAGCACCTCGAAGAAGTCGAGCAGGGACCGGTTCTCGATGCTGCGATCGTCGAGTGTGCCCAAAAGAACGAGCACTACGAGATCTGCAGCTATGGCACTCTGATCGCTTGGGCCGGTCAGCTTGGATTGGACAAGGCGATCCCGATCTTGCAGAAGACGCTGGATGAAGAGAAGCAAGCGGACGAGCTGCTGAGCAAAGTCGCCGAGCAGAGCGTGAACACCCAGGCTCAGAGCAACGAATCCGAGACTAGCAAGCCGAAAGCCACGGTTCGCTAAACCTATTGGAAGGGCGGGGAGCACCCCGCCCTTCGTCTCCTATGAGCATCCTCAAAGGCATCGCAATTGGCGCACTGGCCGGTCTGGTGGGAAGTTGGGGGATGACGAACTTTCAGACTTCGTGGACGAGAGTCCAAGAGGGGTCAAACCCGCCCAGCAAAGGAGACCAGGGGACGGCGGAGAGTGAGGAATCGGCGACCTTTCTCTTCGCCTCCTGCCTGATCCCTGCTTCAAGCTCCTCTAGCTCCGATCCCGAAGCCCCCTGTACGTGGGACCGGCGCTTCGTGTTCGAAGTTTACGCAGGAAGTGGAGAATCCTAACGAAGAACGAGTTGATCTAGCAACTCAGGCACACAAAGCCAACATCGCTAGCTACAAGATTGGCATCCTTGCAGTCGCAGTGGCCATTGTAGGAGTATCTCTTGCAGTCTATGACCACATAGTTGTGGTCTGCCCCCATCCGGTAGGCCATTTATAACCTAAGACTTTCTTCTTGTTATCCTTGTCGGCGGGAGCCGCGGGGGTGCGGTAGCCAAGTGACGAGTGAGGTCTTTCCTCGTTATAGTAGCGCCGATAGACGGCGGTTTTAAGCTGGGCATCGGCCAGGTTGTGAAAGAGTTCGACGTCGAGATGGTCTCGTCGCAATGTCGAGTGAAACGATTCGACGAAGGCGTTCTGCCACGGAGATCCCGGATCGATGAACTTGCTCTCTGACTTACTTTGGCTCAGAAACACCGCGATCGAGCGAGCGATGAATTCGCCGCCGTTGTCGCTGCGAACGAACTTGGGTGAGCCTCGCTCTTCCATGATCGGTCCGAGAACTCCTCTAACCCGCCTGGCGTTCAGGCGAGTATCAACCTCCAAAGCAAGGCATTCCCTGGTGACCTCGTCGACCACCGAGAGGATCTTCAGCTTCGTGCCGTTCAGACAGGAGTCAAACACGAAGTCGACAGTCCAAACTTCATTCGGCTTGCTCGCCTTGAACGGGACAGAATCACCCGTTCTTCGCTTGCGGTAACGCCTCATCCGGCCGAGCTTCTCCTCCTTCCAGAGGCGGTGAACTTCGTTTGACGTTTAGGGGCGCGAAGTCGGCTTTCACCTTGGCGTGAGCCATTCGGTAGCCCATGTTCGGGCGCCAGGTAGCGCGCAAGCGGTCCCGAAGGGCGGCATCTCGGTCTTCTTTGGGCGGCAGACCAAACCCTCGACGGGAGATTCCGACCACTCGGCAGGCACGGCGCTGAGAAAGTCCTTCCGTCATCAGGCTCCGCGCTCCTAACCGCCGGCTAGGAGCGCCAACCTTTTTTTGGATGAGCCTTCTTCATCGCACCGTTCTCGAGCATCTGCTCGGCAAGCAAACGCTTGAGCTCACTGTTCTCCCGCTCAAGGTCCCGCATCTTGCCGACGTCCTCGGCCTCCAGGCCGCCGTACTTCTTCCGCCATGTGTAGAACGTGTACTCGCTTACACCGTGCTCCCTGCAAACGTCGCGGACCGTC
>DASZPA010000362.1:0-9646 GCA_035550555.1 Fimbriimonas sp.
CGCATCGACTACGGAGCGGGCTTCTACGGCTATCGAATTGCCGACAAAACCGGTGGCCAGGTGGTGATCTGGGCGGACAAGACACAGCGCGTGCTCATGCGGATGCTCAACCCAAGAAAGGTGGTGACGATCGCGCCGGACGGTTCGAACCCGGATCCGAAGGTCGTCAAGAACGGGCTGCAAGTTACCGTCACTCAATCGCCGCTCGTGATCATGGGGACGGAGGAGATACCGGTCCCGAAGCCCTGCTACGATCAAACGATCAGCGAGGTGATGGGCCTTCTCTCGCAGGCGAGTCTCAAGCATGTCGACCTGACCGACGCGGCCATCGCCCTGCGAGATTCCGTAAACGGCTTCGACCGAAACCCGGGTGGCGTGATGCCGGAGATGAGAAGGCTCCTTCACAAGCTCGAGGCCTTCATGGGCGGCTTCTCGTGGGTGGAGCTGGAGGATAGCAGCGACACCAACTTCAGCGAGGTCATCGATGCGCCGGGCTGCAGCGCAGGAAGGGCGCTCACGCTTCATCCGATGATCGATTCGCCGAACGGCTACTACGCCGAATACGACGACGTGACCACGCACAATCAGAACGACGAGGAAGTTTGGATTGCCGCCCGCATCGCGCCCGAGCAGCGCTCGAACCTGCAGGTGAACGTCAGCGGTGAGGCGATGCCGATTACGGGCGATCCGATCGGTCTCTACGGGGCCGGCTTCGGCTGGTATCACCTTGGCACCACCAAGGCGCTCAGCGGCGCCCAAAACGTCCGCATCCAAGCGATTGGGAATGTTCAGGACGTCGCCATCGACGCCATCGTGTTTGCGCCAAGCACCTTCAGGCCAAACGGAGTGTTTCCTCCGGAAGCCAATCCCGTTCCACCTCAAAAGGAGGAGAAGCGGCGAGAAAAGCGCGACAGGCAGCCCTCCGGACCCAAGAACATCGTTCCGAGTCCCACGCCGCCGGATCAGGGGCGGACTAACCCCTAGACCGGCGGCAGAAATGGGTTGACGCGGTTCTTCATGTCTTCGGCATGCTGAATCTCGAGCTCTTCATAGATCTCAATCGGCAGCCGCGCCAATCCGAAAGGGCATTCGGAATATCCCAGGCGGACGGCCCAGCCGGCGTCTCCGTAGCTGTAGTGCCACCACTCGTCTCGGCAGTTCGAGAAACCCTCGGCCAACATCGCATCGATCAGGATCCGGCGATTCTTCTCGGCGGTTTCGCTTAGGCCAAGCGTATAGGTCGGCGCCGCCCCGAAGCGGTCATAGGGTGACGTCACGTCGATCACTTCGTTCTCGTCGTCCACCAGCCAAACGTCGATCGCCGCGCCCGTACAGTGGCCCGGCGGCGCTTTCTGGTCTGTGGGAGCCACCCATCGGCAGACCGTGCGTCGAAGCGCGCGATGGTCTCGATGGGGAAATGCCTCCGTGGCGCACCTCCAGAGGAAATCGTAGATCCGCTGCTGGCGTTCGATGGGCCGCCAGCCTTCCACGAGTCCCAGGTGATAGCCGCTGGGCAAGCGCGACGCTGCCCGCTCGGCCATCTCCGCGACGGACTGTCGAACGTAGGTGACGACCTGGGGCCGGAGGATGCGGATGCTCGGCGAAACCTCCCGCATATCGACGAGCGGCTCGCCGTTTTCCAGCTCGCGGATGCCGTTCAGAAGGTGGATCGGTTCAGGACGACCTTTGGTGCGATCCCACCTCACCGGCCGGTTCCAGGGTCCTTGAAGCCCACCGAAACGACGTCGTCTGGGCGCAATACGGGGTCCGCGGTCCTGTGAGCGGCGATCGCGCGCAGACTCAACTTGACGATGCGATGTTTGGTACCGAGCACGGATATTAACCATACCGAGTCGGACCGTTTGTCGGTTCGGTCCACGCCCGCCTGCGCCGCGGCCTGGGACAGCGTCATGCCCGGCAGAAGCTCGATAAGGCCCTGGTTCGCGACCAATCCTTGGACGGCGACGAACTTCACGTTCTTGCGGAGCGATACCTTGATCGTCTCTCCCCTCTTCAACGGGAAGTCCTTCTCCTCCGGCATGGAAAGCGGGATCTCTTCGCTAGCTCGGATCAGTACGATCTTTTTCGAGTCGCCGACGATGTCAAACCCGCCCGCTGAGTCGAGGGCCGACGAGAGCGTCATGCCTTTGCGGTAGGGCACGGCGCAAGGGTTTCGGACCCCTCCCAAGACGTTCACGGCATCATCTCCCGAGCTGAGGGGAACGAACACCCGGTCGCCATCCTCCAAGCGCGGGTCCGCCTCCGACGCGTCGATCGTCTCTTGCCGTCCGTCGGGATGCGATATTTGGATTCTGGTCGTGTCGGCGGACTCGGCTGGATCGGCGGTTTTGAGGATTTCCGAAAGCTTCACGCCGTCGCGAAATCTGAGCTCGAGCATGTGGTGCACGGCGCCTCTCAGCACGATCGGGCTGCCCTTCGAGAAAACAGGAGAGACGTGGATAGTGGCTCGCACCAGGAGGCCGGAGTCGACAAGAAGCCTCGAGATCTTGTCCGCCGCAGAGTCCGCCGACTTCGTCGCGACCCCCACATCCCCCAGGTCGGGAATCGAGACACGGCCATCCGAACCGATCGTCCTGACCACACAGTAGTCCGGGTCCTCATCGCAGGAGATCTGAATTCGATCGCCCGGCATCAGTTTTCGAGCCGGCGCCTGAGCGCATGCAAGCACAGGAGCCAGCAGAAGCGTCCCCAAACCCCATCCGCAAATCCACCGGCTCACGGTTTAATTGTCGGCCCGGCCAAGGCCGCGCCTCATAGTTGTAGGTTGTTGGGTTCTGGGTTTGCGGGTTCGTGCGACGGAGAGGAGGGCGGAGCGCATTCACCAGATCGACAACTTCAGTTCACGAGCAAACGTTCGTCGGGACACCGAGACCTATTCTCCTTCCAAGGAACGCAAGATGCGTGTCCGCTACGATGGGCGCGTTCCCCACTCCTGTCCAAAGAACACACGAGCCCAACAACCCCTTCAGTTCCTCAATGGCTTGTTCGTCTCCACCATATGCTTGATTCGGGCATGGGTCAGGCTCTTGCTGCATAGGTCGAGGAACTCGAATCTCTCCCTTTCCAGCGAGTCATGGTAACTGGTGGCTTTGGCGATCGTTTGGCGGAGCCTCGTTCCGATCTGGCTGTCGTACTCGGTGAGCGTTCCATTGGCGACCGAGTCGGCGAGAGCCTTGTCGATCATTCCAACGAGGGGCCCGACGGCTGCGGTCCAAGCGGGCCGCTGAAGGGCCGTGGCTTCCAGCGCGGCTCGCTTGGCGACCGAGATCAAGCGGTCCTGGTTGTAAATGGTGATGTCGTTCGGACGAAGGTAGCCGAGCTGACGCGCCACCTCGACGTTCGGAGCGATCGTGCCGCTGGTCATCGTCATCGTGATCTCGCAAAGCCGCTTCGTGGTGTGCGAGTTGTGAAGGCGCATCAGCGTGACGCCGCGTCCTCCGGGGATCAGCCCCACCTTGGCTTCCGGTAGCCCGATCTGAGTCTCGGCCGCCGCGACGATGATGGGACACGAGAGCGCGAGCTCCAAACCGGCGCCAAGACAATGACCGTAAATGGCGGCGACGCTGGGATGCTCCTCGAGCCGCTCCCCTAGCTGCTGCAAGCCCTTGATCGCGTTTTCGATTTGGACAAGGTCGTTTGAGAGGATCGCCGAGTTGAAGAAGGTCAGGTCGAAGCCGGCTGAGAATGCCTTGGCCTCGCTGGTCAGGACGCATCGGCCCAGCTTGCCCGCGAGAAGGGCGATCAGCTCATCCACGACCTTCGGCGAGATGACGCCCATCTTGGTCGTGAGGCAAATGGCCGTGACCCCGTCGCCCAGGTCGCGTAGAACGTAGGTCTCTCCGCCGCCGATCTGAGGATAGCTCTGCAGGGGCCGAAACTCGGGCTCGTCGACGATCTCTTCATAGCCGCCTGTGAAGCGCCGCATCGAGTGGTCTTTGTAATAAGGTCCGGCTGCGGCGACGCCAAGCTTCTCGGCGCCGATGGCGTCGATCGTCGCGAAGGGACCCATCTCCCAGCCGAAGCCCCACATCATGACGCGGTCGAAGTCGAGAACCGAGTGGCTGATCTCGCCTTTGATGGCTTCGGCATACCGAAGGCTGGCGGGCAGGTACTCGCGAAGATACTCGCCAACTTCGCTTCGGCATTCCAAGCCTTGCTTGAGCCGTTCACCGAGCGGCAGCTTGCTTAACCGCTCCAGGTCCGGTAAAGAGGGTTCTCGATTGTTCCGGTAAGCCAAGGTGGTCAAGTCGAGCGTGAAAAGCTCCTTTCCTTCGCGCCGGTAGTATCCATGGCCCGCTTTGTCGCCGATCCATCCTCGCGCCAACAAGGAGTAGAGGGAACCCGTCAGCTCCAGCGTCTTGGACTGGGTGTCATCCGAACATCGCTCGACCAAGTGCTGCGCGATGTCCCTCATCACATCCAGGCCGATGATGTCGCTCAGGCGGAACGTGCCGCTCTTGGGTCGGCCCATGAACAAGCCCGTGATCGCATCCACGTCCTCCACGGCCAAGTGGAGCTTCTCAGCGACCCGGATGGCGTGAAACAGCGACCACATTCCGTAACGGTTGGCAATGAAGCCCGGCGAATCTTTGGCAAGGATCACGCGGCGAGCGACCCGCATTTGGAGGAAGTCGGTCATCGCCGCCACGATGGCCGGGTCGGTGGTCGGGGCAGGAATGAGCTCGAGCAGCTTCAGGTAGCGGGGGGGATTGAAGAAGTGGGTCCCCATAAACCGCCGGCGAGTGGACTCGCTCAGAGCCTGATCGAGCGTGGAGATTTCGATTCCGCTCGTGTTGGTCGAAAGAATCGCGTCCGCACGAAGAAGGGGGTCGATCTTGGCCAGAAGGCTCTGCTTGACGTCCACGCGCTCCACGACGGCCTCACAGACCCAGTCCGCATCGCTGACCCAGTGTAAATGCTCCTGGACGTTGCCAACTCGGATGTCGCTGGAGCGATCCGGCAAGTAGAAGGCCGGCGGTCGCGCCTGACGCAGTCGGTCAAGCCCGTTGAGGACGGCCTGCTGGTTGACGTCGAGGAGCGAGACCTGGAAGCCCAGATTCGTCAAATGGGCGGCTATTCCGCCGCCCATCGTCCCCGCGCCAATCACGCAAACTTTCCGAATCGCCAACTCTGCCATCGCGCCTTAGTCTACGAGTTTGCGACGCGGTTTGCGTGACGATAGTTCACAAGCGTTTTGGGACTCCGCGGACGTGTCTGCGTCGTTCATCGCACCGGAGTCTCGCTCCCGGCGGCTTACAAGAAGCGGATCGGTCCGCGGAGTCCCAGAGTGTCTACCGAGCGCCCGCCAGCGCTCGGTGGTGCTCGAAGTGCTCGCTGGCTGCCTGCGTCATCGTCGTGAAGTGGGCGCCCTTGTCCCGGAAGTAGCGGATCGTCTTTCGGAGGTCCTCCACGCTATCGTGATAGTCGCGGAACCCGAGCGTGATCACTTCGCAGTCGGCGTTGGCTTCAAACAGGGGGACGAGGTTTGAGAACCCTGCGTCGAGGTAGCCGTGCTGGCCGTCGTGCGTCGCGACCGGCAGGTGCAGGAGGCGGTTCTCACCCTCCTTCTTGAGGTCGTGACGGTCGCTGTGATAGGGCTGGTGCGGGGCGCCGTGCCAATCCACGAACATCTTGTAGTTCGCGTCAGGGACGATGCTGCTGTCGACCAGAATGCCGATCTCCTCGAGGTACGGAACGTCGCCGGGAGTGAGGGCGAAGCACCCGGCGCGAAAGGCGGTCGTTTTGATGGTGTGGCTTTTCAGGGTGTCTTTGGCAACCCAGATGATGTTGCCCCTCTCCTTTTGATCCTCGACATAACCGCGCTCGTTTTCGAAGTTGACCTTCATTCCGAATTCGTGCCAGCTCGGGACCTTGTGGGCGAACTCGTGATAGTAGAGGCTGGTGTTCGCGCTGGGATCGCGGAGGGAAACGTGGATGAGCCAGGTGCAGGGCACGAACTCGTCTTCGAGAACTCGGATGTATTCGCTCGTGTAGCATCGGTCGTGCATTGCACCTTCGCAATCCACGGTTAAGACAACGTTTGACATAGGCAATTACTCTCCTGACGTGACTTTGGCGCCTTGGGGCGTGACTTCGAGCGTGTAACGGTCTTTCAGGACGGTGAAGTTTTGGAACTTCACAGATTTCCATTCCCTCGGGAGGTGAGGCTTAACGCTCAAGAAACTGTTCCCCAGAAGCCTTTTAGACCAGGCTGACCCCGGCTCAGGTTTCAAGTCTATTCTAAACCCGAGCAGCCCGTAGAGGAGGGCTTGGAGCGATCCGCCTGCGCCGGTTGTGAAATAAGTTGTCAGCTTCGACTTCTTTTCAGAAAAGAGCAGCAGCGGGTCCTTCGTGTAAGGCTGCCAGCTTTTGTGCCACTCGTCATAAGCCTTCTCGGGATCGTCCAGCCGGGCATAGATCGTCGCATTGACCGAGTTGCTCATGGCGGGCCCGTTCGGAATCACCTTCGGCGCGAACCGCTCGATCATCGTCTTGGCCTGTGCCTCGGCCGGCGGGTATTGGAGCGGATAAATGCTCAAGATCGCCGCCGCTTGCTTGTAGCTGCGCAGCGGGTCTTTGTCGTAGGTGAGGAAGCTGGTTTGGTCCTTCGGAAGCACAAAGTTGAGCCCGCTGTTCCAGGTGCGCCCATTGCATAGCCACTGAGCGAGGAGATTCGTGTAGAGATCGTTATCGCCTGTGTGGTTTTCGTCTGGGCTCATGACGTGCTGAAGCGCCATGGCTCCGCCCGGTAAATGAGTCGCGCGCGCGAGATAGTTGTTGGCTGCCATGGCCGATGCCTTGTCCACCAACCGCGGTTCCTCCAGACCGAGTCGCGATGCCTGCGTAAGGCCCCATACGACGCTCCCGGTTATGTGCTCTTCGAGCTTCGACTCTCCCGGAGCGGTTTCCATTCCGGTCACGCTGGATTCCCACGGGAATTTCATTCCCGAAGGCTGAACAGGGAGATTGCCGGAGCCCGCGGCGGTCGTCTTGAACCACTTGCGAAAGTTCTCAACGGCCGCATCGCTCTTGGCGAGCCGATAGTCGGGGATCGCCTTGGCCTCGGCTGGATCGATCAGAGCGAGGGCGGGGAAGACCCAGATGTCGGCGTCCCAGAAGACGTGGCCGTTGTACTGGAGGTCACTGAGACCGAACGGGCTGATCCCCATCTGACCCTTCGGCGAGATCGCCGAGCGGAGATAAAAGAGAAAGGAGTGGATCGCCTGCTGGTCCTCGGTCGGACCGTCGATGACAATATCGGTCCTCCACCGATTGGCCCAGATGCCTGCCGTTTGCTTTGACAGCTCGTCATAGGTGACGGGCTTCGGCGCGACCTTTTGCAGCTCGTTCGCGTTCTTTTCCGTGAACTCCGGCAGCGGATTATCGCTATGTGGACCGAAGCTGAGAACGCGATCGAAAGTCAGGGCCTTACCGGCGTACGCGGCGCCTTCCTGAATCCGAAATCCGCCAACCGTGGCAAGACGTCCCACATCGCATCCGGTGATCTTGGTCGTCATCGTGACCGCGCGGGTGGGAGAGGAGCTGATTGCCACGTCTCCATTGGCGTCCGAGCCGATGGACTCCTGTTTATCGGTTGGACCGCCGTAGTCGAGAGTCCTGATCGAGAACGGCTCTTGCTTCGAACATTGAAGAGTCCATCTTTGGCCAAGGGTCCGGTCCGCCGGATGGACGATCGTGTCGCACGAGATCTTGACCTGATCGCCGCCCGGGGTTTTTTGGCTCCACTCGGTGTGCAGCGTCCCTGTTTTCATGTCGAGCTGCTGGGTGTAGCCCGTGCCGTTGCGCGGGTCGAGCGGAGTGCCTCCGGACTTCAGAAAGTCGTGCTTTTCCTTATCGGCGTCGGAGTAAAGGGAGTTTCCGACCGCCCAAGTCACCAAGATGGGATTGGGCATTTGGAGGATTTTCTCCTCGCCGCCCTTCTCGTACTCGTCGATCATGAAGAAGCCGAGCGGTTTGCCGTCCGACGCCAAGCCGCCTCCGTTTTTGGCAATGCGAACTCCAATGAGGCCGTTCCAAAGAAGGGCCGGAGCCCCGCCGGAAGGATCGTGGCTGGTTACCGTCCAAGCCGAGGCAGGCTCGACAGGCGCCTGGCCTGCCTCGGCCGCGTGGTTCTTAGACGTGCATCCGGCACAAAGGGCGAGGCATGCGAAAACCGCGAACCACGAGCGCATCCATCCATGCTACACGGCTGCTTAGGCCGCTTGCGGGATGGCTTCCGATGCGAGGCCGAAGCCTGCATCCTTGATCAGCTCGGCTACCTCCGCTGCGGAGAAGTCGCCGGGAATGGTGCAGAACTCGAGCGTCTCGCTCAAAACGTTGTATTTGGAGGCGAAGGCGGTATGCCTTCCGGCGCTCCCAAGAAGCTCGTCGATACCGAGGAGGCGGTAGGCCTCCAACACTGATTGGAAAGTTGGATTTTCCCCTTCGAATCTCTTACCCATGTTGATCTCCCAAAACCTGTCTGTTTCGGCGCTCTGGTATCCGGCTTCGTTCCGTGCTCGGTCCTATGGACCTATTTCGGAGCATCACCGCTATAGTTGTCGGAGGCAAGAACCGAGCCCAAGCGGCATGAGCCGTTAATTGCTGGCAAATAGTGCAGATGTGGCAATAAGGGCTGTTCGCTCTACTGGGGCTTGTTGAGCGATTTGAACCTGTACTTGAGCAAAGTCCAAAAGGCGTCGGGAGCATCGGTCCAGCGGATCTTCTTGCCGGCCTCTTTGGTGCGCGGCTCATAGGAGACAGGGACTTCAAGAATTTTCTCCCCCAGACGCAAAGACTTGGCCGTCACCTCCGGGCAGAATTCAAACCTTTGGCACTGAAGGTCCATTCGCCGCATCAGATCGGCTCGGACCGCCTTGTAGCACGTTGCCTCGTCGCTGAGCCGGGTTCCAAACAGGACCCTTACCGTGAAAGCCAGCAGCACGTTCACCACCTTGTTTGGGAGTGCCATGCCCCTGGGAAGGCCTTCCGAGAAGCGGGTACCGAATACGACGTTCGCGCGGCCGGCCAGAATCGGCTCGACGAGCTTGGGAATCTCCTCGGGGAAATACTCCAGGTCGGCATCTTGAATGATCACGACTTTTCCTTTGGCATAGGGAAGAGCCTTGCGGATCGCGTTGCCTTTCCCACCCCGCGTTTCGTTTCTCAGAATCTGAATCCGGTCTTCGAAGCTTCCGAGTATCTCGGGCGTCGCATCGGTGCTGCCGTCGTCGATCACGATGAGCTCCAGATCGACGGGGAGGGCCAGCACACGCTCGATGACTGCGGCGATCGTTCCCTCTTCATTCAATGCCGGGAGCAGCACGGTCACGGATGGCTGTTCGAGTGGCATCGGAGGAGAGCTTATCAAAAGGCCGGGTTCCAGTTGGTTCAAGCCAGATAGTCCAACGCACGGATTATGCCTTTCATTCCCAATTCCGAAAACATTGCGCATGGACGGACGAGCGCAAGCTACGAAGCGGGAGCGTCCGGGATGAAGACCGTACCGGTTCCGGTCAGAAATCCATCCTGCATTTCCACCTTCTGAATCCGCACCGCCCCTTCCAAGCGCAGATCCTTCTCCATGTCGACAATCGGATTGAGCGTTTTCAGGAGGGACTGAGTG
>DASZPA010000363.1:0-1834 GCA_035550555.1 Fimbriimonas sp.
CTGCGGTAGCCAACCCGCGCATATCAGCCTGACCGCGCGTCGCGCACCAGGTCGACCGCCGCCTCCTGGGCCAAGAGAAAGGCCCGCGTCAGCGGGCCTTTGGTGGTTGGGCCTTGACAGATGGACGTCCATATCAGCTGACGAATCGCACATCGACCAGTTCATGCGGGCGCTGGGCCGGGCAGCAAAGTCCGAGGGTCGGGTCTACCTGACCGGTGGCGCCACTGCCGTGCTCCATGGATGGCGCGAGAGCACGATAGACGTCGACATCAAGTTGGTTCCCGACAGCGATGACCTATTGCGTGAGATCCCGAGACTGAAGGAGCAGCTCAACCTGAACGTGGAGCTCGCCGCCCCGTCCGACTTCATCCCGGTTCCCGCCGGCTGGGAGGAACGGAGCCCCCTCATCCGTCGGGAAGGCAAGATCTCATTCCACCACTTCGACCCGGTCGCCCAGGCCCTCGCGAAGGCAGAGCGTGGCCATGAGCAGGATCGGCGAGACGTGCAGCAGATGATCGCGAGCGGATTGGTCGACCCCGCCGACGCCATCGCCCAGTTCGAGGCGATCGAGCCGGATCTCTACCGGTTCCCGGCGATCGACCCCGCCTCGTTTCGCGAATCGGTCGAAGAGCTTTTCCGGTATTGGGACTGACTGGACGGTATTCGAACCATGGGCGGATCAGATCCGTTCACGCCGCTCGGAGCCTCAGGGGTCCGCGGACCGTAGCCGTCCTTCGAGCTCCCTGATTGCATGCGAGAGATCCTCCGACCCGCCGCTCCGCTTCCGCGCCCAAGCCTGAATTTGGGTGATCAGCCACAGGTTCAAAAGCCATGGATACCCCGCCGCCAGCGGAGCACGAAGCTCTCGAAGTCCCGGAAGCGTGCTTAGTGCCGGCCGTAAGACCTCCCCGCTCCTGCGCGCGCAGCGGCAACGCGTCGTGCAACGGAGCTAATCATCTCCGTCATTGGGCGGATCCTCCACCGCGAAACGATGGGCGCCATTGCCGATGACGAGATTCTTTGAGCGTTTTTGAAACGCAACCCTTGAAAAGGCTGAGTCAACGTTCGCGTTCCACGCCTCGAAGAGGCGAACGAGATCGGCCACATTGACCTTCCCGTCCTGCTTGATGTCATCGCGAAACGTCCTGAACGCGTAGTTCAGCATGTGGGCGCTGTATAGGCGCTTTCGGAATCGAGTGGATTGGTCGACGTACGCGTTGCCCACCGTGAAAAGTCCGTACAGGAAACCGACCGACAGCCCCCCGAACAAGGTTCCTCGCAGCAGGAGCAGCGGCAGCATGTACTGAGGATCCTTGGCGCGATTGAGATCGGTGACATAGACGGCGGTCAGATGGTAGAAGACCGCAATCAGCCCGAGACCAACAACGACCGCGATCAGGAACAGCCATTTCCCGCCGGCGTTGTAGCGCTTCGCATCGCGCACGAGGGCTTCCAGCGTCTCCTGATTGATTGCATGCTCGTCGTCATCGAGCAGGCCCGCCGCATCTATCTCATCCATGGTCTCCCCTTGCCACACGCCGCCCCCTGACGGGGATTACTTCTGCGTAGGACCCTATTCGTAGAAAAGAACTCGTGTGTTCAGGGTCTCTGAGTCGCCCGTGGACAAATGGGACCAACTGGACGATTCGAATGAAGAGCGGGCCAGAGCCATCAGCACACTGCACAAATACAAGGGCCCCGATGCTTCCGAGCGAGCTTAGCCTTAGGAGACGGCTAAGCCGACCTAGTGGCCTTTTCCGCCTCTCCCACTTGGACTCTTTCTGGGCCGTCGTCCGCGGGATCGAGGCCGAGGAGGCGCCAGCTCGCAAGAGCG
>DASZPA010000364.1:0-4099 GCA_035550555.1 Fimbriimonas sp.
GGTCCTGGGTTCCTGCATTTTCCCCAAGTGACTTAGATCTTGAGCCTGATAGGTCTGACGGCGTTTGAAGTTGCTCGAGGGCGCTCTATCTGATGGTACACCGCTCGTACCGCTCTGGAAACCCTGAACCATGAGCCAGCGATCGTGTCTTGCTTTTCTTTACACAGCCCGGAGCCGCAGCGCGGCTAAGTCGGGAGTTAGCAAAGCCGGACCCGTCCGAGGGTGAGTCCGGCTAGCTGAGACGCGATCCGTTCTGTCGGGCACATCGCAATTTGGTCTGCGCCGCGACAGACGGTTAACCTCCCGGTTGCTTGTCGCTGTTCCAAATATCTTTCGCGATCGACCAGCCCGTTGCGTTTCTCTCGTAAACGGTTACGTACTTTCCGAAGTCCTCGAACTGTACCGAACCATCATCGGAAGATAACCCGATCGTGTACGTGCCGTCTTCAACCGCCAGGTCGTTTGCGAGGCGGACTTGGGTAGGAACAACCCTGAAATCTGCCTTGAACATGCGAAGGAATCCCTCGCTCCACACCTGGATGGCGCTTTTGCCGATGTTGGCAGGGGCGTTGGGGGGCATTTGAACGGCATCGTCTGAGAAGAGCCTAATCCACGCCGCGCTGTCGCGTTCGTTGAGCGCCGCAATATGCGCGGCCCTTATCGCGTCGATGACTGCCATGTCGCTGGTTGATTCCTGAGACCATTTCTCACTACGAGCGGGTAACGGACCCAGGATTTCGATTCCGTACTTCGCCGCGACTTCCAGCAGCCTTCCCATGTCGGGCGGGATCGGAGCGCTGGAGGATGGCACACTCAACTCGCTGACAAAGCGCTCGAATCCGCTTGGGACACATAGAAGCAGCATCTTAGCCGGTGTCTCGCCATCGACCGCAAAGCCGTGAGGGACATTTCGGGGTCCAAAGACGAAATCGCCGGGACCTGCTGCGATCCAATCGCCGTCACACACGAAAGCAACTCTGCCCTCCAGAATATAAAATGCCTCGTCTTCGCGTCGATGCACGTGATAGGGCGAGGCGAATCCGGGTGGCAAAGTCAGGTGTTCGACCAACCCAAAACCACCGTTGGTGGCTTCACCCGATGCCCTCATGATTGTGGGCAGGCCCAGGAATTGGAAGGCTTCGTCCCTTCTCGTGTTTACGAATGGCTGCAGTTCTTGCTGGATCATTGGTTCCCTCTCGTAGAGCCATCACCGATCGGTCGGCTCTTACGATTGGATGTGTAAAGCGAAGGGTCAAGCGTTACATAATCAAAGCGAAAGGTGGAAAAAAACTGCAGCGACGCCGATCTGGCGAGGCAAGTCGCAGCAAGCCAAGACAGGGAATCCGAAGACGCGCTTCTCCGTCGGTTCGCCCCGCGAGTGCGACTCTATGGTAGGCGTCACTTAAGGGACGAGAGTGCTGCCGAGGACCTGGTCCAACAGGTTCTCCTCATCACTTTGGAAGCTCTTCGGGCCGGAAAGCTGCGAGAGCCTGCAAAGATAGCCTCGTTCGTGCTCGGGACGTGCCGGATGACCGTCCTGGATTTTCGTCGAAACGCTTTCAGGCGGGAGCGCCTATTGCAGGAACTCGGCGGCCACACTGAGATTGTCCAGCTACCGACCTCTCCTGAATATGACCCCACGCAGCTCGCTCACTGCGTTCAAAGTCTCAAGGAGCGGGACCGCACCGTTGTCGTGATGTCCTTTTACGACGAGCACAAGGGCGCGGACATCGCTGCGACCTTAGGTATTTCCGACTCCAACGTGCGGATCATCCGCCATCGGGCCATCAGGCAGCTTCTCGCTTGCATGGGAGGCTCCGAATGACCTGTCACTCACCGATCGACCTCCTCGTTCTCACGAACTACTGGTTCGGAAGCCTTTCCGCTTCTGAAGAGGAGAAAGTCGAGGATCACCTGATCGACTGCGACTCTTGCTCTCAACTCCTTGAGAGGATCATTCGGTTGGCCGGTTTGACGGGCGATCTCGCACGAAGCGGATCCCTTTTGATGGTCGTTCCGGATTCCTTCCTCGACCAGATCTCAAAAGAAGGCTTTCGAGTCCGCGAGTACGCTCCGCCTCTCGGTGGAGCTATCGATTGCACCGTGACTGCCGAGGATGACTTCCTGATCGGGCGGTTGGCCGCGGACTTACGTGGAGCGGCTCGGATCGACCTCTGCATCTGCGAGAGCGATGGCTCGCTTAAGCTAAGACTGGAAGACATTCCCTTTGATCCGAACGGGGGCAGCGTAGCCTTTCAGCAATCGATCACCTACGCCAAGGCTGCACCCTCCGAGACGATGATCGCCAGACTGGTGGCCGTCGAAAGGGAAGGACGCGAGAAGCTACTGGGAGAGTACACGTTCAACCACACCCGCACCATGCCCGGCCCCCCGGGCTAGTCGATCGCCTAAAGGTGAAGATTCGCGACATGATCGCGGCAAACGTCCCGCGCCTCCCGGATTCGAATCACGGTCAAAAGAGATTCAACACGGGAATCGTCGTGGTTGTGGAACATGGGCGCAAGCCGGCCAAGGAGATCCTCACTCGGGCGAACGGCATTCGCAAGCAGTGGATATCCTTCTGGCGGACTGTCACTGGGGGTCGGTCGACGATGGCTGTTGAGCCGGAGGGTTGAGCCTCATTTCCGATCTTGGCGCGTTCGAAGTTGAGCTTGTCCGCCCGGAATATCCGCCAAAAAGGCCGTCTTAGTGCGCACTGAACTCTTCCAGTAAGTCCATTGTGTTTAACTTGATCTCGGGGTCTGGGGAGCCACAAAAAACTAACATCGAAATAGCTTCGGAAGGCTGAAGACAAAATCTTTCACATTCGAAGATATGCCCGGGCAATTGCGCGATATAGTTCGAATGCATCCTTCGGCTGAGCGATCTTGTTGCCAAAGGATCCGTAAACCAGCGACCCGAACTGTATCATTGCTTGATCTAGAAGTAAGAGCTGGTAAGTCTTAGCGTCCGTTATTTTCATGGCTCTTTCGCGGATTTGCTTCAGCAGAGTCGTCGTGTTGGATTCAATATTGGACGAAGCTTCGGACCATTGAGCGGCGCCAAACATGCCGACAACCGCCGTAAGAACTGTATCTGAAGAGGATGCCTGATGAAGGACCAGAGCGACTTCGAACGCGGCCAAGTCCTTTCCGGCAGGACCAGGCTCCATTGCTCCTGCATCGATTAGGAAGCCAAATGCGCGTGAGCCGTGGATGTCGATGCTCACATTTCCAAGGTGTAAGTCGCCGTGCTGGCAGGAGCGCCATGGAATCCAAGGAGTTCCAGCTACCAATTTTACGTGTGCTAAAACTTTGCTCGGGAGGGTGTCCTCTTCGGCAGTGAATTGACGATGTTGCTCATCGTAGGCGGCAAGCTGTTGCTCATGGAACCGCCAAACAAGATCCCGATCGGCTTTGGGTTCAGTTGAAGATGTGCCTAGACGGTCAAGTTGGTCGGCAACGTCGTTAGCGATGTCAAAAAGCATCAATTCGACTTCCGATGAGGGCCGTCGCAAGAACTCCGAAAGTGATAACGGTGGGTTTCCAGACAGTGTCGCCTGTGCGGTCACCATAAGTGAGCGATCTTGAGAGAGGACTTGACCGGGGAGTTGGATGTGTTGAAGAGCACCTTCGAGAACCTTGCTCGCTTTGTAGCTTGCTTGTCCATGACTACGGGATTCGAGCTTGAAGAAGAAAGGTCGACTCTCCATGTCGTGATCCTTGAGCCAGAAATGACCGACAAGCACCTTGGACCACACCTGCGCTCCGCTATCGTCAATCTTTCGCTCTGCGGACCACCATTCCAGGTCAAGTCCTGCGTTGGTTGCGTTCTCCAATCCGAACCTTCGAAGGAGGTCTTCTTCCCTAGATGTAATCGTTGGCCAAGCGCGGTCGAGCCGATCTGAGATCCTTAGGCCAAAATCGGCGTATTGCTGAGCTGCTGCGAGGCCTACCCGAAAGTGTTCGCGCGGGTCCAACCCCTTCTGCTCAATGTATCCACGGAACAGTTTGGTGTTGATTCGCTCGGCCAAGCCGGAATAGCTCTGTATATATTTGGGCTGGCCGGTCAGGATGAGGAGGACTGGTACAGGATATTC
>DASZPA010000365.1:0-12036 GCA_035550555.1 Fimbriimonas sp.
GCAGCCGCAAGAGGGCCGTCGTCATGCGCGACTGCTCAAGCTGCTTCTCAAGCACCTCCTTCTGCGACTGGTGGAGGAGCAGGTTGCCTGGGTCGAAACGGGCGAAGACGTCGTAAAAGAGACCACTCGACGACTGAAGCTGCTTGCTTGTCTTGTGGGAGCCTGGGAAGCCTTGAAACACGAGGCCGGCGATGCGGGCGACTTCTCGGAACTGCCGCCTCGCCATCTCGACGGCGTTGAGCGAGAGGATGATCTCTTCAGCGACGTTTTGATAGCTGAGAAGGCCCTCTTCCAGAGCCTCCTCTAAAGGCGCCTTTTCGGGCGAAAGAAGCTCGAACCCGTAGTCGTTCATCGCCAGGCTGAAGGTGATTGGCTGGAGTCGGGAGATGCGGTAGGCGAAGAGCGCGGCAAGGCCCTCGTGGACCAGGCGTCCTTCAAAGGGATAGAAAAAGAGGTGGTGGCCTTCGGCGTCGAACACCGATTCGATCAGGAACTCGTCGGAGGCTGGGATCTCCGACCATCGCGCCTGAAGCTCGAGGATCGGGTGGAGCGTCTGCATCTCCGGACTGCGCAGCTCGCCATTTTTGGCGAAGTCCAGTTCGTCGCGAATGGCGTTGGAGAGCTCTCCGCTGAGCGGCACGCGGCCGCCCATCCATCGCGGCACAGCGCCCTTGAGATTGGAGGCTTTGCGGACCCATGCGGTCATATCTCGGACTCGAACGAACGCAAGGGGTCGTCCTCCGAACAGAAACTTATCTCCGGGTTTGAGTCGAGCAATGAAGCTCTCCTCAACCGTTCCGATCTTGGCGCCGTTCAAGTACTGGACGGACATCGCGGCGTCGCTCACGATCGTGCCGATCGCCATCCTGTGCCTCCGAGCAATGCCTTGGTCCTCGACGACATATCGTCCGTCGCGCAGCACGACCTTCTGGTACTCGGGGTAGGCGCGCAGGCTGGAACCGCCGGTCGTTACGAACTCAAGCGTCCAGTTCCACTCCTGTTCGCTCAGGTCACGATAGGCGTAGGAGGTCCTAACCTCCCGCAGCATCTCTTGGTATTCGAACCCGTCTCCGGCAGCGATCGTAACGAGGTGTTGGGCGAGCACGTCGAGAGGCTTGTTGATCCCCTCCCGGCTCTCGATCTTGCCGAGCTTCACCGCCTCGCGGGCGGCCGCCATATCGACCATTTCAAACGCGTGGGTCGGGACGCAGGTTATCCGCGAGGGAACTCCGGGCCTGTGGCCGCTTCGGCCGGCTCGCTGCAGGAGCCTCGCGACGCCCTTGGGCGACCCGATCTGGAGCACGCGATCGACAGGTGAAAAGTCGACGCCGAGATCCAGGGAGGATGTACAGACGACGGCTCGGAGCCGGCCGCTCTTCAGCCCTTCTTCAACCTCGTCGCGCACGGCGCGATCGAGGCTCCCGTGGTGCAGGCCCACTTCGTCGATCCATTCCGGCTTGGCGTTGAGAATGTCTTGGTACCAAAGCTCGGCATGGCTACGGGTGTTAGCGAACAGCAAGCAAGTCCCGCTCTCCTCGATCGCCGAGATCACCGGCCCAAGCATCTGCGCGCCGAAGTGGCCGGCCCACGGGAAACGCGAGATGTTCTTGGGAAGAAGCGTGTCGATGATCACCCTCTTCTCCAAGCTGCCCTCGACCAATGCCGGCTCAGGACCCTGGAAGTTCTCCCCGAGCAGTGCATGAAGTGATTCCTTCAGGTTTCCCAGGGTCGCGGAGACACCCCAGGTTCGCATCGACGGGCAGATGGCGCGCAGCCGGGCGAGTGCCAGCTCGGTCATCACTCCGCGCTTGGTGGACATCAGCTCGTGCCACTCGTCGACGACAACCAGGCGCAGCTGACTGAACAGCTCGGCGGCTCCGGCGTTGCTAAGGAAGAGGCTGAGGCTCTCAGGCGTGGTGACCAGGGCAGTGGGGAGGCGATTCTTTTGCTTCGCCCTCAGGCTCTGAGTGGTGTCGCCGGTCCGCCCTTCGACCGTCCACGGCAAGCCCAACTCCTCGACCGGCAGCAGCAACGAGCTGATCGTGTCTGAAGCCAGGGCGCGCAGCGGGGTCACCCATAAGACACGTAGCGCTGCGCCCCGCTCCGGGTGCGCCTCCTCGGGTACTTGAAGGAACTCCAAAACGGGCCCAAGCCATGCGGAGTAGGTCTTTCCCGTACCGGTTGCGGAGTGGATCAGTCCGCTTTTGCCTTCCAGGTAAGCGTTCCAAACCTCGAGTTGGAACGGGAAGGGCGTCCAACCTCGTCTTTCGAACCAACGGAGCGCCGGCTCGACGGGGGTAGACATGTATCGATTGTATTCCGGTTACACTCAAAGCCATGTTCCTGGATGAAGCGGTCGTGGAGTTCACCAGCGGCCGCGGAGGCTCGGGCGCGGTCTCGTTCCACCGAGAAAAGTTCGTCCCGCGTGGAGGCCCCAACGGCGCCGACGGCGGGCGCGGAGGCGATGTGGTGCTGCTGGCCGACCGCAACAAGCGCACGCTCTACGATTTGAAGCTTCAGCAGAAGTTTGAAGCCGGCAGCGGCACCCATGGCGTGGGGAACAAGCGCGGCAACAGCGCGAAGAACATTATCGTGAAGGTGCCTGTCGGGACGGTCGTGTACGACGATGAGACGGGCGACTTTCTGGTCGATATGTCGACCAACGGCATCAAGTACACGATCTGCAAGGGTGGAAAGGGCGGATTCGGCAACCAGCACTACGCCAGCAGCGTCCGTCAGACGCCGAACTTCGCTCAAAAGGGTGCTCCGGGCGAGCGAGTCGTGGCTCGCCTCGAGCTGAAGCTCCTGGCAGATGTGGCTCTGGTGGGGCTTCCCAACGCAGGCAAAAGCACGCTGATTTCTCGACTAAGTGCCGCGCGTCCCAAAATCGCGGACTATCCCTTTACGACGATCATCCCGAATTTGGGAGTGGTCGCTTATAACGGCGAGTCGTTCGTCGTTGCCGACATGCCCGGGCTGATCGAGGGGGCGAGCGAAGGTGTCGGGTTGGGGCACCAGTTCTTACGGCACGTCGAGCGGTGCCGGGTGCTCGTGCATGTGGTCGATGTGAATCCGGTCGACGAGTCGGACCCATTGGAGAACTTCCATCTCATCGAGAAAGAGTTGAAGCTGTATAGCGAGGAGATCTGGGCGCGGCCGCGGTTGATCGCGTTAAGCAAGATGGACATCATCTCTGGCGACGCTTTTAACGAGCTCCGGCCTCGGTTCGAAGCGCTTGGGATCCCGTTATTTCCAGTTTCCGCCGCGACAGGGGAAGGGTTGGGCCAGCTTACGGCGGCGATGTTCGAGACGCTCCAACAGGCGACTCCGGAGCCGGAGATCCCCGTTCTGATGCCAGCGCTCAAGGAGTCGGACCAGTTCTGGGACGTCGAGGAGACCGCCGGTGGCTACAAGGTTGTGGGCAAGCGGATCGAGCGGATGGTCGCCATGACGGACCTCAATAACCCCGAAGCTGTGAGGTACCTTCACCGGCGTCTGGAAAGGATCGGCGTGATCAACAAGCTGCGCGAAATGGGAGTGGAAGAGGGGGACCAGGTCACGGTAGGAGACGTGGAGTTCGCGTTTTCGGATGAGGTGTAGGTTTTCAATGGACCTGGTCCTATTCGAATCGGATTTCCCCTTCTCCCGGTTCGCCAGCTCACCGACCTCCCCCGCGGAGGGGGGAGGTAATGGCTCCTCAACGGCTGCCACCTCATGCGTCGAAATCGGGGCGCCCGTTGGAAGACTTCGTGTGCGTTGGGATTCTTCGACATGGCCTCATAAGCCATCACCTCCCCCCTCCGCGGGGGAGGTCGGTGAGGGGAGAGGGGGCATCTGGTCCACAAGCGGAAAAGTCCTTGAAGATGAAACCGATCAGAGTTCGAAGCGCTCCTTCTTGACGGACTTTGGCAGTATCGGAATATCCGTCGGGCAGGGCTCGCTTCGTTCAGCGATCCCTCCGGCGGCAGGAAGGGGTCTGGCATTTGCGGTCACGCAAGTTATTCAGCCAGCCGCAGGAGAGTCAATGCAACAGACTTCCACGTCACGGCCGCAGGTGTTCGGATGAAGATCGGCATCCTGGGCGGCACATTCGATCCGCCCCACGATGGCCACCTTGCCATCGCACGAGCAGCGATCGAGCAGTTGGAGCTGGATGAGGTGATTTTCCTCCCCGCGAACCAGAACCCGCTCAAGAACCGAGGCCATCAGACACCCGCGAAGGCTCGGATGGAGATGGTGAGGCGGCTGGTCGAAAATGAGCCTAACGTGGCCATGAGCGACATCGAAATCACGCGAGGAGGGAAGAGCTATGCGGTCGACACGCTGAGCGAGCTCCAGATGGCCCAGCCGGCCGAGTACTGGTTCTTGATGGGCGCCGACACCGTGAAGGAGCTAACGCTTTGGAAGGCGCCCCAACGGCTGGTTAAGTTGTGCCGGCTGGGTGTTGTGAGCCGGCCTCCACACACCGACGCGGACGTGATCAAGCGGCTTCCCCCCGAACTCGCTGCCGCCATCGATATCATCAAGATGCCCACGATGCCCGTCTCGTCGACGGAGATCCGCGACCGGTTGGCCCAGAAGCGAGATGTCTCGGCGCTTCTTCCTGGCCGTGTTTTAACGTATATACGGGAAAATAAGCTTTACCAAATCTGAATGACATCCAAAGAGAAATCCGACGCTATCGTCGACGCCGCCGACGACATGAAAGCCGAGCAGGTTGAAGTGCTCGACGTGCGAGCCAAAACCTCAGTTGCCGACTACTTCATCGTCTGCACGGGCACGAGCGACCGCCACGTCGACTCCATCGCCGACAAGGTCGCCGAGAAGATGGCGGCCTTGAAGTCGAAACCTCTGCGTGTCGAGGGCGACAAGAGCGGCTGGGTTCTTCAGGATTACGGCGACGTGATCTTCCACGTCATGCGCGAGGAGCAGAGGCAGTTTTACGACCTGGAGACGCTGTGGAAGGGGATTCGTCCTGATCCTAGCCTTGAGTGAGTCTTAACCACGGCGGCACGGAGGACACGGAGTTACACGGCGAGTCCCTCGGGTGACAAGTCGCGACCGCAGATCCAAACCGTGACCGCCATGTCCTCCCGTGCCGCCGTGGTTACCCAAGCGAAACGGTTTTAAGCGCCTCGTACTGAGCCGCCATGTTCTCGTCGGCCGCGGTCCGAAGGACTTCCACCGCCGAAAGCGTAAACGGCTGGCCGAACTCTCGCTTCACATGCCGCAGGGCCAGACCCATGGTGGTTTTCGCCTCCGGTGATTCCGACCGGAGCATTGCGAGCGGAATGTGTGGCGGTACCGGTCTTTCGGTTACATGCATGAAGGGAACGCAAGCCGCCCGTAGCCCTTCCTGCAAACCCGTTAGCCTGCCGACGTCGCCGGCAATCGAAACTCCTACCTGACGCAGCGAAACCGTGCTTGGCAGCCCAATCCATCCTCCGAGTGAGAGCTGAAGAGGAGGAAACTGGCGGCAAACGGGCTGGATAGCACGCTCGATATCCAACATTCGATAGGGCTCTACCTCGCCCATCGCGAAGAAGATTAGGGCGTAAGCGTTGTCGTGGACCCAGCGTGCCGGAACCGTGGCAGAACGCCGCTTGAGGTCCAACTTGGCCTCATTCAAGAAGTCTGAGAGCGGTGGACCGATTCGGCACCCTATGAAGACTCGAACAGCGTCCAGCATGTAAACACAATATCAGCCTTTGGCCGGCGTAGGCTTTCGCCGCTTGAACACCCTCGTGTGAGGCTTCGATTCGTACTCGCGCATGATCTCGTCCGAAATCGGCTCCTCGGGCGATTCTTGCCATAGGCGATACAAGTGGACCAAGGTGACGATAGAGAGGGAAGCGATGGGTGCTGCGAGAAGCGCGCCGACGATCCCATCGATCTCGAGTCCGGCGAAGAGCACGAATAGAACCAGCACCTCATGGAGGTTCAGCGCCGCGCCCACCAGCTTAGGATAGAAGATCTTGCTGCTTACCTCGTTGATCACAATGAAGAGGATCAGTACGGAGATCGCTCCTGCGACGGGAGTGAAGTGAGTTGGCGTTACCAGGGCCGCGATAATGGCTGGCACCGCGCCAAGGTAAGTTCCGAACACTGGAATCAACGATGCTATCACTACGAAAGCAGCCAGGATCAACCAGAGATGAACGCCGAAGGCTAGCAGTCCGACCGCGGCGCAGGCGCCGTTAATGAGCGCCACGGCGAACTGTCCGCGGACGAAGCCGCCCAAGATTCGATTGACGTCGGTTTCCCAGGGTTCGGCGTAGGTCCGCAGGAAGGGAGACATCGCTCGGTTCGCTTGCTCCTTCATCTCGGTGCCGAAGATGAGGAAGTACAGCGCGATGAGGAGAACTACAAAAGACTCGGTGATATTGACAACCGTGTGGGCGATGTAGGGGAGAGCGCTCTCGCCGATCTTACTGGCGTAGGTATTGACCTCTCGAGGAGGGTTCTGGATTGTATCGGCGACGCTGAACTCGATTCCTTTCGGCTTAAGAAATCGCTCGTCGAAGTCCTGAGCGAGATTGATCGCTTTGTTGTGATAGGCAGGACCGTTCTCGCGCAGAACCTTGATCTGGTGAGCCGCGTGTTCGCCTAACCACCAAAGGATGCCGGCCAGGACGAGGAACAGGAACGCGAAGACGACGAAGACGCTTGCCGTTTTCCCAAGCGGTCTTTGGGCTTTGCCGAGTCTCGGGCGCTGTACTAGATCTACGAGAGGCGCCAAGGCATAGGCGATGAGACCGCCCAAAGTGAACAGCAGAAGCGTGTGGTGGATTGCGAGGCCCAGTCGAATCGCGATGGCGCAGATGGCGAAGAGACAAAGGACGGTTGCCGAGGAGACCAGGAGCCTTCGCCATTTCGAGAACTCGATCGCCTGCTGCTCGGGCGTTGGCAGCTGCGCTTGGCTTGGGTCTAATTTAGGTTCGGGCGACGACATGAGTAACGGTTTCTATCTTAGCGATTACCACGAGATTGGTAGGGATCCTAACAAAGCGGTGGGCCCTTTTCTGGCACCGCCTCCGGGGTGCGGGGATCGTGGCTGTCGACCAACCCCGGGTCTTCGACCCGCGGCTAAGCTATCGAGAGCCCTCCGAGCTCATTATTGGAAACGTTTTTTGTTCGGCAAACCGGGTGGTTCTTCCTCCATAGACACCGACCCGCCGCTAAAATCTAAGGCCCCCTGCTCGTTGTGACCGCGATTGATGTTTCTCAGTATTCACGCCCCGGAGGGGCTTAAGATCTTAGCCGGGTCGAAGACCCGGGGTGGGAGCCGTCGATTTGAGAAGCATCCCGGAGGGATGCAAGAACCGCGTCGGTCGAAGTCGAATCCCGCGGACACCCGTCAGACGTAGAACGACATGGCCGCTGACGGTCACAATCAAAAACGGATGAGCATTCCTGCCAGCATTCCTCGCCGAGTTACGACGCCTTGCCGAGTCGGCCCGATCACGATGGGCGGCGGACACCATGTGGTGGTCCAGTCCATGATTACCGAGGAGACTCGCAACGTGGACGCGTGCGTGGAGCAGATCGTGGCGCTTCACGAGGCCGGCTGCGAGCTGGTGCGCGTGACCACTCCGAGCTTGGGCGAAGCGCAGGCGATGGAGGAGATCCGAGCGAAAGTCACGGAGCGGCATGGCTACGTCCCGCTCACGGCTGACGTCCACCACCAGGGCACCGCCATCGCCGTCGAGGCGGCGAAGCACGTCGACGAGGTCCGGGTGAACCCGGGTCTGTTCGTGTTTCACAAGCACACCAACCGGGTCGAGTACTCGGTGGAGGAGCATGTGCAGGAGCAGCTTGCGATTGAGGAGAGCTTTGTGCCGGTGATCGAGGCTTGCAAGAAGCACGACCGGGCCATGCGAATCGGCGTGAACCACGGCTCGCTTTCCGAGCGGATGCTCGTCACCTACGGCGACACTCCCGACGGAATGGTGGAGAGCGCCATGGAGTACCTGCGCATCTGCGAGAAGCATGGCTACACCAACCTGAACATCTCGGCCAAGGCTTCACGCGTGCCCGTGATGGTCGCGGCGAACCGGCTGATGGTTGCGGCGATGGACAAGGAGGGCATGAAGTATCCGCTCCATCTCGGGGTCACTGAGGCTGGTGACGGGGAATATGCCCGGATAAAATCCACTTCCGGCATCGCGACTCTTCTAATGGAAGGGATTGGCGACACGATTCGCGTCTCGCTCTCCGAAGATCCAATCCACGAAATCCCCGTCTGCTACGACATCTTGCAGGCGCTGGGGCTTCGAAAGACGAAGGTTGAGTACATCGCTTGCCCCTCGTGCGGACGCACCAAGTTCGACCTTCCCATCGTGCTGCACCAGGTCCGCGATGCGACCAAGCATCTGGTCGGTATGGACATCGCCGTCATGGGCTGCATCGTCAACGGCCCCGGCGAGATGGCGGACGCGGACTATGGCTACGTGGGCGCCTCAGGCGGCAAGATCACGCTCTACAGAAAGAGGGAAGTCGTCAAGACCAGCATCCCGCAAGAGCAGGGAGTCCAAGAGCTGATCGCGTTGCTCAAGGCGGACGGAGTCTGGGTCGATCCTCCGGAGGGAAGTGCGCCGAGGGAACTGGTCAGCCTTCCGATGCGGTGACAGACTCCAGGACTTGTTCGATCTCGGTCCTTAACTTCTTGGCGGCCCTTTGATTCACCCACCAGTAGATCCCGCTCACGATGAGACAGAGCGACAGTGTGAAAAGTGTGAATGCCAGTCCCCCCGGACGAACTCTGAGGATCGACGCAAGCGGTCGGAGGTAAGCGAACCCGAGCACGGCACCTACCGTACCGACGACCACAAGCGTGCCGACAACATTCCTCAAAGGGAAAGGCTGATTCAAGGGTGCAATAGGGGGTGCAAGGCTCTCTCCCTCCGGCGGAACATCTCGTTTCTTCCAAGCACGGATAAGCGCGTTGAAGTCCTCACGAAGCGGCGACGGGACGCCCTGAATACGGTTGTAAGGTTCGATCTCAACAGTGCGATCGAAATTGTTGATCCTGTAGTGCAATGAGTGTGTTTCAAGGTTTTGAGATTGACTCTTCCACATCAGGGTGTCGATGGGCGAATAGATTTGCTTGGGGCTCGATTTCAACTCCACTGCATCGGGCTTAAAAGAAAACGCTGTCCGAAGTCCTTCGAAATGCAGCCAGCCACCGATGAACGATATGACGCCTTCATCGCTGCCGAGCCGCTGGCGATGCGCCGTTAAGAGAATTCGAACGGGGAATTGGTGTTCGGACCTGGGAACGTCAAGCAGATGAAGAACTCGAGGGTGCGGCCGGTGTCTCAAAGCTTTCATCCAAACTACAACCACCACGCCCATTCCGATGGAATACACGAAGGTGAAGGTTTTGAAGAGATAGTTCAGCCAAAGAAGGAAAGATGTTCCGATCACAGCGAAGACTGCGGCAAAGAGCCGCTCCCAACGGGCCTCTCTCAAACGCGTTGAGAAGTCGGGCGCATACAGTGCCCGAGGACGCCACTCCGCATAGTGAAGGGCGAGAGGTTGTGGACTTTCGTTACCCGCGCTCGTGAGCTTGTGGCTCCCAATCTCGGAGATTGAGCTGTCAGACTCCCTGTTAAGCACCGGGAAATACCTCTTCTTGCTTGAGATAGCAGAACTGAGTAGACACCATTACTTATCTTTCCAGCAGTTGTCAAGTAAAAGAGGGCTGTGTTTGGTCCGCCCAATTGTAGGGCGAGTCGCCGAGTGGTCTCAGCTATCGCCGTGGGGTTCCAAATCCGCCACCAGCTTCGCATAAGCGTCGGCCTCTCGGGGAACGCCACGACAGTAGACCACGACGGCACCCAAAGCGCATAGCGCCGCGACCGCGAGAATACAGACCTCAAACGCTTTCATTTGATCGCAACAGGAAATCAAAGCGGCCAGGATGGCGCTTGCCAGGAAGCCTGCGACGATGGCGACGATCCTTACATGTTTTCGCGCATCGAACGCCTGGCCGAGTGGCGGGAACAGCGCCTCTCCCTCTCTTGGCGCCGAACCCTCTTTCCAGGCTCGGATGGCGCGGCTGAACCGGTCGCGCAGACCCGGATCGTTGCCGACGGCTCGGTCGAAGGGAGCTATGGTCAGATGGAAGTCGATATTGGCCAACGAATAGGACAGCGAGTGAGTCTCCATCTTGGCCGCTTGGGTCCTGGGAATAAATCGCATGGAGATGCTTTCGCGGCTCATTGACCGGGATTTGAGCTCAACGCCGTCTGGCTTGAGTGAGAAGGAGGTCCGCAGGCCCTCAAAATGGAGCCAGCCCTCCGTGAATGTGATGACCCCCTCGTCTTTGCCGAGAGTCATACCTTTTCCGGTGAAGCTCACATGACCGGCAAACTGGTTGTTTGGGCATGGAATATCGAGCATACGGACAACCAAGGCATGTGGACGTCGACTCCAGACTTTGGCGTTGGCCAAGAGAATAAACCCGAAAACCGCGTAGCTGGGAACGCGGAGGATCATCCGGAAGACAGGCGGAAGCTGCGCCCAATACCAACCGAGAACGAGGACCAGCAAGATTGCGAAGACCGGGAAAGCCAACCGTTCCCAACGGGCCTCCTTAAGCCGAGTCCGCCAGGTTGGCGGATGGGTGGGTCGGCTACGCCATTTCGCGAACCTGGGTGCGATCTTCAGTTCGTTTGCCAGGTCGGCTGCCTCGGCGCTTTCGCTCGCGTCGCGGTGGTTACTATCCAGAGAAGTCGAAAGGTCGTTCACTTCAAAACGAGTTCCCTAGACCCTAACCTCTGATCTTCTTCCATCGCTGGTGCACCGCGTATCCTGGCAGACCGAGCCAACCAGCAAGCATGGTGAGAACGGAGTGAATGGCCGTGGCGCTTAACGGGTTGTGAGACCAGTGAGTTTTGGTTACCGCCAATAGGAGTACGTCGATTGGCAACAAGAAAAAGCATGTGATGGAGATCTTCCTCAACGAGTCAGCAAGAGACGGGATACCCTTTCGAACGGTAGAATCCAAGGCTGGCAGATCTTGAAATCAGACGCGCCTGGCTCCACTCCTCTAGTGGAAGCGGCAAGCATCACTCTGCGAACTGCGAAGTCTCTTTCGCGTGTGGAGGTCCGCAGTATTCAACAACTAATTGGGGCACGGCTTAGACGGTCTGGTGAGTCTCAGATTCGATCGCTTGCGAAGATGTCGTCTCGTGAAGGTTTCCAAGGAGGCAGTCCGAACTCGATTCTTGAGTCTTGCTCATCAGCCACAGGACGCGTAGCCGATTGAGTTGGAGCATGAGGCTGAAGGCAACCGCTATTGCGGCGCCGATAAAGGGCGCCAGCACCACGTCGGCAGGAATTGAATCCCAGAGTCGCACGTTTCTTCCTGAGGGAAATGAATAAGCGATCACACCGAGAAGAACAAGCGCGATGGTTTGCCAGAGAGCGGAGACACTGACTCTCTTTTGCCATCCCGGCTGAGGAGTCTTAGGCGGCAAGACGCTGAGCCCGCTGACTTGCTTTCCGCGATACAACCTATCGAACTCCGACCAAAGCATGGTTGGATCCTCGGTCTCATCGTTCCGCGGCTGCGAGATAGGGAAGAACGTGGCTGTTCCGCGAAAGTCGCCTTTCCATGTGAGGCAGTGGACGCAGAGCCCAGACGTGCTGCCGACGGGCTTCCAACTCTGGACATCTTGGCTGACGATCGTGAAAATCGTGTCGAACCCTTGAAACTGTAGGGAGCCGTCCACGAATCGGAGTAGTCCCCGGTCCGACCCATAGACCGCTCCATTGTGCGAGAGATCGACCTCGACGGCGAATTGGGGGACGGATGCCGGCAGGTCCATCAGCTCTCTCAGGTAATGGTGATTAGCTCCGGTTCCAAGCCGCTTGGATAACAACAGGATCACCGGACTGACCACGGCTAGTACCGGAATGGCAAGCCAGTCGCTCGAGTGGTTCCATAGAGCAACGGTAAGACACCCAAGCATTGCCGTGCCGCCAACTATCAACGAATGAGGATGAGGCAGCGGATCGGCCCACCGCGAG